>CAMKGM010000030.1 GCA_946412245.1 uncultured Bacteroidales bacterium
CTCTATGCTGCGACTCCCGTCGCAGCCCCAAGACCCTCATCCCCGCGCTCATTGAACCGCGCAGCGCTCGAGGAAGTTTTGCAGCATGAGTCGGCCGCCAGGCCGGTGTGCGGTTCGCGAAGCGAAGCAAAACCTTCCTCACTTCCTTCCCATCCCTCGCTCTTTGACATCCTTCCCATCCACTTACTATAGAAACCACCTTGGTGGCTAGAACGGCTAGCACTACTAGTACGGCTAGTGCGGCTAGAACGAGTGTGCCACGAAGTGCCCAAAGAGCATTGAAGCTTTTCTCAACATTGAGTGAGCACTTTTTCGGTAACGAAAGTACACAAAACCGCAACGAACGCGGTACAATCATCATCGCCGCCCTGTACGGTCGTCACCCGTGACGACCGCTACCACAAAAAGGTGTATTATATTGTTGCACAAAAGATTACCCATTAGTTATCGCAGTCGCCACAGGTGACGACCCTACATTGATGCACCATGCTAGTTTACAAATTCCACATTTTCCCGGCTTTCCCAAATTTCCCAGTCTTCCCAAAAGATTCACCTTTCCCACCCTTCCCACAGCATCCGTCATTCCGAGACCTCCGAGTTCTCCGACAACTGACAACTGAAGACTGACAACTGATAACTGTCAACTGATAACTGACAGCTGTATTAGGTCCTTGATCACTTGTGAACCTATGAGGAGGCCGGCGGCGGCGGGGACAAAAGCATTGGTGGCCGGGACGTCGCCTTCGGCTTCATCGCACTCCACGGGTTCCATGGGCAGTTCGTCGCTGCACACGCACTTGAAGTGCCTGATGCCCTCGCGACGCAACTGCTTGCGCAGCACCTTGGCGAGTGGGTCATTCTTGGTCTTGCTGATGTCGCACACCTTGAAGGCCATAGGGTCCAGTTTGTTGGCGGCACCCATGCTGCAAATAATGGGAATCTGCGCACGTGTGCAGCGTCGCACCAGTTCCTTCTTGGCACTCACGGTGTCGATGCAGTCCACCACATAGTCATAGACACTCAGGTCCAGTTCGTCGGCATTGCACACGCGGTAGAATAGTTTGTGCGTTGTCACCACGCAGCCGGGGTTGATGTCCTGAATGCGTCGCGCCGCCACATCCACCTTGTATTGGCCAAGTGTGCTGTTGAGTGCCACCATCTGCCGATTAAGATTTGACAGGGCAACGCGGTCGGGGTCTATCAGGTCAATGGCTCCTACACCGCTACGCGCCAGTACCTCAACCGCATAGCCACCCACCCCACCCACGCCGAATACCGCCACGCGGCTGTGTGCCAGGGTTTCCATCGCTGCCTTGCCCAGCAGCATCTGTGTTCTCACAAAGGGGTTCTGCATCGTTTCGTTTTATGTATGTGATTACTACTGCAAAGTTAAATAATTATCGGCTAACGGGCAAACTAAGACGCGTTAGGGAGTTTGCTGAAGCATCGCAATCATTAAAAAAACCTAATAACTGCCATATTGCAAACATTATTTGTAATTTTGCATTATTACTGAACTAAACCGACGGCTATGAAACGATTGCTGAATATATTGATTCTTGCTATTGCGCTGGCACTGCCCGCTATGGCACAAGACGGTCCGAAGGCCACTTTTGAAGTTACGAACCACAACTTCGGGACCATTAAGGAGTCAAAAGGCCCCGTAACCTGCAAATTCGAGTTTGTCAACACGGGCGACAAGCCCCTCATTATCACCGATGCTACCGCCTCTTGCGGTTGCACACGACCCGAGTTTCCCACCAAGCCCATCAAGCCCGGCAAAAAAGGCAAGATTAAGGTGACTTTCAGCCCAATAGGCCGCGCAGGTGCGTTCAGGAAAACGGTCAAGGTCTACACTAACGGACAGGATCGCCGCATCAATCTCACCATTGAGGGATCCATCATTCCGGCCAAGCGCAAGCGCTAAACCGGCACACAACAATCCTTGCCATGAGACACGAGTCATTCCAGTCGCTGCTGACCAAGCCTCTGCTGCTTGCCGCAATGTTGCTGTCGGCGTGTTGCGGTTGGGCCCAACCGGTAGCCACTTGGCTCGAGACGGAGCACGACTTCGGCAGTTTCAGCGACAGCATCAAGACCGTCTCATGCGAGATGCGGCTGGTGAATACCGGATCGGAGCCGCTTGTCATTGTCGAAGTAAAACCCTCGTGCGGCTGCACCGCTGTTGAGTATCCACGCGAACCCATCGCTCCCGCCGACACCGCCATCGTGCAACTGCGTTACGACTCGCGCAAGATTCCCGGTGAGTTTGAGAAAAACGTTTTGGTCTACACTAACACCGTTCCACGCAAGACCATGCTGGTGGTCAAGGGCTTGGTCATCGGTTCGCCCGAGACCATTGACGAGAAGTATCCCTACGGCACCGGTCCCGTCAAGTTCAGCCACAACAGTCTCCCCCTTGGCACTGTCACGCGCGGAAAATGGCGCGAAGCGTTTTTCACAGGCTATAACACGGCTCGGCAACCCATGCGCGTCGCTGTCACCGGATTGCCGCAACACATGAGCGCACGCGTCTTGCCTGACACCATCATGCCCGGCAAACTGGTCACCGTCTCACTTTTCTATGACTCTTGGCGGGCACCCCTGTGGGGACTTAACACCGACACGATTGCCATTCATGCCATGCCGATTGCCGACTCCACACAGGTCGTTACCATGCCGTTCACAGTCATGGCACAAGTCAAGGAAGATTTTTCTAAACTCACTGATAAACAGCGACGTGACGCACCCGACGCCACCTTCTCGACCGATAAGATTGACTTCGGGACTTTCAGCGGCAATGCCTCATGCACCTTCACCATCAAGAACAACGGCAAGAGCAACCTGGTCATCAGGCGACTCTTTGTTCCTGACGCGCACATCACCGCGCAAACTACCGACCTTGAAATCAAGAAAGGAAAGCAGACTACTGTCACCGTGCAGGTGAACGACTTTACCGAGCCTGTACTCAACACCTCGCTCACTGTCATCACTAACGACCCCTATCGCCCGCAACAAGAAGTGCGATTGGTGGGCATCAACAAGACATCAAATTAATACACGATATGAACCAAGACGAAATAAAGAAACACAGCAAGAATGTGACCATGCATCACCCTGAAAACGACGACCAATACACCGGACTGCAGGTCAATGCGGGAGTGGAACAACCACCCATCGTGAGCCCATATATCAAGAATCGCAAGAAACGTCAAAAACTTACCGTCACCGATTATGTTGAGGGCATTCTCAAGGGCAACACCACCATTCTGGGGCAAGCCGTGACCCTGGTTGAGAGCCTTGCAACAGAGCATCAAGCCATTGCGCAAGAGGTGATTGAGAAGTGCCTGCCGCACACGGGCAATAGCCGCCGCATAGGCATCACGGGCGTGCCAGGAGCCGGCAAGAGCACCTCAATTGACGTGTTCGGCACTTATATTCTTGACCGTAATCCTAACGACAAACTGGCCGTGCTTGCCATTGACCCGTCGAGCGAGCGCTCCAAGGGCTCTATCTTGGGCGACAAGACGCGCATGGAGAAACTATCGGTCCACCCGCGGGCATTCATCCGTCCTTCACCCTCGGCCGGTTCGCTGGGCGGCGTAGCGCGCAAGACACGCGAGACCATCATGCTGTGCGAGGCAGCCGGCTACAACAACATCTTTGTCGAGACCGTGGGTGTGGGACAGAGCGAAACGGCCGTGCACTCTATGGTTGACTTCTTCCTACTCATTCAGATTGCCGGTGCCGGCGACGAATTGCAAGGCATCAAGCGTGGCATCATGGAGATGGCCGATGCCATAGGCATCAACAAGGCCGACGGTGACAATGTGGACCGCGCCAACCGGCAGGCGCTTGAATTCCGCAACGCCCTGCACCTCTATCCGATGCCGCCCAGCGGATTCCTGCCTCAAGTCACCACTTATTCGGGCTACTACAACCTCAATATCGACAAGTTGTGGAGAATCGTTGACGACTACTTCGACTTCGTGCACGCCAACGGCTACTTTGAAGAGCGTCGGCGTCAGCAAGAGAAATACTGGATGTACGAGACCATCAACGAGCAACTCAAATCGCGTTTCTACAACGATCCTGAGATTGAGCGCTTGCTGCAGGTCAAGCAGCAGATGGTTCTTGAGAGCAAGCAGTCATCATTTGTCGCAGCAAGCGATGTGCTCAAGTTCTACTACGACAACGTTATCAACAAATAAAATTCTTGATTATGAAGAAAATTCTGTCTATTGCTATATGCGCCATCGCCGTATTGCTACTGGCTCAATGCTCCATCTCGCGCAAACTTGAGGCAAAAGCCTATCCCATAGACTTCACTGAACTGCATAACTACTATGTGCTCAACACACACAAGGTCAAAAAGGTTGAGCGAAAAATCATCACCAGCGAAGACGAGTTCTTCAGCATCTTTGGCGAAGCAGCCGTCATGGGCACCAACGGAAATCCCACGCCCGTCAATTTCAAGACCCAGTTTGTGCTCGCGGTTATACTGCCCGAGACTAACCGTAGCGTGAGCGTCTATCCTGCCCAAGTGCTTGAAAACGGCAACGCTGTCATCTTTGACTATAAGGTCGACAAGGGTTCAAAGAACACCTATACAATGGTGCCCTTCACAGCCATAGCCATCGACCGTCCGCTCGAGATGCTCAGCATGGAGTTCTACTTCCGCCAGAAGTAAAAACATCAAGTCCTTTTGCCCAAAAGGGAGTGTCCGTAATCCCCTAATCCCTAATCCCTAATCCTCAAGTTTCTAAAGGGGCAAAACCTCTTTAGAAACTTGAGTGAATGATGAGAGGGGGCTATTTGAGGTAGTCGTCGAAGTAGCGGGTGATGCGCTCGTGCAGGTGCACGCTTTGGTGTCCGCGCATGTTGTGCCCTTGACCCGGATAGACGTAGAAGTCGGGCTGTGTTCCGGCAGCGATGCAGGCCTTAAGGAATGAATAGGCGTGTTGTGGCACGACGGTGGGATCGTTCAGGCCGATGATAATCTGCAATCTACCTTTCAAGTCTTTAGCTTTTGAGAGCAGACTGGTGCGTTCGTATCCCTCGGGATTGGTCTGCGGCGTGTCCATATAGCGCTCACCGTACATCACCTCGTACCACTTCCAGTCAATGACGGGTCCGCCGGCCACGCCCACCTTGAACACGTCGGGGTAGTTGGTCATCAGGCTGATGGTCATGAATCCGCCGAAACTCCAACCGTGCACACCCAGGCGAGTAGTGTCGACATAGGCCAGTGACTGCAGGAATTTCACACCCTGCATTTGATCTTGCATCTCAACCTGACCCAGCTGCCTGAAGGTGGCCTGCTCAAAGTCGCGTCCGCGGTTCTCGCTGCCTCGGTTGTCCATAATGAAGAGAATGTAGCCGCGCTGCGCCATGTAGGTTTCCCAACTGCGGCTGCGATAGTGCCAACCGGCATCCACATTGTGTGCGTGAGGACCACCGTAGACATAGACCACTGTGGGGTACTTCTTAGCCGGGTCAAAGTCGGCCGGCTTAACCATGCGGTAATAGAGCGGTGTGACGCCATCGGCTGCGGTGATGGTGCCGCACTCGTAGGTGGGCACCGTGTAACCTTGCCAGGGGTCAGGGGCGGTGAAGTAGCGCACAGATTTACCGGTGCGTGTGTCAACGATGGCGATGTTGCGCGGCACATCGGGCTCTTGATACTTGTCAATCAGCAAAGTGCCGTTGGCGTTCAGCGAGCCGTCATGCCAGCCGCGGCCGCCCTCGTCAATGCGTGTGAGTGTACCATTGTCAATGTTCACGCTATAGATGTTGCACCCTATCGCATTTGTCTCGTTGCCGGCAATAATAACTTGGTGCGTCTCGCTGTCAAAGCCCAGCACATTCATCACCACCCAGTTGCCGCTCGTCACCTGGCGCAACATATTGCCATTGACATCAAGCAGATATAGGTGGTTGTAGCCATCGCGCTCGCTCTGCATCAAGAACTTCGTGGCATCCCATGGCAGGAAAACGATGGGGTGTTGCGGTTCCACATATTTTGGGTGAGTCTCGCGATAGAGTTCGCTGAGTCTCTTGCCGGTAGCAGCGTCGTAGCTCACCAGTTGGCAATCGTTTTGGTCACGGTTAAGTTCTTGCACATACACGATGTTGCCGTCGGGACTCCAAGCGATGTTGGTAAAGTAACGGTCGGTGGGGTCACCGGCATCAAGGTAAACGATGCGGTCGCTATTGAAGTCGTAGATGCCCACGGTGACTTTGTGCGATGTGCGGCCGGCCATGGGATACTTTTCGGGCGCAGGCGTGGCCTCGACCTGAGTGGTGTCGTCAAGTTCCGGCACATTGACAAGGGGATAGTCGGCCACCATACTCTGGTCCATGCGATAGAAAGCCAGCCTCGTGCCTTGCGGATTCCAAAAGAGGCCGCCGTCAATGCCGAACTCGTTGCGGTGAACAGCCTGTCCGTAGACGATATCGCGAGAGCCGTCGGTGGTGAGTTGCTGTGCACGCATGTGGTCCAAGAATTCCTGATGCTGCTCAGGTGTAGTCACTGTGCGCGGCGGCACCTGATTAATCTCGGCACGGGCCACCCATAGGTTATCGCCTTCAATATAGGCCATATTGCGACTCACGGGATTCCAGCTACTGACGTCGGCGGCGTCTTTCATCTTGAAAACCGTCTTGCGTGCCTTGAAGTCAATGAGCACCAAATGCTCAGACTCGTACAGCCACACGATGGGCTTGTCGGCATAGGGGAATTCGGCTCCGGTAAGGGAACTCACTTTGCAGTCGGCGGGCAGCTTGGCCCGTGTGAACAGCAGTTTCTCGTTGCCATTCTTGGGGTTGATGGTCCAAGCGCTATCGGTGCTCAGGCGCACAGGCACATTGCCCCACCACACGATGGTGCGGTTCTTGGGTATCATGTTGCGGTAGTTGGTACCGCCAAAGTTAAGATCCTCGAGCGTGAACTCTTTTTGCGCGGTCGCCATGAGTGGCAACAGCAGTGCGATGAGCAATAGTGGAATGTAGCGTTTCATAGACTTTCTTGGTTTATTTAAATGCAAAATTAGTGCAAATATGTTGCTGTTGCAACATATTCGACAAAATTTGCGAGTAAACGAGTTCAAACGAGAACATGTTCTCAGTTTGACGAGTGAAAGCAAATTATTTAAATTTCAAAACACGAGTTGCACGAAGGGCAGCGTGTGGTGCCCAAAGGGCATTGAAACTTTTGTCAACTAAGATTCCAGTATCTCATTTTTCCGTCAATTTCGAGGCCGCAGCCCGATTTCGCCACTTTTGCTGCACTCTCTTTGAACAGACAGCGCTTAACAAATTTGATCTTCGGGAATGAGCGATGGGTCAAACATCACTTTTGAGTGGTTATCCCATTGCAACTGGCGAGACAGAATTTCTCCCGTAGCCCGGTCTAAGGTCTCGCGGTAGATCTTTGAAATGCGATAATAGTTGCCGTTTTCCTCCTTATGGAAGTGATGCCCCTCTTCGACCAGCCGGTAGGTGGTGGGGAATTCCTGAGTCGTGCGCAATTCGGTGTGCAGGTCGTCGTTGTCGCACCACGCACATAGCTGCACAGGTTGGCCTGTGTCGTTTCGGAACCGGTAGTCCACAAAGTTGTAGTTCACCGAGGTGCCGGCACTGTAGGGCACCCGCTTGCCATTGGGGTCGGGAGCGAGGGCGTCGCTGTGGTGGTGAAGTTCGGTGATAGTGAGCGGGCTGTGCATCACTAACAGGTTGATGGTGTTGGCCAAGTTGCATAATCCACCTCCTACACCTGCCACCAACTTGCCATTCACAATAACTCGCCCCGGGGCAAACCCGTTCTTGATAGATGTCTTTCCCACTAATTTCCAGAACGAGAACGTTTCACCGGGGTTGATGATTAGCCCGTTCATGCGGCTACAGGCCAAACGAATGTTATCGGCTTTGTTGAGTTGCAGTTGCGGGTCGATGCCCGGTCCGCGCTTAATCATGTTGTTGCTGCTACTATAGACCACTACAGGCAGAGGCTCTGACTGTAGATGCTTCGCAAATTTCTCATTCCCCAACAAATTCTTGAGGTGCCGTGTGATGATTTGTTTCTTCAGCGCGATTGCATAAGTGGCAGGACTTATCTCGCAGAACAATTTTCGTCTCTTCTCCATAATAATTGGGAATAAGGGTTCTAACTATTGTCAATGGTAATGTTTTGCCTTTTTCTGTAGCAGCTGCTGTGCCCGTAGAACCACAGCAACACCTTCTCGAGATTACGCCGAATGCCTTTCTTTTCTTTCTTGTAGTAGCCAATGTACTTGACCAAAATGCTATTAAGTCCGGCACGATTGGCACCCAAGATATCTGTAAACAACTGATCTCCAACAACCATCACCTCGTTGGGTTTCACTTTGAGCATCGCAACGGCCTTGTGGTAGCATTCGGGACGAGGTTTGCCGGCTTCTTCGATGTAGAGCGTGTGAAAATTCTTCTTGAAGCGCTCGATGCGGGCTTGATTGTTGTTGCTCAGCAGCAGTGTCTTCAATCCCAGGTCATTGAACTTGGCGAAAAGTTCATCGACAGCATTTGTTGAGTCAGCTCCATGAGGCACAAGCGTGTTATCGATGTCAAATATCAGCGCTTTGTATCCCATCGACATGAGTTTCTCATAATCGATTGAGAAAACATCCTCAACATAATAATTTGGATAGAAGATACTGCACATATCAATTATTGTCTGTTACCGTGACATATAATCACACACTGTGTTGACCTGCTGGGCAAACGTGTCGCCAAACTTATTCTCGAAGAAAGCACCACCTATAGTGAATGCCCAGGGTGCCGCTTTGCGCACCTCGTCGAGCCGCTCAAAGCTGTCAATGCTGCCGGCTATGCACACAGGCGCATCAACACCTGCAACAATCGCCCGGTTCAAGGCATTGGCATCTCCTGTGTATCTGTATCCCAGCAGGTCGATGCCGTAGGCTCCTCGCTCAATATAGGAGCGCGCCTCGGCTATCATACCCTCGATTGTGCCTTCGAGTACCGACGGGCGCCCAGTGACTTCTCCCACAAAGGGCATGTATTTGATAGCATGCTTGCGACAATAATCGTTGATGGAATCATAGAATTTGGTCCCCATCAGCACTTCGCACCCACAGGCAGCCGCCATTTCGGCACCTGCCAGGCCTTCTTCCTCGCTATATGATACCACTTCGAGGAATGTGGTCTTGCCGCATTGCTTCATGCTCTCATATATCTTTTTCATTTGATTCAGTGGTAGTGGATGTTCCTTGAAACCCCAGAATTGTGCTTTCGATGCTTTGCACTGCTCGAACACTTGTGCGGCGTTCTCCACGGTATAGTCGTGCCAGGTGAGCATTACCACAAGATTGGGATGTGTTTGTTCGTTTTTCATTCTTCTTAGTTGGTTAATTAGTTACGATTGACTGACGTCAACATCTGCTTCATATTGGTTTTTAGGGGTTAATAAATAGTAGAAAGACTACGATTCTTGATGACAAAGTTAGTGATAAGATATGAAAAAGGCAAACCACAGTCATGAAAAGGTGTTTAGTAGAATCTCTACACAAAAAAAGACAGTGACGCTATCAGTAGCGCCACAGTCTTTTCGATATTACCGAAAATATAAACTCTTCAGTTCAAGAGTAGCCGGTAATATTCCCGGAAATATCCGGGAATCAGTAATTTTCAGGCTTGAGCTGGAAGTAAGATTGCGGATGGTCGCACACAGGGCACACCTCGGGAGCCTGCTTGCCCACCACGATGTGACCGCAATTGCGGCATTGCCAAATGGCATCGTCTTCGCGACTGAACACCACCTTGTCCTCAATGTTCTTGAGCAACTTGCGGTAGCGTTCTTCATGGTGGCGCTCAATTTCTGCTACACCCTCAAACTTGACGGCAATCTCTTCAAAGCCCTCTTCGCGAGCTTCGCGTGCCATGCGGGCATACATGTCGGTCCACTCAAAGTTCTCGCCGCCGGCTGCAGCAGCCAGGTTGTCGGTGGTGGGCTTGATGGCTCCACCCTCAAGCAGTTTGAACCACATCTTGGCGTGCTCCTTCTCGTTGTCGGCAGTCTCCTCAAAGATGGCGGCTATTTGGTTGTAGCCGTCCTTCTTGGCCTTCGAAGCCCAGTAGGAGTATTTGTTGCGTGCCATCGACTCGCCGGCAAATGCCTCGAGCAGATTCTTCTCGGTCTTGGTTCCTTTTAATTCCTTCATAACGGCATTATTTTTTGAAGAAACGGTTATAGAGGCCTTCGAATCCCTGTCCGTGACGAGCCTCGTCACGTGCCATCTCGTGCACGGTGTCGTGGATGGCGTCGAGGTTCTGCTGCTTAGCCAGCTTGGCAATGCGGAACTTGTCTTCGCATGCGCCAGCTTCAGCCATCATGCGTTTCTCAAGGTTGGTCTTGGTGTCCCACACCACTTCGCCCAGCAGTTCGGCGAACTTGGCTGCGTGTTCAGCCTCTTCCCATGCATAGCGCTTGAAGGCATCGGCCACTTCGGGGTAGCCCTCGCGGTCGGCCTGGCGGCTCATGGCCAGATACATGCCCACCTCTGAGCACTCGCCCTCGAAGTGAGCCTTGAGACCTGCCAGAATCTCGGGATCAACGCCCTTGGCAACGCCAATCACGTGCTCTGCTACGAAGTTGAGCTTCTCGTCTTCCTGTACTTCTTTGAATTTCTCAGCGGGTTGTTTGCACTGCGGACATTTTTCGGGAGGAGTGTCGCCTTCATGAACGTAACCGCAAACGGTGCATATCCATTTTTTAGCCATAGTAGTAAAATCGGTTTTTGTTAGTGAGTTAGTAAATTAATTATTTGATAAAAGTGGGTTATTCGTCAGTTTCTTCAAACTGGTCGGGACCAACGCCGCACAAGGGGCATTCTTCGGGCGGAGTATCACCTTCGTGGATGTATCCGCACACTACGCATTTCCATTTTTTCATAATTGTCAAGTTTTTTAGAAAGTGAATATAAATTGGTTGATTAACAATTGTTTTTGTTGCACTCATCACACACGCCGCTGTAGTTGAGCTGAATCTGTTCCACCCGGCTCACATGCTCGGGCAGTGGGTTGGCGGGCAGGTCACTGTGCATGGGCAGGTCTATGATGCGCCCGCAGCAGCGGCACATGAAGTGGGCGTGGGGCGACATCATGCCGTCGTAGTGCACATTGCGGCTGTCGATGGTGAGCGCCTGCACGGCATTGTGCGAGTGTAGTAGCTCCAGCGTGTTGTACACCGTGGTGCGCGACAGCGTGGGCATGGTCGCAAGCAGGTCGTGATAGATGGTATCGACCGTAGGGTGCGTGTGGTGCTTCATGAGATATTCCATGATGGCTACACGCTGCACCGAGGGCCTGATGCCGTGATTCACAAGATGTTGCGTCGCCTTTTCCACTAGTTGAAACAATTACAAGTTTGAAACGATTACAAAATTATAATAATTTCTTGAATTGTGCAAATAATTGATGCAATTATTTCACAGCAATCTTATGGACGGTGTCGTCGGCCACCACAACATAGACACCAGCGGGCAGTTCGACACTTGCTCCCGAAGCCACGAGAGCGCCCATCACATTGTAGATGCTGACGTGAGCAGCACCCGTCACATTAAGCACGTTACCACTCATGCTCAAGTTCACCTTAGCGGTGGAGATGTCGGCAACAGCAGTTTGCTCATCGGCGAGCATGAAAGCGGCTCTGATGCGTTCCTTCTCCTCGTCGGTATCGGCCTTAATGTTGAAGAGGCGGAAGTTGTATTCCACTGTGGGCTGTCCCTCGAAATGAGTCTTGAGATTGACGGTTTTGGTCTCGCCTGCCGCTATAGTGATGACATCAGAAACGCCGTGTGCCCTTCGAGCACCATTGAGTTGAATCTCATAAGAGATGCAGCCCAAGAAGTTGCCAGTACCAGTGTTCTTGATGTCGATGTGCGCGTTAACATCGTCGGGCTTCATGTAGTAGTTGCCCGGAGTGAGCTGTGAAGCAGCCTCGAGCACATAGTTATCGCTTGGAGCAACGGTGAGTGTGCAGGGGCCATAGATAACATTGCCCGCATTGTCGCGCACAACCATCTGATAGTCGGCGGCGCCACGGGGTGGGAACATGGTGAAATTGAGTGTGAGCTCAGCATCTTTTGCCACGTCAACAACCGCAGAGTACAATTCCTGATAGTCTTCAAGATCACCGCCCTTAGCGGCAATGTGAATGTCGCCATAGTATTCATCGCCCGAGTTGGAGAGTTTGAGTGTAGCGGGGAAATAGGAATTGTCGCCCACGGGCTTGGGATAGTCGAAGCCGTCAACTTTGAGATTACTGTTGCCAACCTTAGGTTTAGAGAAGAAGATTTTGCCGTTTTTCACTTGTGCGAGCACATAACCCGGATTAGCGCTGCTGTGCTTATAGAAGGTGTATTTAGAGGATTCTTCCTCGGCTCGCTTATACATGAGCGTGAGATGATATTCGCCCGGTTCGAGCACAGTGCTGGGCGTGATGTTTCGGCAGTTTTTGCGCTGGAGGCTGTAGGTGTATCGAGTGCCTAAGCGCATAGAGAGAGGATATTCGTCGTAGGTTTCAATAATTTCGTTGTTGGCATCGGTGAGGACAAACACATAATCAATATCAACCCTCCTGCCGTAGCCAAATCCAGTGCCGACGAAACCGAGGAGTTCAACCTTGACATTTTCGCCGAGCTCGACGCTATCGACGGTGGGCATGAAATCTTCGCATGAGATATCGAGATAAGGTTCTGGCTCAACGCCGTCTTGCTGGGGATAGAGTCCAGTTACCATGGACTGGGTGGTGTTGTATCCACCATCGAAAGAGCCCACTCCCTGCTCTCTCGGGTTGAGGATAGTGATGACGAAGTAGCCGTTGCTGAGCGAACCCCAGCCCCAGTTGAAGTGGAAATAACCGTCGGCGTTATATCCGTCGAGTACAAAAGTGTGTCCGCCCTTGGGAGTGAAGCCAGAATAGAGAATGGGGCGTTTGTTATTGAGTTCGTTGAAAATGAGTTGCTCCCACTCGGTGATGGTCTTGGTTGAGCGAAGCTCATACCGCATGCCCTTGTTGTAGCCAAAGTTGGATCGCAGCGCGTCCATCATCCAGTAGCAGCTGGCCGAACTGCTCTTGCCATAGTTCATGTTAGCCGCGACACCGGCATCGAACATGAGAGCAGCCACAGCGTTGGCCTGCTGATCGGAGTATTGTCCTTCAATGTAGTTGTCAATCATGTTATCCCAGTCATAGGTGTGATTGAAGTCGGCCGTTATTTCCCTACCATCAAGACTGTCACAGACATAGGTGTTAGAACCTTGTCCTTGCTTGGGCCACTTGTGGTAGTACATAATTTGAGCGGCACCGGTTGCGACGCAGCCAGTGGGGCAGTGGTAGTCGGGCGCAACAGACTCTTTGATAGGGCAGAGGTTGTTGAAAGGAGCTCTCTGATTCCAGTTGCAGGTGAGGAGCGGTTTCACCACGGGGTTGTGGGCCTCGGGAGCCTGAGCCTTAGCAGCGCGAGGATTGTTGCGCAAATAGTTCATCTCCTGCTTATAGCTCAGGAGCAAGCATTGGAGTCCATCGGGAATGTTGTTGGGGTCGAAGGTTCCACTGTCGGTGTAGCCGAGCACGGGCACAGCGCGGTCGTCGCCAGCCACGATAATGAATCCGTTGTTGTGGCTATTGTTAAACACATAGTAGTCGGCCTCGTCCTGGGCCTCCCGTGCCACATAAGCGAGTTGAAGATTAAGGGTTGCGGGATTGACTCCCTGAATGCGCTTAGGCCCTTTTTGACCCATGTAGTTCAAGGCAATTTGCTTTGCCTGGCTTTGGGTAACTTGCCCGGCATGAATCGAAGCAGGTAGAGCCAAAGCGAGAAAAACGAGAAATAAATTTTTCAATTTCATAAGGTTTGAAAATTAAAAACTATAAATCATGATGTTTTGTTTTAGGCTAACAACCTGATAGACAGGTCACGTGAAAAATACGGGTTTAAACCCTATCGCCCGAATCAGGTTCCCAACTCGGTCATTAGACCGAAAAGTTTTGTTAATAAATCATACAAAATTACATATTTTTTTCAAAAAATAAGTATTTATTCAATTATATTAGTTAGTATTTCTGATAGGAGCGCGCAGGTGAGCGTCTGGGCGGGAAATTCTTCCTTTGGTACATTGCACAGCACCTTGTCGGCGCCGATAAACAGCGCGTGGCCGCCCACGGGACGCTGATAGGGGATGCCGTACTCGTCGAGCAGGCTTGCCAGGTACTGCACCTGATGGATGCGGGTCTCGAGCATCTCAAACTCGCCGTCCTCAACGCCATGCGCGCCCTAAAAGCCTAACCCCACAAAAAATCTGCTTCTTTTTGGAAATGTGGCGAAAAGTTGTAAATTAGCAACGAAAAAGCTTGCGAACAGTTGCAAAAACACCCGCAAAACCCTTGCGAAAAGTTGCAAAAAGCAAGCCTATAACAACCAAATCAATATAGATAAACAAAAGCCCGGAACCGATAGCGGTTTCGGGCAATTGTTTTGTAAAGTGATGAGGATGCAGTGCTTTTTGCAAGGCATCACTCAAGTGTGCTTTAGAGTGAGAGTGCGAAGGTACCCCAGTTGCCGTTCATCTTGTCGAGAACATCCTTGGTGGTTTCGCCCTTGACGGTGAACTCGATGGTGTCGCCAGCTTTCAGCTTAGCGATTTCAGCATCATAGTCCTTGTCGTCGGCGAGCTTGAACTCGATGCGGCCTTTCTCACTGCTATTCTCGATGCAGAAGTCAGCAGAACCTTCCTTGAGGCTTCTCTTGATAGTGTTGCCTTTAAGAACGACCTTCATGGGCATGGTGATAATCACCTTGTCGCCATCGATCTCGGCCTGGAAAGGAGTCTCAATCTGGTCACCTTCGGTCGACAGGGTCTCCCAGTTGGCGCCAGCATTGGCAGTAATAGAATACTTCACTGTGTAGGTCTTGTTGGCATCGGCACTGGCTTCGGTGCTTGCCTGCTGAGAACCAGAACCATTGTTTTTGTTACCGTTACAAGCCACGAGGCCCACTGCTGCAACTGCTACGAGAGCAAATTGAAAAAATTTCTTCATGATTGAATGAATTTTTTAAAAGATTAGAATAATTGAATAAAAATTGATGTGCAAAAATAATAATTATTTCAGTTTTATCAAAACCAGCAGGGTGTTTCTGCAAAAAAAATGCCCGAAACCAATATGGGTTCCGGGCAATTTATTATGCTGATGCTGAATTAGCAGCAACCATGTTTAGTCGGAGCACTTGGCGCCGATGAACTCGCGGTTGAGGCGTGCAATGTTGCTCAGCTTGATGTTCTTGGGGCACTCGGCAGCGCAGGCACCGGTGTTGGTGCAGTTACCGAATCCCAGTTCGTCCATCTTGGCGAGCATGGCCTTCACACGGCGCTTAGCCTCCACCTTGCCCTGCGGCAGCAGTGCAAACTGGCTCACCTTGGCCGAGACGAAGAGCATAGCCGAACCATTCTTGCAGGCAGCCACACAGGCACCGCAGCCAATGCAGCTTGCGCTGTCCATGGCCTCGTCGGCAGCAACCTTGCTGATGGGAATTGCGTTAGCATCCTGAGCACCACCCGTGGCAAAGCTCACATAGCCGCCGGCCTGCTGAATCTTGTCGAAGGCATTGCGGTCGACCATGAGGTCTTTAATCACAGGGAATGCAGCCGAGCGCCAGGGCTCCACAGTGATGGTCTCGCCATCGTGGAAGCGGCGCATGTAGAGCTGGCAAGTGGTGGCTCCGGTAGCGGGTCCGTGCGGATGTCCGTTGATGTAGAGCGAGCACATGCCGCAGATGCCTTCGCGGCAGTCGTGGTCGAAGGCGATGGGTTCTTCACCCTTTTCAACGAGTTGTTCGTTGAGTATGTCGAGCGTCTCAAGGAACGAGGTATCGGTAGGGATGTCCTGCAACTCATAGGTTACAAATCCGCCCTTTTCCTTTGGTCCAGCCTGGCGCCAGACTTTCAGTTTTACGCTTATAATATTTTCCATAATTCGTTAGTTTTTATAGTTACGTGTTTGTACCTTGATAGCCTCGTAGTGGAGGGGTTCCTTGATGAGCGTAGGAGCCTTCTCGTCGTCGCCGTTGTATTTCCAGCAAGAAACATAGAAGAAGTTCTCGTCGTCGCGCTTGGCTTCACCCTCTTCGGTCTGATGCTCTTCGCGGAAGTGACCACCGCACGATTCCTCGCGGTTGAGGGCGTCATAGGCGATGAGTTCGCCCATAGTGATGAAGTCGCGCAGGCGGAATGCCTTGTCGAGCTCAATGTTCATGCCGTCCTGGTCGCCAGGCACAAAGAGGTTGGTCTCAAACTCCTTGCGCAGTGCTTTGATTTTCTCCAGAGCGGTCTCGAGGCTCTGCTTGGTACGGCCCATGCCCACATAGTCCCACATGATGTTACCCAGTTCCTTGTGGATAGAGTCAACCGAGCGGTTACCCTTGATGCTCATGAGGTGGTCGAGGTTGGCCTGCACACGTTTCTCGGCTTCGTCAAACTCGGGAGTGTCGGTTGTGAAGTGAGGCACAGTAATCTGGTCGCTCAGGTAGTTTTGGATGGTGTAAGGCAACACGAAGTAGCCATCGGCCAAACCCTGCATCAGCGCCGAAGCACCCAGGCGGTTAGCGCCGTGGTCGCTGAAGTTGCACTCGCCAATGGCGAAGAGGCCCTTCACGCTGGTCTGCAGCTCGTAGTCAACCCAAATGCCGCCCATGGTGTAGTGGATGGCGGGATAAATCATCATGGGGTTGTAGTACTTCTCACCGTTGATTTCGTTAGCGAGCTCGCCGGGGTTCACGTCGGTGATTTCCTCATACATGTCGAAGAGGTTGCCATAGCGCTGGCGCACCACGTCAATGCCCAGGCGGTTGATGGCCTCGCTGAAGTCGAGGAACACGGCTTGACCGGTGTTGTTCACGCCATAGCCCTTGTCGCAACGCTCCTTGGCGGCGCGGCTTGCCACGTCGCGGGGCACGAGGTTACCGAAGGCGGGATAACGGCGCTCCAGATAGTAGTCGCGATTCTCCTCGGGGATGTCGCTACCCTTGATTTCGCCAGCCTGCAGGCGCTTGGCATCTTCAATGTCCTTGGGCACCCAGATGCGGCCGTCATTACGCAGCGACTCACTCATGAGGGTGAGTTTCGACTGCTTGTCGCCGTGACGCGGGATGCAAGTGGGGTGAATTTGCACATAGGCGGGGTTAGCAAAGTAAGCACCCTGACGATAGGCTGCCATGGCTGCCGAGCAGTTACATGCCATTGCGTTGGTCGAAAGGAAGTAGGTGTTTCCGTAACCGCCGGTGGCGATAACCACAGCGTGAGCGGCAAAGCGCTCCAGCTTGCCGGTAACCAGGTTCTTGGCGATGATACCGCGTGCACGGCCGTCGATCATCACGATGTCGTGCATCTCATAGCGGTTGTAGCTCTTCACCTTGCCCATTTGAATCTGGCGGTTGAGCGAGCTGTAAGCACCGAGCAGCAGCTGCTGACCGGTCTGACCCTTAGCATAGAATGTGCGGCTCACCTGAGCGCCACCGAATGAACGGTTAGCGAGCAAACCGCCATACTCGCGTGCAAAGGGAACACCCTGTGCCACGCACTGGTCGATAATGTTATTGGAGACTTCGGCAAGACGATACACATTGGCTTCGCGAGCGCGATAGTCGCCACCCTTGACGGTATCGTAGAAGAGGCGGTAAACCGAGTCACCGTCGTTCTGATAGTTCTTGGCAGCATTGATACCACCTTGTGCAGCGATAGAGTGTGCACGGCGGGGTGAATCCTGGATGCAGAAGTTGAGCACATTGAAGCCCATCTCGCCCAGTGTAGCGGCAGCGCTGGCACCGGCAAGACCGGTACCCACCACGATGATGTCGAGACGACGCTTGTTGGCGGGGTTAACGAGTTTCTGGTGTGCCTTATAGTTGGTCCACTTCTCAGCGACAGGACCTTCGGGAATCTTAGAGTCGATTACAGGCTGAGCAGTAGTTTTGATATTGTTCTCTTCCATTTTCTTGAAAAATTTACAGGTTAATACTCAGCTAATTAAAACTTAAATGCGCCAAAGAAGTAGGCGAAATAGATTACCTCAACGGCAAACATGAGCATCACGATAGTTGCCCACCACCAGCCGATGCATTTGAAGCGCTCAATCCACTTGTCGTTAGTTGTGCCAAGTGTTTGGAAAGCACTCCAGAAACCGTGAGTGATGTGGAACCAAATGGCGCAGAAGCCGATAAGATAGACAGGTACTACCCACAGGTGGCTGAACACTTGACCCAGGTAGTAAGAGCCTTCGCGCACGGTGTGGCCCATGATTTCGGGCACTTGCATCTTAGCCCAGAACTGGAACAAGTGCAGCACCAGGAAGCAGAGCACGATGAGACCCAGAACGAGCATGTTTTGCGAAGCCCATTCAACGGTTTTGGGTCGCTTGGTGACCGAGTAAGCGTCGTTGCCACGAGCCTTGCGGTTCTGCCAAGTGAGCCAGAATGCGAAGATGATGTGCAGTGCAAAACCACCGGCAAGGATGATTGTGCCCAGCACCGCATACCAATTGGCACCGAGGAATTCGCACACGGCATCATACCATTTGAGGTTGATGACGCCCACGAGATTCATGAGTGCGTGGAATGTGAGAAACAGGATCAGGAAAAGGCCGGTGACGCTCATCACCACCTTCCGTCCCACTGATGAATTAGTTAACCACATAGTAGTGTTAGAATTAAGTAGTTATTATTAAATATTAGTTTTTGAAAATTGCGTAATAAAATGCAAATTTACCGCTAAATAATGGGACTTGCAAGAAAAATGCTCAAAAAAGAAACCGCCCGGCCATGTGGCCAAGCGGTTTCGTTATTAGTGTCAATCAGTTGTTGAATGCTGTAGATTACCAGCCGGGGTTCTGACCCATAGCAGGGTTGAGGTCAATCTGTCCGCTCGGGATGGGGAACAGGTTGTACTTGGCATCCCAGATGCGCGGAGCGCCATTGTTGGTGCAGTTGATGTAACCATCGGCATCAACGGTAACCTGCGAGATAATATAAGTTCTTTTACCTTCTTCATCCTCATAGTAAACATCTTTAAAGTTACCCACATGAGCACCACGGCACAGGTTAGGATGCTTCTGCGTGTCGAGCAGCGAGAGTTGGTTCCAGCGCTGCAGCGAGTAGTAACGGTCGTTCATGCAATACATCATCTCCACGCGACGCTCGCGGCGGATTTCCCAAATGAGGGGGCTCACACCCATGTTGTTGGCGGGGTCGGCTTCGGGAGATACCGAGAGGTGGGGCATGCCCACGCGGTCACGGAGCTTGTTGATTGACTTGTCGAGGTCGGCCTGCGTGCAGCTGCCGAGTTCGGCGCAAGCTTCGGCATAGTTGAGGTAAATCTCAGCGAGCCAGAAGATGGGGGCGTCGGTCCAGTTGCCATTAGTGGCCTGACGGAGAGAGTTGTTGTCGGCATACTTCTCATTGTCGAACAGGAGAACACCATAGCCCGTGGACGAAGTGGATTGAGCCGAGATGGTCTTTTGTCCGGGGTAGCGGGCATAACCACAGCCCACGAATTGCAGGATGTTGTCGACTTGAGCAGCAAGGCGCGGGTCGCGGTTAGCGAAGACATCGGTCATGTCAATGTAAGGCCACGGTTTCTTGTAGAGACCCGAGTTGTCGATGATGTTCACAATCTTACCCTCGTCGCTCTTGTCCATAGAAGTAGTAGCCAGAGGCTTGCCATCGCGGAACAGGTAGCTGTCGAAAGCATCCTTGTTGATACCGTTCACCTGGGTAGAACCGCAAGTGTAGTCGATAGTACCGTGCGACATGGTTCCATAAACATAGTGCTTGTAGAGAATCATCTCGGTGTTGCCCGAGAGGTCGTCGTCGTCGAAGTTCGACTTGTAGTCGTCGTTCAGCTCATAGTTGCCGGAGCTCATGATTTGCTCGCAAGCGCTCTTGGCCTCGGCCAGGTAAGTGTTGGCACGAGCGGTGTTGTTGGCCACATACTTGCTGTAGGTGCCCTCATAGAGGCACACCTCGGCCTTCATGGCCAGTGCTACCCACTTATTGAAGGCTGTGCGTGAAGAACCATTCATGGTGATGTTGGCGCAAGCGAAGTTCAGGTCTTCGAGCACCTTGTCCATCACTTCGTTACGATTCTGACGGGGTCCGTACAGGATGTCGGTATCGTCAGAGTCGAGTTCCTTGTCAACCCAGTAGCAGTCGCCGAAGCCACGCACCACTTTGTAGTGCTGCCAGCCACGATACAGACGGCCTACGCCAATCCAGTTGTTTTTGCTGGCCTCGTTCATAGACTCGATGCCGGGAACGGCATTGATGAGCGTGTTGGCGCGACGAATCTCGGTGTAAGGAGTTGTCCATGCACCTGCCGAAGCGGGCACGCTTGTGAAGGTCCAGCGTGCGATACCGGTAGTACCCTGGTCATCGTTCAAGTTGTTGAAGTAGTAGTCGCCACTACCCGATCCGTAACCTGTGAAGGTGTTGTAGAAGTAGTTGGCAAACAACTGCACATTCGTTTCACTTGTGAAGTAGTTTTGTTTCGTGAATTGATCGTATGGTTCGGTATCGAGCAGATCAGAACACGAAGTGAGCAGTAATCCTGCTGCGAAAAATAAAAATATCTTTTTCATTTTTGTTATCATTTAAGTGTGTTATATAAGTTCAGTCCTTATATTATAATAATGTGAGGATACCGAATTAAAGATCAATTTGGATACCAAATGAGTAGCTACGCATGATAGGAGCAACACGTCCCCAAACACCATTGCCAAGCGAGCCTTCGCCGGTAGCAATCTCGGGGTCGATACCTGTTCCCTTGTTGTGGTTAACAATGTCGAATGCGTTGTCGATAGCGGCATACACGCGTACACGGCTCAGGTAAATCTTGCGAGTAATGTTCTTGGGAATAGTGTAACCCACGGTGATGTTCTTCATGCGCAGGTAAGCCATGTTCACGAGATACTTGGTCTGCGGATAGAAGTTGAACTTACCGGCATTGAGAATGCTGCTCGAAGCGTTACCCTGTCCGGCACCGCCACCCCACATGCGCGGGAAGTCGACGCTCTGGTCGATAACACCGCTGGCAAACATAGCCTCGGTTACATAGCTGGTTTGGTTAGCATAGAGCGCGTCGGCGCCACGCATCATAGGCATCACGAAAGCTGATTGGCTCCAGTAGTCGCGCTTGCCCACGCCCTGCATATAGAGGTCGAGGTCGAAGCCCTTCCAGCTGCCACCCAGGCGCAGCGAGTACTGATAGCGGGGAGTGAAGTTACCAATCTTCTTGAGGTCACCATGATCTTCGGGAGTACCCTTACCCCAGTCAATCACGCCGTCACCGTTCTGGTCCACAAACTTGATGTCGCCAGGGCCATACACGAAGCCACCGCTTTGCAGCTTGGTTTGGTCGGCAACACCAGCCTTGTAGTTCCAAGAACCGTCGGCATTCTGGCCGTTGAAGTCGTTGAAGTCAAAGTAGCGGTCGGTTTCGAAGCCCCAGATTTCGCCATATTCCTTACCGGTATAGTAAGAGTTAATCAGGTTATTGCTGTCCCACTCGGTCACCTTGGTCTTGTAGTCGCCAATTGAAGCGGTAGCATACAGGTAGAGGTCGTTCATGAATTTATGACGCCAGTCGATGGTGAGTTCCCAACCGCGAGTGCGGAGCGAACCGGCGTTTTCCCAAGCGGCGCTTGCACCCAGCACACCGGGGAGGGCCTTACCAGGAGCGAGCATGTCCTTGGTGTCGCGCTGATACCAGTCGAAGGTCACATTCAGGTCACCATTGAGGAAACCGAGGTCAAGACCGATGTTGGTGGTGCGGATGGTTTCCCAAGTGAGTGACTTCGATACCAGTTTGGGCTGGCCGAAGTAGTCGAGTCTTGAAGAGCCGGTACCAAGCCAGTTCACACCGTTACCCACCTTAGCCATGGTTTCGAGGAACATGTTGTCGCCAATTTCCTGGTTACCGATAGAACCGTAAGAAGCACGGAGCTTACCGTTGGTGATGTATTGCTTCAAATTCTGGAAGTAAGCTTCTTCGCTGAAGCGATAGCCAATTGAAGCAGAGGGGAAGAATGCCCACTGGTCGCCCGAGGGGAACTTGCTTGAACCATCGTAACGGCCATTGAGTTCCAACAGGTAGATGCCCTTGTAGTCATAGTTGATACGACCAAAGAAGCCGGCCGAACCATGATGAGTGTGATGATGCTCATAAGCATAATCGCTGTTGGTGAGCGCAAGCTCTTGCATGTTGACATCTTGCAAGTCGTGACGCTCATAGTAGAGATACTCATAGTCGTCCTTGTCAACGTTGGCACCGGCCATGATGTTCAGGTTGTGTGCATCGTTGAAGCTGGCTGCGTAGTTGAAGTAGCCGTTGAACACATGGTTCTGATAAACGCTGCGGTCGGTCTCAATGTAGGTAGTGGTCGACAATTCAATGGGGCTCTTAGGAGCCAGACCCCAAGTGTTGTACAGCGTAGCGGGGATAGCCACACACTTGTAGTTGGTGTTCTTGCGAACGAAGGTGTAGTCGCCGTTGAAGGTCAAGCCTTTCACGAGGTTCACTTTCACGAAACCTGTCATACGCAGGTTGTTCATGTGACGCTTGGTGTCAGCAGCCTGTTTGCGATAACCAATCATGGTACGGGCGTCATACTGCTGTCCGTCTTCGGGGTTCACGAAGTAGCCATAGGGGCCAAAGAACGAACCCCAACGCCACATGTATTGGTAACCTTCCTGTCCATAAGACTGACGGTTGTTGGGCGTTGTGTAAGTGCGGTCGTTATAAGCGATGCGGGCACCCAGCAATAACCAGTCGGTAGCCTGGGTCGACACATTCACAGCGGCGTTGTAGCGTTTCACCTTGTCAGGGTTGAACTTGAACAAGCCTTCACGCTGGTTGTAGCCAAACGACACGTAGTAGTTAGTCTTGCCGGAGTTGCCGGTCACCGAGATGTTGTGCGACATGGCAGGAGCTGCGTTGTTGAACATGATGCCTTTCACATCCCAGTTGGCATAGTAGCCATATTCATCGTAGTCGTCACCGTAGATCATTTCGCGATAGCCGGCCTTGGTGTCGCCGTGCTTCTCAATCCAACGGTTCATACCGGCTTGGAACTCGGGCTTGTCCATGTACATACCGAAGAGCTCAACTGCCAGACCCATGCGGTTGTTCACGTCGATAAGACCCTGCACCTGGGTGGGCACGTTGGGATAGTCGGGAAGGTCGGTTGCCTGACTCCACGAGAAGTTGTTCTTGTAAGATACCGTCACATGGTCTTTGGTCTTGGCGGTCTTGGTAGTGATGAGCACCACACCGAAGGCAGCACGCGTACCGTAGATCGATGTCGAGGCGGCGTCCTTGAGCACCGAGATGCTCTCGATGTCGTTGGTGTTGAGGTACGACAGGTTGTCGGTGGGAACACCGTCGACAACATACAACGGAGTAGATGTTCCATCGTTAGAAAGGGTACCAATACCACGAATTACCACACTGGGGTCACTGTTAAGACCACCACTGGTGTTCAAAACGGTGAGGCCGGGAACCGTACCTTGCAGCGACTTGGCCAGGTCGGTCTCGCTCTTGGAATCAAGAACTTTAGAGACATCAACAGTGCTCACAGCACCGGTCAAGTTAGCCTTGCGCTGCGTGCCATAACCCACAACGACGACCTCGTCGAGCAGAGCGTTGTCGGTTTCCATCTGGACGCGCATGCCGTTACTTGCGTCAACCTTAACGGTCTTGTAACCCACGTAGGAGATTTGCAACTTGGCCCTGGGGCCGACTTTGAAGGAGAAATGTCCGTCAACATCCGTAGCCGTAGCGCGGATGGTACCAATCTCGGCAATGCTGGCTCCGATAACGGGTTCACCGTTCTCGTCAACCACAGTACCGCTCACAGTAGTGGTGTTTGTGTTCACCACCTGTGGCGCCGGGGCAGCGTTCACAACACTGCTTCCCATGCCACATGCCAGAAAAAGTGCTCCAATAAGAGCAAGTTGTTTTTTCATAAGCGTGATTGTTTTAGTTATACATGAAATGAGTAGTCTAATCTCCATTGAATAAAGCTTATAAAACAATTGTTTTTGTTGTGTAATTAAAGACGTAATTGCCTTTTTGTTAAATAAATTTTGATGTTTCAACCTTGAAACAACATTATTTTACATTAATAATTAGGTACAAATTTGGGACTTTTCTCGCACTTGTGCAAGTTTTTGTTTGATTTTTTTAAGATTTTACTTAAAAAATATGTGTTCATGGCAAAAATATCCCCTTTTTCGGTGTTTTCCGTACTCCTTTATTTCAATAATTGTAGTTGTCGGCACCAAATTGCAACGAAAATCGTGTTAAAAAATCTAATTATTTATTGCTAATCATTATTGACGCATGGCTCGTCTGCACCCCTTTTTTACCGCTATTGACGGAGCCAGCCCTCTTTAATATTTTCAGCCACCTTATTTATATTTTTCATTCAACTTTCACTTTTCAGTCTAAAGGTGGTGAGGCTTTGGTGCTGTGTGATTTTTATCGTAACTTTGCAGGCATGAATCACGATATTGATCATAACACAGACGAGGTGAACGTGTGCGTGTTTGCCGCATCAAGCAGCCGCATCGACGAGCAGTATGTCCATGCCGCCTACGAGTTGGGCCGGCTCATAGCCGTCAACGGCTGGACCTGCGTCAACGGTGCCGGCAGTCAGGGACTCATGCGTGCCGTGAGCGACGGCGCACTCGATGCCGGTGGCAACGCCATTGGTGTGATTCCCAAGTTTATGGTCGACAACAATTGGCACTACGACCGCCTCACCTCAATGATCATCACCCCCGACATGCACGAGCGCAAGCAGACCCTTGCCGACATGGCTCAAGCCGTGGTGGCACTGCCGGGCGGTTGCGGCACGCTGGAGGAACTGCTTGAGATGCTCACCTGGCGCCAGTTGCACCTTGTCAGTTTTCCCATCATCGTGCTCAACACGGGTGGATTCTATGACCCACTCATTGAGATGGTGACCCGCTGCATTGACCGTGGATTCATGAAACCGTCGCACCACAACTTGTGGCACATTGCCAGTACGCCGCAACAAGTCATCGAATATATTCAACACGCTCTCAGTAATGGCGTTGAACCCGCCGAGAGCAAATACTGACCTTGTCCGCTATGCCCAACACCGCAACACATATCACCGCCAACGCCGCTACCGACTCGCTCCATGCCGACTCGGCCGCGACCTACTATGCCCCGCAATATGCTCAGGGCTTCCCGACCCGGGGTGGCAGTGACTCGGTGGCAAGCGATGCCCTCAATTCGTTGCCGGTCATGGAACTGCCGCAAGGCACGGCGCCACAGGCGCGCACCCACTCCCCGCTGCACGACACGGGCAGCATGGGCTTGATGTTGCTTGGCGCGTTCTTGATAACCATCAGCTACAAGTCGGGCTATAAGTACATAGAGCACTTCTTCCACAATATGTTCTCTACGCGCAAGCGCGAGAACATCTTCTATGACCACACCCTGAGCGAGACCCGCATGATGAGCGCACTCATTTTCAATACTTGCATCATGCAGGGATTGCTCCTGTTCTATGGCATTGACCGATGGGTGCCGTCGCTCTCAGCGCGCTTGCATGAGCACGTGTTCCTCTATGTGGCGGGATTCACACTGCTGGCACTCGTATTCTACCTGCTGCAAATCGCTCTGTACAGGCTACTTGGCTATGTGTTCAGCGACAAGACCAACACCGACTTGTGGCTTAACGGCTTCAAGGCATCGCAATCGCTACTCGGGCTACTCTTGTTCCCACTCGTTGGCATCATGCTCGTGTTCCCCTCGACCATCAATTTCATGCTCGCGGCATCAATAATCCTATATTTTTCGGCACGCATAGCCTTTATTTGCAAAGGTTTTAGGATTTTTTTCAACAATTTGCCCTCTACTATCTATTTTATTTTGTACCTTTGCAGCGCCGAAATCGTACCCCCCATCTTGTTTTGCGTCGGGACGGTTTATTTGTGTAACATGTTACATTACTAAATATAGTAAAGCGTGAAAATAAGCAAAATTCTGGTTTCTCAGCCTAAACCTACATCAGAAAAGTCGCCTTACTACGACCTCGAAAGCAAGTACGGGGTCAAGGTTGTTTTTAGACCTTTTATAAAAGTCGAGGGTCTCTCAAGCAAGGAATTTCGTAAATTTAAAGTAAATCCGGCTGACTTTACAGCGGTGATTTTCACTACCCGCACAGCCGTGGATCACTACTTCAGACTTGCCAAGGAACTGAGATTTGACGTGCCCGACACGATGAAGTACTTCTGCCAGAGCCAAACGGTTGCGCACTATCTGCAAAAGTACATCCAGTACCGTAAACGCAAGATTTTCTACACCGAGAACGGCAAGGTCGAGGAACTTATCACGATTGTTGAAAAGCACAAAAAAGAGAAATTCATCTTCCCGATGAGCGATGTGCACGACATCAAGACATCGCTACTCGATGACCACCAAATCAAGTACACTCCTGCTGTAATGTATCGCACCGTGAGCAATGACTTTGAACCGGGTGAGCCGTTTGACTACGATATGATTATCCTCTTCACCCCGTCGGGCATCAAGTCGTTGTTGTCGAATTTCCCCAACTTTGTTCAAGGCGATATCGCCATTGGCGGTATGGGTCCCAAGACCATTGAGGAAATCAAGAGCCACGGTTTGAGGCTGGACATCACCACATCGGCTAAGGCTCCATCAATACCCGCAGCCATCGACCAGTTTCTGGCCAAGGCACAGCGCGAGGAGCTGAAGAAGCAGGCCGCCGCCGAGAAACTGGCTGCCGAGCAGGCCAAGAAGCGTGCCGCCAAGAAAGCTGCTCACTCCGCAGCCCCTGAGGTAGCGTTGAGCGAGGAAGAGAAAGCCCGTCTCCGCAGTGAGGCCGCCAAGAAGGCTGCTGCTACCCGCGCCGCCAAGCGCGCCGCCGAGGCCGAGAAGGCCCGTCGTCGTAGCGAGGCTGCCAAGAAAGCTGCCGCAACTCGTGCCGCAATGCGCGCCGAGGCTGCCCGCATCGCCGCCGAGAAAGCTGAGCAGGAGCGCATTGCCGCTGAACAGGCTGCCGCTGAGCGTGCCCGTCGTCGCAGTGAGGCCGCCAAGAAAGCCGCTGTAACTCGCGCTGCCAAGCGTGCCGCCGAGGCCGAGAAATTGCAAAAACGCCGTGAAGCCGCCAAGAAAGCCGCCGCCACACGTGCTGCCAAGCGCGAAGAGGCTGCGAGACTGGCCGCAGAAAAGGCTGCCGCTGAACTGGCTCAACGTCGCAGTGAGGCAGCCAAGAAGGCTGCCGCAACACGCGCCGCCAAGCACGCTGCCGAGGCAGAGAAAAAGACCGCTAAGAAGGCAACTCCCAAGCCTGCGGCCAAGAAGGCAACCCCCAAGAAGAAATAATAATTCGGATATTTTTCATCATTACTACAAAGCCTTGCCCCAATCGGCAGGGCTTTGTCAGTTGTCAGTTATCAGTTATCAGAGAACTCGGAGGTCTCAGAGAACTCGGAGGTCTCAGAATGGCTGAAGGTTTTACAACTTTTCGCCACACTTCTAAAATGGACGTTTTGCGAAGATTATGCTTTCAGGGCGCGCATGGCGTTGAGCACAGCGAGTACGGTAACGCCCACGTCGGCAAACACCGCCATCCACATGGTGGCAACACCCACGGCGGCCAGCAGCAGCACGGCCACTTTCACGCCAATGGCGAACGCCACATTCTGCCGCGCAATACCGAGCGTGCGGCGCGCAATTCCTATGGCCGTGGCAATCTTTGTGGGTTGGTCGTCCATGAGCACCACATCGGCTGCCTCGATGGCGGCATCACTACCCAGTCCGCCCATGGCAATGCCCACATCGGCACGAGCCAGCACAGGAGCGTCATTAATGCCATCGCCCACAAAGGCAAGATGCTCGCCTTCAGGCTTTTCACTCATCAACCGTTCCACATGCGCCACCTTGTCGGCGGGTAACAACTGGGCATGATATTCATCAATTTTCAGTTTCGTAGCCACTTCGGCTGCCACCTCGTCGCGGTCGCCGGTGAGCATCACCGTGCGTTTCACGCCATTGTCGCGCAGTTGCTCAATGGCAGCGGCGCTGTCGTCCTTGACACGGTCGTTGATAACAATGTGACCGGCATATTCGCCGTTAATGGCCACATGGATGATGGTACCGGCATGCGTGCAGTCGTGCCATTTGGCACCCACCGAATCCATCAAGCGGGTATTGCCCACACTCACCACATCATTGCCCACATGAGCGGTAATTCCCTCACCGGCCAACTCTTCGATTTGCCCCACTTCGCAACCATCGGTAGCTTCGTCGGGAAACGCATTGCGTAGCGCAATGCCAATGGGATGAGTCGAGTAATGCTCCACATGAGCCGCGAGGTGCAGCAGGTGGTTCTCGTTGTACTTGTCGGGATGCACAGCCGTCACGGCAAACTCCCCGCAAGTCAATGTACCCGTCTTGTCAAATACCACTATACCTGTGCGTGACAATACATCGATATAATTGGCACCTTTAATCAAGATGCCCTTGCGTGAGGCACCGCCTATGCCACCAAAGAAAGTGAGCGGCACACTGATGACCAGTGCACACGGACATGACACCACCAGGAACATCAAGGCGCGGTAGAGCCATGTGGGGAAGGTCTGGGCAAAATTGCCCGAGAACAACGGCGGCAGCAGAGCAAGCGCCACAGCCGCAATGACCACAATGGGGGTGTAGATGCGAGCAAAGCGGGTAATAAATGTCTCGCTCCGCGATTTCTTCTCGCCGGCATGCTCCACCAGGTCAATGATTTTGGCAACAGTGCTCTCGCCAAAATTCTTGGTAGTGCGCACACTGATGACGCCCGACAGGTTCACACACCCCGATATCACCTCATCATCAATTGTAGCGTCGCGAGGCACGCTTTCGCCGGTGAGTGCCACCGTGTTCAGCGAAGTGTTGCCCTCTATAATAATACCATCGAGCGGAATCTTCTCGCCGGGACGCACCACAATCACCTCGCCCACAGCCACCTGGTCGGGGTTCACATCGAGGCTCTCGCCATCGCGCATCACATGAGCCACATCGGGCCTAATGTCCATCAAGTGCGCAATGCTATCTCGGCTCTTGCCCTCGGCATAGCCCTCAAAGAGTTCGCCCACCTGGAAAAACAGCATCACAAACACCGCCTCGGCAAATTGCGGCTCAGCGCCGGGCAAGAAACCGATGCCCAGTGCACCCAGCGTGGCAATTGACATGAGGAAATGCTCGTTGAACGCATCGCCATGTGCCAGACCCTCAACGGCTTCTTGCAGGGTTTCACGGCCAATGAGCAGATAAGGTACAAGATAGATAAGCAATTGTTGCCATAGAGGCAGGTTCAGTTTCTTCTCAATCAGCACCGCAACCGCCAGTAACACAGCCGTGACGATGATGAGCAACAACTGGCCTTTTAGGCTCTCGTGATGGTGATGCTCGTGTTCATGTTCTTCATGATGGCCGGCATGAGACTCATGCTCATGGCCGCAACAGCATTCATGGTGATGATGTTCGTGATGGTGTGACATTGCAAATACTATTTATCGTTTGATTGAATTCAGGTTAATAATTACAGATGGTTGGCGAATGATGCCGGTGAAAGTGCGGCCGGAATTGATGCCTAAATGCCGTGCCGAGAAATAGCGCTCCGGATGGCAATGCGGACAGGTGCCGGCAATCGCTATGTGCTCCACGGGTAGGCCGGCTTGCTGCAGAACGATGGCATTGGCGCGTTGCAGATTGATGTGCGCCTTGCCGGTCAAGCGGTTGCGACGCATGATGCGACGCAGGTCGAATCCGGCATCACGGAACTGTTGCGCCACCTCGTCGCCCACCTCAAAGCACCGCTGACATATGCTCACCCCGATGGCCGCTTGAATTTGAGCAGGGTCAGCTCCCAACCGGGCCATTTGCTGCACTACGCGGGCGGCAATGCGGCTCACCGTGCCACGCCAACCTGCATGAGCCGCGGCTATGAGCCCGGTGAGCAGGTCGGCCATGACAATGGGGACACAGTCGGCTGTATTCACACCGATGCACACACCCGTGAGCGGTGTGACGAGTGCGTCTATTCCCTCCAGGCTTTTCTGCTGCTCTGCTTGCGGCAGTTGCATAAAACGGTCATCAATCACAGCGACTTCGCAGCCATGCGTCTGTCGAGGCATCACCAAGCAGTGTGGCTCAATGTGCAGCCGGTCGCACAACATGGCGCGCCCGGTGGTTACGTGCAAGGGCTTATCGCCCGTGTAGTGACACAGGTTTATTGCGCTATAGGGGTCATCGGCTTGCATTAAACCTCGTGTGAGGCTGAATGCCTTAACGTCGGCGACCTCAGCGGCAAACGTGAGTTGGTCAAACGATAGCATCGTCGGGGTCTGAAACAACTTGGAAATCCTCGTTCTCGTCGCGGAAGTCCTCTTCCCAGTACTCTTCGCTCCACTCACGGCTGTCCTCATCAAGCATCTTGCCGCCGGCATTGGGAGCCTCATCGTCAACTTCAGGAGCGGCTTGGAAGATGAAGTCATCTTCCTCTTTCACGCGATGACGCTCGTCAAGGTCGCGCATCGTGGCCGATTCAGGTATGCGGTTGCGCTCATCGTTGATGGTGCGCCACAGCAGGTCCTTGAGTTCGGTGAGTCCCTTTTGAGCCACCGACGAGATGAACAGGGCGTCGATGCCATCGGGCAACTCGTCACGCATCTGGTCAATGAGTTCGTCATCAAGCATATCGCACTTGGTGATGGCCAGCACGCGCGGTTTCTCCACCAGGTCGGGGTTGAAGGTTTCAAGTTCGTGGCACAGAATGGCATACTCCTTGCGAATGTCGTCGGCATCGGCGGGAATCATGAACAGCAGCACAGCGTTGCGCTCAATGTGGCGCAGGAAGCGCAGACCCAGTCCGCGTCCTTCGCTCGCACCCTCAATAATCCCGGGAATGTCGGCCATGACAAACGACTGCTGACCGCGATAGGTCACGATGCCCAAATTAGGCTCAAGCGTGGTAAAGGGATAGTTGGCGATTTTGGGTTTGGCGGCCGAGATGACCGATAATAGCGTCGACTTGCCCGCGTTGGGGAAGCCCACCAGGCCAACATCGGCGAGCAACTTAAGTTCGAGAATCACGGTTTTTTCGATGCCGTGCTCTCCCGGTTGGGCAAAGCGGGGCGTCTGCCGTGTCGCGGTCTTAAAGTGGGTATTGCCCAATCCTCCTCGCCCGCCTTTGAGCAGTTTTACCACCTGTCCGTGACGCGTCACATCGCACAGGAACTGCCCGGTCTCGGCATCGTAGACTGCCGTTCCACAGGGCACCTCAATAGTGCGGTCCTCGCCATCCTTGCCGGTACACTGGTTCTCATAACCGGGCATGCCGTTGGTGGCAAAGATGTGGCGTGTATATTTCAAGTGAATCAGTGTCCACAGGTTGCTGTTGCCCTTGAGGTAGATGTGTCCGCCACGACCGCCGTCGCCGCCGTCAGGACCGCCCTTGGGGATATACTTGGCACGGTGCAGATGAGCCGAACCGGCTCCACCGTTGCCGCTGCGACACATGATTTTCACATAGTCGATAAAGTTTGATTCCATTGCCATAGTTTATCGTTGTTTGCTGTAGGTTTCCAAATCGTTTTGTTGCTCTTCCTGACCATCAGTGGGCGTGACGGCAAAGTAAGATTTCATGACTTGCTTCACTCGCGGAGCAAGCAAGATGAGTGCCGTCATGGTACACAATGCCATGAGGGCAAAGGCTATGTCCATGATGCCCACCATCACCTTGAGCGGTATCATCGCAGCCACCACCAGCATCGCCAGATAGTAGTAGTTATACCACTTGACATTATGCGCGCCAAACAAGTAGTTGGTGCACTTTTGCCCATAGTAACTGTAAGAAAACATCGTGGAGAAGGCAAAGAAGAACACGATAATCATGAGCAGCAAGTGGCCCACGTTAGGCAGCAATTGTCCCCATGCTCCCAGTGCCACATAGAGGCCCTTGGGGTCGGTAAGCCCCACATAATTGCCCGCTATGATGATGGGAATAGCCGTGAGTGTGCACACCAGTCCCGAATCAATGGCCGGACCGAGCATGGCAATGAGTCCTTCCTTGATGGGGTCGGTATTCTTGCTGGCTCCGTGCATCATGGAGGCTGTACCCACACCGGCCTCATTCACAAAGGCGGCACGCCGCGCTCCGGTGAGGGCCACATAGGCAAAGGCTCCAAATCCGGCTCTAAAATCGAACGCCCCCTCAAAGATTTGGCCGAACACACCGGGTATTTCCCTATAGTTCAGCGCCATAATTACAACAACCATTATCAAGTAAAGGATTACCATCACCGGGACAATGCGCGAGGCCAAGAGAGCGATGCGCTTGATGCCACCCAAAATCACAGCACCCACGATGACAACCATCACCACGCCCATGATGAAGCGCAAGAACAGCGTGTTTTCAATGCCCATGGGATTGGTGAAGACAGTGGTGACCGACTCCACCAGCTGATTGGCCTGCATGAAACATAGCGTGCCCACCAGACCAAAGATGGAGAAAGCTACCGCCAGCGGTTTCCATTTCTCGCCCAAACCCCGAGTGATGATGTACATGGGACCGCCCTGCACCTCACCGGCACTGTCACGACCCTTATACATGATTGACAACGAGCCCTCAAAAAATTTGGTGCTCATGCCCACCAGGGCGCTCACCCACATCCAAAAGACCGTTCCGGGGCCGCCTATGGACAATGCGATGGCCACACCGGCAATGTTTCCCATGCCCACCGTTGCGGCAATCGCGCTCAGCAAGGCCTGCACCGAACTGATTTGGCCTGAATCCTTGCCCTTGTCGCCGGCCTGCTTGTTGCGCAAGGCTCGCATGGCCCACGGCAGTCGGCGCACCGATACACAATCTGAGTAAATGAACAGGAACAGACCGCCGCCAATGAGCAGAAAGAACTCGGGATAGCCGCAGATGAAGTCGCTCGCGGCAACTATGGCGTTAGAGATGGTGTCAAAAAAGTTCTCCATATAATATGTTTCTTTTTCTTTATTGCAATTCTTGTTATCTCGAAACCGACCTACCGCCACGAGGTGTCCTTCGGCCGGATTTGGAGTCTTGATAGTCGCGGTACTTGTTGCCGCTATATGCGTCATTACCGAAGCCTGACGAGTTGAATTCATCGTCCTCTTCCTCGTCGTCAGTACCGCTCGTTTTCTTCTTCTTGAGCAGGTCCTTCTTGTTCTCGGGCTTGTTATTCACAATGGGCTCGGGCTTCTGCAAGTTGAGGGGCGTTTCATAGATGTTCCACGTCTCCTCACTGGTCCAGTTCTTGCGCACACGCAACTTGCGTGCGTCGGGGAAGTAGTACACCTCCTCGGGTTGCAAATGCTGTTCATAGTTACCCTGATCCCACTTGCCGTTCATGTTCGTGTCCTTGATGAGTCGCGCATAGTAGCTGCCGGGAATCAGGTTGGGGAACTCCACTGTTCCTTTCACCACCGGGCAAGTGCGAATGGGCCGGTCCTTGGAATCAAGCAGTTCCACAAAGGCACTGTCGCCGGAATTCACATGCAACTGTATTATGCCATACTCATCAAGCGACTTCACCTTGAAGGTGTAGCCAGTAGAGTCATTCTGCTCCCCATAAATCGAGGTAATGGCAAGAGAATCAACCGTGAGCCGATAGTTGGCCTCGGGTTTGAGTGGCATATTCATGTAGTAGCGCATGATGTCGGTATCAGACACGGGCACAAACGGATGTCCGGTTATCTGTGTCCAAGTGCTGTCAGGCTGCATCATTTCCAATCTCACACGGCTCTGAACAATGGTGTCGATGGGTACTTTAAAGGTGAAACCTATGCTGTCGGTCACATCCAGCGTTCCGTTCTTGAACACCTCAAACTTGAGCGGATTGCGTTGTGGAGCCAGTTTCTCGCGAATGGCTTGGATATCAAGGCTCACATCGGTCGTATCCTTGCCTTCGGCCCTTAGTTTCGCAAGACGTTGCTGCTGTTTTTCCAAATCCTTCTGCAAGTTCTCCCGCTCCTTCTTTTCCTCAGCCATCCTTTTCAACTCTGAGTTGCTGGTGCGGGCATTGAGTCTGATGGTGTCGGTTGTCATCACCGGATGGCCCAGGCTGTCGGGTTTGAGATACCGCAACTGAGCCATGATGGAGTCGGCCTTAATCAAGGTTGAGTCGGTAATCCAATAGAAGATGGAGTCGTTGGTCGCGTTGCGCTCCAGTTTGTACCAGTCGGGACGATAATTGGCGGGTTTCAAGATAGTGAGTTGCGGCAGCTCGGTGGGGGCGCCAAACTGCACGAACACCTTGTTACGTCCTTGCCGCTCGGCTTTGATCAGATACAGAGTTTTAGCCTCCTCGTTGAACATGGGCAGGAACACATCGTTAGGCAAATACTCCTGATGCGTGCCCGTCATCACGGTGTCGACACGGTGGTCGAAGGTGAATGTGGTGTCTTGCGACACATAGTCGCTGACTGTGGGCACTATCACCTCGTCAAGGAACGCATAGTCCTCGCTACGCGACATCTTGTAGTCGCCATCCATATCGTTGAGCGCAAAGATGTGGTAACTGCCCGGTTTCAAACCTCGCAGCGTGAACTCACCTTTATCGTTAGTGCGAGCGATGCGTTCAAAGGGCTGGTGCGTAAAGGCCGTGTCGTCCAGATTGGTATGCACGCCCACAAGCACGTGCTGCATGGGTTCAAGGTCTTTCGCTCGCAGCACAATTCCCGAAATTTGCAGTGTGTCAACCACATCGCCTGTCGAGAACGAGAAAGCGAAGTTGTTGAGCCTGTTTCCCTCGTTATTGTCCTCAATGGCATCGCTAAAGTCTACCACATAAGTGGTATTAGGCAGCAAGTCCTCACGAAACTCCACGATGATTTTTTTGCCCAAACTCTTGATGGCCGCTTGCTCCTTTTGCGCCGGCGATACAACCACATTCTTTTGCTGTTCACGCACTTGAACAATCTCGTCGAACGTCAGTTCCACACGATTTCCGGTGAAGTTCAGCGCATTGATGCCCGGCGACGTTTTGAGTAGTCGCGGCGGGGTGTAGTCACGCGGACCGCCCTCGGGCGAACCGATGTTGGCGCATGCTGCCAGCAGCAGGCATGCCACGCACGCCGCAACCAAGGAATATAGTGTTTTGCGAAAAGTCATATAACCAGAAATGAATTTCAGGACAAAATTAGTGCAAATATGTTGCAATCGCAACATATTCGACAAAATTTCAAAACGCGAGTTGCACGAAGTGCAGCGTGTGGTGCCCAAAGGGCATTGAAACTTTTGTCAACTAAGATTCCAGTATTTTTCCGAAAAGCAGTCTAATTTTCCAACATTAGTGCAGGGCGAGCGAAATACAAAACCAAAAATAGAGCAGGCGCAGCCGTCGCACCTGCTCTACTGTTTTACTAGTTTGCTGGTTACTGCTCTATTGAGATCAGTGGATGCCCAGGATGATGTTGATGAGGGCGGTGACATCGCTCACATTCACTTTAGTGTCACCATTCACATCGGCGAGAGTCTGGTCCATAGGGGTGATGCCCAGAATCATGTTAATCAATGCTGTCACATCACTCACATTCACCTTGCCGTCGCCGTTCACATCACCAGGTTCTTCAAGGTCATCCACAATATTCAGGAAGTCTCTCCACTGTTCAGCATTCTGGAACAGTTCTTTGGTACCTCGAATAGCATGGAGACGACAGGCCTGTTTGGGAACTTCATAAAAGGTATAAATACCCAATGAAACTTTACTGGGGTCTTTAATCTTGCAATAGATGTCTTTTAGGCCATTGCAACCGCGGAAGACATTGCCACCAATTGATGTTACTGAGTTAGGGATGGCGACACTGGTCAAGCCATAGCAGAACCGGAAGGCAGCGTAGCCGATTGATGTGACTGAGTTAGGGATAGTGACGCTGGTCAGACCATAGCAGCCTCCGAAGGCTCCTTCGCCAATGGATGTGACGGAGTTGGGAATGGTGACGCTGGTCAGGCCGTAGCAGTACGAGAATTTGCAAATTGTTTGGTATCAACGACTTTCGAATAAAACGGTAGAAATGTGGCGACATAAATTTTGGAGAAAAACAGGGAAGGTGAATATTTAACGTTTTTAA
>CAMKGM010000031.1 GCA_946412245.1 uncultured Bacteroidales bacterium
CCACGACCACGAGAAGCTGGCCCACTATGCCAACGCCGCCACCGACATCGAGTTCCGCATGCCCTTCGGCTTCAAGGAGGTCGAGGGCATCCACAGCCGCACCGACTTCGACCTGAGCCAGCACGCCAAGTTCTCGGGCAAGAAGATCCAGTATTTCGACCCCGAGCTCAACGAGAGCTACACGCCCTACGTCATCGAGACCTCCATCGGCGTCGACCGCATGTTCCTCTCTGTGATGTGCTCCAGCTACGAGGAGCAGCAGCTCGAAGGCGGTGATACCCGCGTGGTGCTGCACCTGCCCAAGGCACTGGCTCCCGTGAAGTGCGCCATCCTGCCTCTGGTGAAGAAAGACGGCATGCCCGAGAAAGCACGCGAAATTATGGATATGCTCAAGTTTGACTTTGCATGCCAGTATGAGGAGAAGGACTCGGTGGGCAAGCGTTATCGCCGGCAGGATGCTATCGGCACCCCCTTCTGCATCACCATCGACGGTCAGACTGTTCAGGACAATACCGTGACACTGCGCGACCGCGACACCATGCAGCAAGAGCGTGTAGCCATCAGCGAACTGCCCCGCATCATTGGCGAAGCATGCAGTCTGAACAACCTGCTCAAGAAACTGGTTTAAACCAAGTAGACAATTCCATCAAATAATAATAAACGGAACGATGAAAAAATTCCCTATCATATTGCTGTTGTGCATGCTTGCCGGTGGAATCTTTACCTCATGCCTCAAAGATGACGACAACAAGGACAGCAGTTGGTCAAAGGCAAACAGGGCCTGGCTCGAAGACCAGATGAATCTCAAGGATAGTGAAGGTAAAAGCTACTACACCTCCATTGTTGCCCCTTGGGACAATGAAGCAAAGGTGCTTATGCACTGGTTTAATGACACCAATAAGACGAAAGGTAATCTGAAGCCGCTCTATACCTCGACGGTTGACGTGAAATACTATGGCCGCTACTATAACGGTGCTCCGCTCGACTCGTCATACGCCCGCACCAGTCCGGCCGACAGTGTGTTCCGCACGAGGCTTAACGGCGGCATCATCACTGGGTGGGCCATCGCTCTCACTCGCATGCACATTGGCGACAGCGTGCGCGTGGTCATTCCCTACAATGTGGGTTATGGTACATCGGCCTATGGCACCGTAAAAGCCTACTCTAACCTCGAGTTCGACCTCAAACTCGTAGGCATTCCTTACTACGAGGCCAAGCCTTAAAGAGAATCATCAATTTCGGAGGTAACTACTATGGAGTATGTTAACGCATTCTTGTCGATGCTTAATGCCATGTCGCCTTACCTGTTGCTGGGTTTCTTGATAGCAGGCATCCTCTACGCATTTGTGCCGGCACGGCTCTATTCTCGCTATCTGTCGGGCACGGGCATTAAATCGGTGACAACAGCGGCAGCCATTGGCATTCCTCTCCCGCTATGTTCATGCGGCGTGTTGCCCACGGCCGTCTCGCTACGGCGTTCGGGTGCTTCAAGAGCCGCATCCACCTCATTTCTCATAGCCACGCCACAGACCGGTGTCGACAGCATTGCCGCCACCTACTCAATGCTGGGGCTTCCCTTTGCCATCTTGCGGCCGGTCGCCGCGCTGGTGACTGCCATGTTTGGCGGACTCACTGTGGGCGCACTGGAGCGCAAGGGCGCTTTTGATAAAAAAGACGACTGTGCCGCCGGTGCTTGCGAAACACAACCGCAGGCTCGCAGTCTTGGCGGAAAAGTGGTTCAGGCACTGCGCTACGGCTTCTTTGAAATGATGCAGAGCATAGGCAAGTGGCTCGTCATCGGGCTCGTTATCGCCACGCTCATCACCGTGCTGGTGCCTGACGACTTCTTCAGTACCTACGCTCGGTATAGCCTGCTCAATATGTTCATTGTCGTGGCCATCTCGGTGCCCATGTATGTGTGCGCCACCGGTTCCATCCCCATTGCCGCGGCGCTCATGCTCAAAGGCCTTTCGCCCGGTTGTGCGCTGGTGTTGCTCATGGCAGGACCTGCCGCCAATGTGGCTTCGTTCTTTGTTGTGAACCAGGCTTTCGGGCGCCGTGCGACCATTACCTATATCGCTTCGATTGTAGCGGGAGCCATAGGTTTCGGGCTGCTCGTAGATTACTGGCCCGGATTGCGCGAAACCTTCGTCAATGCTATGCCCCACATGCACCATAGCCACGCCATGGCGAGCGGATGGTTCAATATCGTGTGTAGCGCATTGCTCATCGCATTGTTGCTCGTTGCCATGTCGGCCAAGTATTTGAAATCTTATCAACTCAATAAAAACCAAACAAGCACTATGAAACAATACAAGATTAAAGGAATGTCTTGCAACCACTGCAAGGCAAGTGTTGAAAAAGGCCTCGCCGCACTCGACGGCGTGACCGGTGTTGAAGTGGACCTCGCCAAAGGAATAGCCTATGTGGAAGGCGACTGCCCCGCACAGGCCATCATTGACAAAATCAATGACTTGGGGTTTGAATTTGTAGAATAATCTTTTAAACCAATATCAATAAATAACTTAACATGAAAAAAATCAAATTTACTGCACTCACTATTGCCGCAGTCTTTGCTACTATGACAGCATCAGCGCAATCAACCATTCCCGCAGGAGTGAACCGTGCCGACATGGACCTCACCGTTTCGCCCGGTGAAGACTTTTTCCAGTATGCCGGTGGTGGTTGGATGAAAGCCAACCCACTGAAACCCGAATATGCCAGCTACGGTATTTTCAATGACCTGGCCGAGAAAAATCGTGACCAACTTAAAGAACTCTTTGACAACCTGGCCAAGGAGAAGCACGCTCGCGGCACCGTGGGCCAGAAAGTAACCGACCTGTATAACCTGGCTATGGACAGCGTGCGCCTGAACAAAGAGGGCGCTACTCCATTGAAGCAAGACCTCGCTACAGTGCAAACCTTCAAGAAGGCTAACCTCACCCCGTTCTTGGCTAATCAGCACTTGTATCTCGCTAATCCGTTCTTCGGTATTGGCGTTGAGGCCGACCTGATGAACAGCGACATGAATGTGCTCTATATGGAAGCCGGCACGAGCGGCCTGCCCGACCGTGACTACTACCTGAACACCGATGCCGACAGCAAGAAGATTCAACAAGCCTACATCGACTACCTCGTTAAGATGTACATGCTCGCAGGTTACAAGAAGGGTGATGCCAAGAAGGCCGCCAAGACCGTCTACGACATTGAGTATCAGTTTGCGCAGGCCGAGATGAGCAAAGCTGAGGCTCGCGACTATACCAAGCAATACAACATCTTCACTCTGGAGCAACTGCAGGAGCGCTATCCCGCCATCAACTGGCGCCAGTACTTCGACCTGATGGGTCTTCCCTCAGCCAAGCAGGTGATTCTCACCCAGCCCAAGGTGATGGATGTGGCTCAGAAACTGATGACCACCTTGAGCGAGAAGCAAATCAAGGACTATATAGCTAAAGGTGTGATTGGCCGTGCAACCGGTACGCTGAGCGATGACTTCCGCGATGCCAACTTCGAATTCTATGGCAAGATGCTCAGTGGCCAGCAGGAACAGCAGGCACGCTGGAAACGCGCCATGAACTTCCCCAACTCCATGTTGAGCGAAGCCGTGGGCGAACTCTATGTGAACAAGTACTTTGCTCATGGTAGCAAGGAGAAGATGCTCAAACTCATCGGCGACCTGCGCAAGGCTCTGGCATCACGCATCGCTTCACTGACTTGGATGAGCGACAGCACTAAAATCAACGCCCTCGTTAAACTCAACGCTTTCACTGTGAAAGTGGGCTACCCCGACAAGTGGCGCGACTACAGCAAACTCGACATTGATCCCGCCCTCTCGCTCTATGAGAACGTGAAGCGTGCAGGCTACATCGAGACTCGCCGCAACCTTGACAAGATGGACAAACCCGTGGACAAGGAAGAATGGGGCATGCCACCTCAAATGGTCAATGCTTACTATAACCCCACCACCAACGAGATTTGTTTCCCTGCAGCCATTCTGCAATCGCCTTTCTTTGATGTCAATGCCGACGATGCTACTAACTATGGCGCAATCGGTGTGGTGATTGGCCACGAGATGACTCACGGTTTTGATGACCAAGGCCGTATGTTCAATGCCGACGGCAACATGATTGACTGGTGGACTGCAAAGGACTCTGAGAAATTCACCGAGGCTGCCGAGAAACTCGCCGCACAGTTCGACGAAGTAATCGTTGTCAAAGATCAGCATGCTAACGGTCACCTGACACTGGGTGAGAATATCGCCGATCAGGGCGGTCTGCGCATTGCCTACGATGCATTCACCAAGACTCAGCAGTTTGTTGAGGGTAAAGAACTTGACGGTTTTACACCCGCACAGCGCTTCTACCTGAGCTACGGCCGCATTTGGGCTGAGAACCGCACTGAAGAATCCATTTTCCAACAGACCAAGAGCGACCCGCACTCGATTGGCCGCAACCGCGTGAATGTGACGCTGCGCAACATCGACACCTTCTTCGACGCATTCGGTATCAAGAAGGGCGACAAACTGTGGCGTGATCCCGCCGACCGCGCTATCGTTTGGTAACGAAATACTCACAAGCGATTTTAACTCTTTGAGCCAAGATAAGGGTTAAAATGTTAACAAAGTGCAGCAAATAATGCCGAAAAAAGCAAAAAAGGCATAAAATTTGCTGCACTTTCATTTCAATTGATTATATTTGCAACGCTACTTGCGGTCATAGCCTCAAGTGACACAACACATTAAAGAAATATTATTGACAATAACCAACCTATTTAAAAGAAACGATTATGAAAAAAATTCTCTTTCTGCTCATAGCAGCACTGCTGCTCGGCACTGGTTCAATCGACGCACAAAAGGCTCGCAAAGGTAAAGGCAAGGCTAAAGCTAAAACCACTGTTGCGGCTCCCGCTAAAATCACCAATTTCACCGGCACTTATCAGAATAGCTATAGCGACGGCATCGGCGGCATGGTTACCGACTATTTGGCTGTGAACTTTGACGAAGCCACCGGCACCGCTACCGGCACCTATAAGAACGAGTCAGGCGACCTCAAGACTTTCAGTGGCAAACTTGTGAACGGCCGCTTGGTGTGCACATTCGATGAGGATGGCGACACCTTTGCCACGATGCACTTCTACGATGCCAATACACTGAAGCTCGAGGGCTTCACCGGTACCTTTAAACGCACCGGCAGCGAGTACAAGGCTATTGAGCCCGAAGTTCAGCAGGCAGTAGAGCCCGCCGGCAATGTAACTATAGAGGAAGCAGCTGAGCAGGTGCGCAAAGCCGCAGCAGCCGGACAGCCCATTCCAACCCGCTAAATTTCAACGATGACGTTTCGGCTCGGCCGGAAGCGTCACCTTGACAACACAAGCGGCGTGCACTGAACAAAAGTGTGCACGCCGTTGTTTTTAGAGGCTGTGTCAATAGCGATAATTAGTGCACTTCGTGGTTCTCACGCGTCAGTGTGGCACGTTCATTTTGATACACTTTCTTAAGGAAAAATAGCCTCATCGCCCGCCCACGTTTGCATTCAACAAATTTATTTCATAACTTTGTAATCGAAGTATAAACTCTAATTTTGAGCATAATGAAAAGGCTATTATCATTCACACTGTTGCTCGCGTTGGGCACCGCTCTGGCCGTTGCTGCCGGCAACAAGCAGATGGAACGCATTCGCGCTATCTATAACGACGTTCACGAGCATATCAACATGAGCAAGATGGAACCCATGATGACCAACCAAATGAGCATCGATATTGATCAAATGTATCCCGGAAGCGGACCTCATAAGGAGCACATTACTTTCTATTTCACCTGCCTCGACTTCAATGAAGATGACCAGTGCGAAGACGGCAGCATCAACTGGCAAAGCGAACTGAATTTCGTGACTCAGAGCTTCAATATAGGCGCGCATGAGTACTATTGCGAGTATCTCTACGATCCTGAGACCGGCGACCCGCTATTCGCCCTGTTTACCTACGATGACGATGAGACCGGCCAAAAGCAGTCGGTGCGTTATTACTTCGACAAGGGCAAACTCATGCAGACCATTCCCGCCAAGATTAGCGACGAGTGGCCCACCAATGTCAATGATCGCCTCTATAACTTCAATCACCTGAAGGAAATCTTCAATCAGGTGATATTGGGTAATCCGCTCATCTGACACACCAATCATTTAAAAACAATCATAACACTCACATAAATATGAAAAAGACACTGCTCACACTACTTATCGTCGCGCCGTTGTGCTTGATGGCGCAAACCGCCAAGATTGCTCATGTTGACGTGAAGGCCATCTACAATGCCATGCCTGAGAAAAGTCAGGCGCAAGACCAACTCCGGGCTTTCTCGCAACAGTACCAGGCTGAGTACAACACCGTGCAAGAGGAATTTAACAAGAAGTTTGCCGACTACCAAACGCTCGCTGCCGATGCTGCGACTCCCGCCACCATCAAGGAGCGTCGCATGCACGAGATTCAGGAGAGCGACCACAAGATTCAGCAGTTCCTCAACAAAGCCGAGGCCGATATTGCCGCCAAGGAAAAGGAACTGAACGCGCCCATCATGAAGAAGATTAACGATGCCATCAAGGCTGTGGGCACCGAGGGAGGCTACACTTATATTCTTGACATCTCCACTACGCCCGTGGCCTACTATGGCCCTAACGCCATTGATGTTACGCCCCTGGTCAAAGCCAAGCTGGGTCTGTAAACAACTTACTTCCTTCATTGTGGAAGAGATGAAATTCCTGCTAAAATGATACGAGTTTACAATAGGCATTATAGACGGTTGCTGAAGAGCGCGCTGATGGCGTTCATCTTGTTGCCATGCACTGCAATCGCTCAAGATCAAAGCGAGGAAGTTCAAGAGAAAAAGAATGTGTTCTCGATTGACGCTGAATTGCTGACTCGCGGTGAAATCAGGAGTGGCGGTCTCGCTAATGAGGGCGTTGACGAGGATGAGAACATCGCCAAGTTCATTTTGGAACGAACCCGACTGGGTCTTGACTACGAGCGCGACATCCTGAAAGCGCACATCACGGCACAGCACAGTGCGGTGTGGGGGCAAGCCGGCAAGGGCTCACTGAACATCTACGAAGCGTGGGCGCAGCTGAAGGCACATAATGGCCTGTTTGCCAAACTGGGACGCCAGGTACTGAGCTATGACGACGAACGCATCATAGGCTCCAACGACTGGGCTGTGACGGCTCTGTCGCACGATGTGCTGAAGTTGGGCTATGAGGGCCACGGCCACAAGGTTCACGCGATTTTCGCCTATAACCAAAACAGTGAGAGCGTGAACGGAACTACACTATATCTGAATGGCGACAAACCTTACAAGACGATGCAGACGCTGTGGTATCACTACGACTTTCAGAAGATTCCGCTGGGTGCGTCGTTGCTGTTCATGAACATGACTGTTCAGGGAGGAAAAGAGTCAGATTTGAAAGCGCAGTTCAATCAGCAGTTGCTTGGTGGCTACGCGAAGTATGACGATGGTCGGTTTGGCGTTGAGGCATCATATTATCGTCAAATGGGTAAGGCCGAGCAAGGCATCAAGCTGAAGACCTGGATGGCGAGTGCTCGAGGCACCTTCTCACCGAACGAAAAATGGCGCTTGGTGGGCGGCTATGACGTGTTGAGCGGCGACCCGAAGTTTCCTGTGCCCGGTCAGGGTCAAATTGGGCTTGTGCAACACAAGGAGATAAACGGCTTCACGCCGGCCTACGGTTCGCACCACAAGTTCTATGGCGCGATGGACTTCTTTTATGTGACAACCTACCATAACGGTTTTACTCCCGGCCTTCAAAACATGTATGCCGGTGTGGAGTTCAGTCCCGTCAAGCCGTTGAAGTTGGGCACAACCTATCACTATTATAGCACTGAAACGAAACTTAACAACTTGGGCAAGAAGCTTGGTCATGAGATAGAGTTCACGGCCTCATATGATGTACTGAAAGAGGTGAAAGTGTCGCTGGGCTACACCTTCATGGCCGGTAGCAAGACAATGGAAGCGCTTAAACGCGTGGATCACGAGCGCAACCTGCACTGGGCCTGGCTGAACGTGCTGATTCGTCCGCGATTCCTGTCGGTGCGCTGGTGATTTAGTTATCAGTTATCGGTTATCAGTTGTCAGATGGATGGGTTTAGAGATATTAATGTTTAACGAGTTATAGATAATGAGAATTGCTTGAGTTATGTCAAGAATGTCCAATCAATTCATCAGTTTCTTTAAGTCACACGGCAAGTTGAGTCTGGTGGTGATAGGCGTGGCGTTGTTGCTTGAGGTAATCTCGGCAGTGCAGTATCTCTACACTCGCAACATCATGCGCGATGAGCTTGAGGACCTCATGGGCAAGGAAATCACGATGAAAGCCATGCTCGTAAAGGGAATGCTCAACTACACCGAGGGCGTGCTGAATAGCCATGCCGACGCCATCTGCGACGACTTGGTTCAGCCCGACTCCATCTATGACCACCTGCAGTGGCTCACTCATGTGAACAAGCATTTCTCTGGCGTGGGGCTTGCGTTTGTGCCCGGTTATTACAAGGACAGAGATTATCTGTATGAGCCGTGGACCTATCGCGACGAAAATATGCCCGACACTGTGCTTTATGGGCAACTGGGCAGTGCGGAGCATGACTATACAAAACTGGACTTTTATTATCAAACCGTGTCTAAGGACGCTCCCTACTGGGCTGAGCCATATCTTAATTATCGTGGAGCCAAAGGCTTGGTTACTACCTATGCCATTCCCATTCATGACAGCAAGGGCAAGGTGGCGTGTGTGGCAGGTGTGGACTTGTCGCTCAGCTGGTTGAGCGACACGTTGAATCAGCGTCATTCACATGAGTCTTCGTTCAGCCTGTTGCTCACTGAGAACGGTGAGTTGATTTCTCAACCGTCGTCAAGTCATCCCAAGTATGCCGACTTTGACAATGCTATAATGCTGATTAATGACTCCACGGTGTCGCGTCACAAAACCAAGTCGGGCCATTTCACTTGCATTGAGTTTAAGAGCGAGATTGACGGCTCAACGGCCTATGTCTACTATGCTTTCATGAAGGGCAGGCCCCACTGGCAGTTGGCCATTGTGTGCTATGACAAGGAAGTGTTCGATGCATTATACTCGATGCGTCATCGCGTGTTCCTGCTGATGCTGCTGGGTGTGGCATTACTGGGTTATATCGTGTACCGATTTTTGAAAGGAAACAAACAACTTGCCGATATTGAGATGGAGCGTCAGCGCATCGACAGCGAGTTGCATGTGGCTAAGCGCATCCAGAGCGAGATGCTGCCCGGCGAGGAGATGACGCAAGGCGGCGTGACGCTGTCTGGGCGTCTGATACCTGCCCGCGAGGTGGGTGGTGACCAGTATGACTACTTTGTGCGCGACGACAAGCTGTTCTTTGCCATAGGCGACGCAAGTGGCAAGGGAGTGCCGTCGGCTTTAGTAATGTCGGTATCGCACTCGCTGTTTCGTGCCATTGGTGCTCGCGAGAGCCATCCCGCACGCATCATGCATTTGATCAATGAAGCTGTATGTCAGGGCAATGAGTCGAATATGTTTGTGACCTTCTTCATAGGCGTTCTGGATTTGCCCACTGGCAAGCTCCGCTACTGTAACGCAGGCCATGACACGCCGTTGCTGGTGAAGGGTGAGGTAGAGAAGTTCCCGGTGAAATCGAATTTGCCGCTGGGCGTGATGAACGACTGGTTTTTTGAGGGAGAGGAGACGACGCTCGAGCCGGGAACGACGCTATTGCTTTACACCGACGGCCTAACCGAGGCGATGGATGCGCAGCACCGTCAGTTCGGTCTTGAGCGGGTGTGTGAAGTGTCGAAGAATCATGCTGATGCCGAGCCAAGCCGATTGCTCAGTGACTTGATTGCGAGCGTTCGCGCATTTGTGAAAGGCGCCGAGCAGAGCGATGACTTGACGCTGCTGGCAGTGCGCTACAGTCCACAAGAAGTTCACTTTGAGTTGCAGGAAACACTCACCGTGCAGAACGACGTGAAGCAGGTCACGCTTGTGAACGAGTTTGTCAAGAATGTGGCCCAGCGAACCGGCTATAGTCCTGAGCAGGTGAGCGGCATTCAGCTGGCCATTGAAGAAGCCGTGGTGAATGTGATGAACTATGCCTATCCTGAGGGAGAAACGGGCGAAGTTGAGATACAAGCGGCGGCTTCAGCCGATTTGCTGAGATTTAAGGTGATAGATAGCGGTATGCCCTTTGCCCCGACTGATGCGCCCGATGTGGACACTTCGCTGAGCGCCGAGGAACGTCAGATAGGTGGGTTGGGAATCTTCCTGGTGCGCCAAATGATGGATGTAATCAACTATGAGCGCATCGACGGCAAGAATGTGCTGACACTCACTAAGAAACGTAATTGTTGACACAAAAAATGCCGATTTATCGCATTTTAGAGAAGATTCACATGAAGAATAATATAAATTACTAACAATAAATGACATCATTATGAAGACTACGATTAAAGAAAATGACGGCAAACTGCTGGTGGCTCTTGTGGGCGAACTGGACACTGCCGCCGCTGCAGGAGTGGAGCAGGAACTGCAACCCTTGTACGAGAATGAAGACAAGGACATTGTGTTTGATTGCGAAAAACTTGAGTATATCGCATCGAGCGGACTGCGCATCTTGCTGTCAATACTCAAGAAAGCTAAGTCGCATGGTCACACGGTGACGCTGAAGTCAATGAACGACGACATCAAGAATGTGTTCAAGATGACAGGCTTCATCAATCTGTTCAATTTTGAGTAATTACGAATATCTATAGTCTATATATATGAAACAGTCAGCTCCTCTTTTACAGGTACAAAACGGGCTCTATGTGGAATGCGCTGCTCATCAGGGAGAGCCGTGCTACAATTTGCCCTATCTCTATGAGCTCGACGGTAGCCTTGACGGTGAGCGGTTGTGTAGAGCGGTTGAGAGTGCCATCAAGGCCCATCCCACGTTGTTCACGCGCATTTCGCTCAACGACGAAGGCGAACCCATGCAGACGATAGACCTTGACAATGAGCAGTGGTCGCTTAGCGTGGAAGAGATGGACGACATTGAACCGCTGAAGTCCACTTTCATTCAGCCGTTTGACATCAATAGCGATCGTTTGTTCCGCCTGCGCTTGGTGCACAGCGGCAATCATTATTATCTGTTTTGCGACTATCATCACATCATCGTTGACGGCACGTCAATGAGCATCTTGCTGCACGACATCGAAAAGGCTTATAATGGCGAGCCCATTGAGAGCGAACAGGTGAGCTTGGCGCAATTGGCGCAAGAAGAGCGGGCATTGCGTGAGCAACCTGTGTATCAAGAGGCCAAGCAATGGTATGCTCAAAACTTTGACTGCGGCGATACCTTCACACAGCTGTTGCCCGATCTCGACGACCCGGTGCATGCCGAGGACAGCATGGTTCGCGTGCTGCAGGTTGATATGGCTCGGGTCGATGACTACTGCAAGAGCAACGGGGTGTTCAAGAGCAACTTCTTTACAGCCGCTTTCAGTTACCTGCTCGCCAAGTATAATAATGAGCAGGAATCGCTCTTTACCACAGTTTATAATGGTCGTAGCGATAAGCGGTTGTCGCGCATGGTGGGCATGACTGTGAAGACCCTGCCTGTCTATGGTAAGTTCACGCCCGACACTCGTGTGCTCGACTTCCTGAAAGGCCTTCAGGACCAGATGAGCGGTTGCCGCAAGCACGACATCTATAACTACAGCGATGTGCTCAACGACCTGAAACTGCAGACCAATGTGATGTTTGCATGGCATGGAATGCTGTTTGCCGACGAGCAGATGGCCGGCAAGCCCATGAAGACGATGAGGCTTTGCAATAGCTACCTTGAGGCATCGCTCTATCTCAAGACCTTTATACTCAATGGCCATTATCATGTGAAAGCGGAGTATAACAGTAACGAGTATTCGTGTGAGCTCATCAGCCAGTTGCTGGAGAGCTACGAGGCCGTGGTTGAAGGCTTCTTGAGCTGTGAGTCGCTGGGCAAAATTGCCATTGCCACGCCGGCGCAGCAAGAGGTGCTTGACGGGTTTAATGCGAACGATGTGGACTATGATGCGACACAGACTATCGTGAGCCTATTCAGCCGTCAAGCTGTCGCCACGCCCGGTAATGTCGCGGTAGTCTATAAAGACAAAGCCTATACCTATGCTCAAGTAGATGACCTGAGTAATCGCATAGCCGCCGCAATAGCCCAACGTGGGCTGGGGACTGAGGATGTGGTGTCGGTACTGATTCCGCGTTGCGAGTGGATGACAATTGCCTCACTGGGCGTACTCAAAGCCGGTTGTGCCTATCAGCCGTTAGACCCCAGTTATCCGCCTGAACGTCTGAACTTCATGATGAAGGATGCCAATGCCAAACTGCTCATTGCCGACGAGCAGTTACGCCCTATTGTAAATGAATATGAGGGCGATGTGCTGACTACTGCCGAGTTGCCCATGCTACCACAACAGCCTGCTCCTCAGGTGAACATTACGCCTGAACAACTGCTCATTCTGCTCTACACGAGCGGCTCGACCGGTGTGCCCAAGGGCTGCCAGTTGACACATGGCAATCTGGTGGCATTCTGTCACTGGTATCATCGCTATTACGACCTCAAGCCTGAACATCGTGTGGCAGCCTATGCCAGCTATGGCTTTGACGCGTGCATGATGGATATGTATCCCGCCATTACATGTGGTGCCGCAGTTCACATCGTGCCTGAGGAAATTCGTCTTGATTTGATTGCACTCAACGATTATTTTGAAAAGAACAATATCACTCACTCGTTCATGACCACGCAAGTGGGTTACCAGTTTGCTACCGGCATAGAGAATCACTCGTTGCGCCATCTGTCAACCGGTGGCGAGAAACTGGCATCGCTCACTCCACCTGACGGTTATACCTTCCATAATGGTTATGGCCCGACCGAGTGCACAATTTTCACCACCACGTTTCCGGTAACGAAATGGCTGAAGGATATTCCCATTGGCAAGCCGCTTGATAATATGCGACTTTACATAGTCGATGCGCAAGGGCACCGCATGCCGGTGGGTGCCGCAGGCGAGTTGTGGGTGTCAGGCCCTCAGGTGAGCCGTGGCTATCTGAATCGTCCTGAGAAGACTGCTGAGGTCTACATTGACAATCCGTTCACAACCGAGGAGAAGTATCGTCGTGTGTATCGCACCGGCGACATTGTGCGCTACCTGCCCGGCGGCAACATTCAGTTTGTGGGCCGTCGTGACGGTCAGGTGAAGATACGCGGATTCCGCATTGAGCTGAAAGAAGTGGAAGGCATCATCCGTCAGTTCCCCGGCATTAAGGATGCTACGGTGCAGGCCTTTGACGAGGAAGGCGGTGGCAAGTACATCGCGGCCTATGTGGTGAGCGATAGCCCTGTGGACATCGATGCGCTCAATGAGTTTATCCTTGGAGAGAAGCCGCCCTATATGGTGCCCGCAGTGACCATGCAGATTGACGCCATACCGCTCAACCAGAATCAGAAAGTGAACAAGCGCGCGTTGCCCAAACCTGAAAAGAAGGCGGCTACAGTCGAGGAGGTGAATGCCCCCATGAACCTGCTGGAGCAGGAACTGCACGACATGGTAGCCAAGATTGTGGGTAGTAGTGACTTCAGCATCACCACGCCACTGGGGTATGCAGGTCTCACGTCCATCTCGGCCATTAGGCTTGCGGTGCAGGTGAACAAGCGCTTTGGCGTGGCACTGGACTCTCGTGCGCTCGTCAAGTCGTTCACGCTGCAGGCGGTGGAGAACGAGATATTGCGCAGCTACATGGAAGGTGGGGCAGGGCAGGCCGCCGGAGAAACACAACAGGCTGAACTGACGGCTGTTCCGCTGTCGTATGCCCAAACGGGTGTCTATTTCGACTGCCTCAAGAATCCGGCTTCTACCATTTATAATATACCCTATTTGCTCACTTATCCGCAAGGTGTCAAAGCCGAGCGGCTTGCCGAGGTGGTAAAACAAGTGGTGGCATGTCATCCCGAACTGAATGTGCACTTCATCACCGAGGGTGAGGCCATTGTGCAGACTACCGTCGATGCCGCTCCCGTGGTGGTGCCGCTCACCTCAATGACCGATGAGGAATTGGTGACCTACAAGAACGAGTTCGTCAGGCCCTTCAACCTGCAAAAACCGCCCCTCTATCGGTTTGAGGTGGTGACCACTCCCGCTGGAGTGCATTTGTTGCTGGATGTGCATCACTTACTCTTTGACGGCGCATCGGCTGACTTGCTCATACGTCAAATAAGCGCTGTGCTTGAGGGTGGAGAGGCATCGAACGAGACCTATTCCTACCTCCACTTCGTCAACGACCAGCGTGCTGCTGAAGATACCGAACAATTCAAGCAGGCAGAGCAGTTCTTTGCCGAGCGGCTGAGCACTTGCGAAGGTGCCAGCGAAATTCCGGCCGACCTGCCTAAGAGTGCTGAGCAGGGTTTCATAGGCGAGGCGGTGTGTGCAGTAGACCATGACGAGGTGGCCGACTTCTGCCGCAAGCAAGAAGTGACACCGGCCCATTTGTTCCTGGCCGCCACATCCTATGTGGTGTCGCGCTACACCAATAACCGCGAGGTGTATCTGTGCACGGTGAGTAGCGGCCGTTCTAACCTGAAGATTGCCGACACCGTGGGCATGTTTGTCAACACATTGCCGCTGGCTGTGGACATCAAGGATGTGACAGTTGCCGACTTCTTGCATGAGGTGAGCGATAACTTCAACCAAACGTTGAGTCACGAGGACTATCCGTTTGCCCGCATTGCTGCCGACTACGGTTTCAGGCCTGCTATCGCCTATGCCTATCAGGTGGGCGTGCTGTCGCAATACACGGTCAATGGACAAAATATCGCGCAAGAGTTGCTGGAACTCAATGTGCCTAAATTCAAAATCAACATCAAGATTGAAACTCGCGGTGTGGTGGTTCAGTTTGACGATTCGCTCTACTCGGCTCGTCTTGCCGATGCCATGGCGCAAAGCATTGTGGAGGTGGTCAAACGCATGGTGAAGCAACCCGGCGAACGGGTGAGAGCCCTCTCCATAGTCAGTGCCGCGCAAGAGCGCGAACTCGAGGGCTTGCGTCAGGTGGGTACCGGCGACGCTCCGTTCAGTCTGTTCCACGACTGCATAGGGCACTTTGCAGCCGTTCAACCCGAGCATGAGGCGTTGGTGGCCATTGACGGCAAGTTCACTTATAAAGAAATGGACGAGGTGACCACCCGCATTGCTGCCGCTTTGCAGCAGCGAGGCGTGAAAGAGCGTGATCGTGTGGCGCTACTGTTACCACGCACCAGCCGACTCATTTTGTCGCTCTTCGGTGTGCTGAAATCGGGCGCGGCCTACATTCCTTGCGATCCTGAGTATCCTGCTGACCGTGTCAAACTCATTCTTGAGGACAGCGAGGCGCGATACATTATTACTACAGCCGACCGCATGGACACTGTACCGTCGGAGAAAGCCATTGATGTTGAAGATCTTATTGCTTCACAGGCACCTTACCGCAAACCGGAGATTACGCCCGATGACCTGGCCTACCTTATCTACACCAGCGGCTCTACGGGCCGTCCTAAGGGAGTGATGCTCAGGCATGAGGGTATCTGTAACTATCTGTATGGCCATCCCGCCAATGTGTTTGCTCATGCGGTGATGACCGATGCCACTCGCGTGCTGAGCGTGACGACCATCTCGTTTGATGCCGCCCTGCAGGACATCGGCATGGCTTACTACAACGGCAAGACACTGATTGTGGCTACCGAGGAGCAGGCCAATAATCCGCTCGACCTGGCTAACCTCATCAAGGAACAACGCATCAACATGGTGAGCGGCACTCCTTCACGCTGGCTCACTTGGCTCACCAGTGACGACTTTGCCAAGGCTATTGCCAATATTGCCATTGTGCGTGCCGGCGGCGAGAAATTCAGCGACCAGTTGCTGGAGCAGTTGCGCAAAGTGACCACGGCTCGCATCATGAACTGCTATGGTCCCACTGAGATTACCGTGGCCTCTAACAACAAGGAACTTACTGATGCCCCATTGGTGACCGTAGGCAAACCCCAGCTGAACGTCAAGGAGTTTATCGTCGATGCCGACGGTAACGAACTACCCGTGGGCGTGGTGGGCGAACTCTACATTGGTGGCCGTGGCGTGGCGCGAGGCTACAACAACCTCGATGAGATGACGCGCGAACGCTTTGTGGACTATCACGGCACACGCATCTATAAATCGGGCGACTACGCCAAGTGGCTACCTGATGGAGATGTGGTGATTTTGGGTCGCACCGACCACCAGATAAAACTGCGCGGCCTGCGCATTGAGCTGGGCGAGATTGAGAATGTAATGCTCCGTGTTGATGGCATTGACAAGGTGGTGATTATGATTCGCAAGATAGGCGGTAAGGAGCACCTGTGTGCCTACTACACAGCCGACCGTGAGATTGCTCCTGAAGACCTCAAGGCTGAGATCTCGAAGAGTCTTACACAATACATGGTGCCGACGGCCTATCGCCAACTTGACAAGATGCCGATGACTCCTAACGGCAAGACCGATGTGAAGGCGTTGCCTGAACCCGAACTGGCTGTCACCTCGGCCTACGAGGAACCTGTTAACGATACCGAGCGCACCTTCTGCAACATTTTTGCCGACATCCTGCAAATGGATAGGGTGGGGGCTACCGACAACTTCTTTGAACTTGGCGGTACGTCGTTAGTGGTGACCCGCGTGATTATCGAAGCCGACAAGGCCGGGATGCATGTGGCCTACGGCGATGTGTTCACCAATCCCACGCCGCGCAAACTGGCCCGCCTCATCACCGGCGAGGGCGTGAACGACGATGCCGACGAGGTGACCGACTTTGACTATGAACCCATCAACAAGTTGCTTGCCGGCAACACGCTCAATGCCTTCCGCAAAGGTGAGCGAGGCCGGTTGGGCAATGTACTGCTCACCGGTGCTACGGGTTATCTGGGCATTCACATTTTGCGAGAACTCATTGACTCCGACGCTACCAACATCTACTGCCTGGTGCGCGGCAAGGATGCCGAGAAGGCCGAGAACCGCTTGCGCACACTGCTCTACTACTACTTTGCCAACGCGTTTAAAGACCTCTTTGGCACGCGGCTGCACATTGTGGTGGGCGATGTGACGAGCGACTTTGAGAATGCACAATGCTCAATGCACAGCGCACAATCTTCGCCCTGCACCTTAGGCAATGCCAATATTGACACGGTGTTCAACTGTGCTGCTATCGTGAAGCACTTCAGTGAGGGCACTGAGATTGAGGATGTGAACATAGGCGGCGCGCGGCGATGTGTGGACTTCTGCCTCGAGCATGACGCTACGCTGGTTCACATTTCTACTGCCAGCACTCGTGGTTTGTGGGCAGGTGAACCCAAAGCTGATGTATTCACCGAGCAGCGCCTCTATATGGGGCAGTTCCTGGGCAACAAGTACATCTACTCAAAGTTCATGGCCGAGCGACTTATTCTTGACGCTGTTGCCCGCAAGGGTCTCAAAGCCAAGATTATGCGTGTGGGTAACTTGGCGGCACGAAGCACCGACGGTGAGTTCCAAGCCAACTTTGCCACCAACTCGTTCATGGGCCGCATCAAGGTCTATAATATGCTGGGTTGCTGTCCCTATGCCATGCGCAACAAGCGTGTTGAGTTCTCGCCTATCAACGAGGTGTCGCACGCCATCGTGATGCTCGCTACCACGCCGCGTGAGTGCTGCGTGTTCCATCCCTATAACATCCACACCCAGTTCCTGGGCGATGTGCTCATGGGCTTGAGCAGTGTGGGCGAGGGAATACGTTTTGTGGAGCAGGAAGACTTTGAAACGGCGATGGAGACGGCCAAGGCTGACCCGGCCAAGGCCAAGCAGATGGCCAGCTTGCTTGCTTATCAGGACATGGCTCATGGTCAGAAGACCACCGATGTGACCCGCGACAACGACTTCACGACGCAGGTGCTCTACCGCTTGGGCTTCGCCTGGTCGCCCACCTCATGGGACTATGTGGAGCGCATGCTCACCGCCATCAGCGGCCTGGGCTTCTTCGACCTGTAATAACAGTTAAAAATACTGCAATATAAGGGTGTGGCATAATAATTTTGTGTCACACCCTAATTTTATGGCGATATTCAAAATTATTGTTGTCCGATAAAAGATTTTAGGCACACTGCAATCCATTATGCCTGAGTTGTTTAAATGTTTTTTAAAATATTGAGCTTACTATGAAGCCCGTCAGGGCTGGGTAGATAATAGGCAGGTGGTGGAGCGAAGCGCAACCCCTGTTTTAAGGTGATATTCAATATAATTAGCCCCATCAGGGGCGACAGATAAAAAACTTGATTCACATTCTGCCGTCCCTACGGGACTAATGTTGTATATGCCTAACTGACAGGGGTTCTCGCCTGCGGCTTTACCCCTGCCTAGGTTCTTGACAGTCCTAACGGACTTTTAATCGGACAACAATAATTCATAATCTGTGTTTTTGAGGCATTTGTTGTGTTTTTCTTCAAGATTATTTGCGGATTTCAAATCTTTGCTATAATTTTGCGGTTAAGAAACGGTTGTTTCGGAAACAGATGTTTCGGAACGAATAATGATTAATTCTTATGAGATTTTTTGACCGAGAAATAGAAATTAAACGATTAAGGGAGATACGGCAGATATCGACCAGTGCAGCGCAGTTTACTGTAATTACAGGGCGTCGTCGCATTGGCAAGACTTCGCTTGTGCTTGAGGCTTTTAAAGACGAGCCTTTCCTTTATTTCTTTGTTTCGCGCAAAGATGAAGCTGAACTGTGCATTGACTACTGCAATGAGATATCGCAAAAACTCAATATACCCATGCTGGGCAACACCAACAGGTTCGCTCAAATCTTTGAGTTTATAATGCAACTGTCTCAAGAGCGTCCCATTACATTGATGATCGATGAGTTTCAAGAGTTTATCAGGGTAAACCGTTCGGTGTATAGCGATATGCAACGCATTTGGGACTTGAACAAGCAAGCGTCTCACCTTAACCTGATTGTGTGTGGATCTGTCAACTCGTTAATGAACAAGCTGTTTCGTGACCACAAGGAATCGTTGTTTGGACGCAATACCGGTATGATGTCAGTTAAGCCTTTTGCTCCCGCAGTCCTGAAAGAAATTCTTCATGAAAAATGTCCTGCAGCAACCAACGAAGACCTGCTTGCGCTCTATTTGTTCTCGGGAGGAGTGGCAAAATATGTCGAGAGTTTCATGGACAACAGCGTTTTTACATGTGATGAGATGATCAGTTTTGTGACACAAGAGGGATCGCACTTTATTGATGAGGGCAAATTGCTGCTGATTGATGAGTTTGGCAAAGACTATGGTGTGTACTTCAGTATTTTGAGCCTGATTGCCCAAGGTTATAACACACGCAACCAGCTGGAGGACATTCTCAAAAAAGACATTGGCGGCTATTTGACGAAGCTTGATAATGAGTATCACATGTTGAGCAGGCGACAGCCCCTGCTGGAACCTACTTTCAATAAAAGAGTGAGATATGGCATTGATGACAATTTCTTGAGGTTCTGGTTCCGTTTCATGTATAAGTATAACTATATGATAGAAATTGGAGCCCATGAGAAATTGAGAGAGATTGTGGCCCGGGATTACAATACCTATAGTGGTTTTGTTCTTGAAAAATATTTCAGAGATTTGCTGATAGAGCAACACCGGTTTACCCAACTTGGATACTGGCACGACAATCATGGCAATCATGAGATTGATATCATCGGCATCGACGAGTTGAATAAACGCATTGATTTCTATGAGGTGAAACGGCAAGCGCGGGCCATTAACATGGGTGTGCTGAAGAGCAAGGCTGAGGAATTCTTCAAGATGCACAAGCACTTGAGCTACTACACTGCCGACTATCATGCTCTAAGCATCGATGATATGTAATTGCCATCATTTTTGCTAGTATCAATATTAATTTGTTACTTTGTACAAAAGCATTGAACTTATGGGCGAAAAAAGTATACATAAGCAGTTTTATGGCTATCTGTGGGCGTTCATTCTGGTAGCGCTCTCGGGTTGCTTGGGCAACGTGGTCGATGGCATCATTGTGGGCAACCTGATTAGTGCCGACGGCGTGAGCGCCATCAACTTGTCAAAACCCATCAACCAGTTCATCTTCACGCTACACCTGCTCATCAATGCCGGTGCGGGAATGCTGGTGGCCTATGCGCTGGGTCGGCAAAACATAGGCGAGGCGCGGCAATTCTTCACGCGTGCGCTCACGCTCAGCACCGGCATCGGACTGTTGCTCACCATTTTGGGTGGCATCGTGTTTCCCGGTCAGGTGGCACGCTTGCTGTGCAATAACGAGCAATTGCTCCCGCTTGCCAGGGACTATATGCAGGTGTTGCTGCTTGGTAATCCGGCATTCATCGTGATGTGGGGTCTGTCGACCATGGTGGGTGTTAATGGCAGTCCTAAACTGGTGTCGCTTGCCGTGATTGTTGACAATGTGGTGAATCTGCTGCTCGACATCGTGTTTATCCAGGCATTTGGCTGGGGCATCACCGGTTCGAGTGCCGCCACGGTGGTGGGGCATTTGGTGGGCATTTCCATTTTGCTCACGCATTGGTGTAATCCCGAAAATCGCCGGCTCAAATTGCAATTTGGCGGAGGCGGAGTGCTGGCCTCGTGGCGTCGCATCGTGTCGCAGGGTGCACCGCTGGCGGTCGCGTCAATCTGCCTCACCTTGCTGCTGCTCAGTGCCAATACCATCGTGCTGTCTACCACAGGCCGCACGGGCATCTTCGTGTTTGCCCTATGCATGAATTTGTTGCAGGTATACAATCTCTTCCTTTCGGGCACCTGCCAAACACTTCAGTCGCTCGGTGCTCGCCAGGTGGGCAAGCGCGACGAACAAAGCGTGCGCGCTGTGATTCGCAAGGGATTCCGGTTCATCACCGTGGCCATGGTGGTTACTTGTCTGCTGGTATGGGTTTACCCCGAGGGCATCGCGCGTCTGTTTGGTTGCGACGATCCCGCTGTGATTACCGAGGCCAATCACGCGTTGCGCGTGTTCGCCCTCAGTTTCATCCCATTCTGCTACATCTATGTGCTCATGATTGTGTACAAACTTTATGGCCACCACCGCATGGCGCTATTCATCTCGTTCGCCTTGTCGCTCACGGTGATTCCCGTGCTGTGGGCCATGTCGCAGTGGGCGCCCAAAGCCATCTGGTACAGCTATCTCGTAGCTTATGTGATCGAGGCCATAGTCATCTACATCCTGCACAAGTCGGCGCATATCCAGTTCAAGCTCAAGACCGACAAATGATGCGGCTTGAACTCGCTACAGGCAAAATAAATTAGAAATAGAATTAGAGGAAAATGGCTGCTGCCAGCGCTATGAGGGCGATGGCTGTGAGGCCCATAATGAGTGTCATGAGCGTCATGGAGCGGTAGCCGTCGCGCGCCTTGATTCCGCCAAAGCCTGTCACTACCCAGAAGTAGCTATCGTTGGCGTGCGAAACCGTCATAGCGCCGGCGCCAATCGCCATCACCACAAGGGCGGCGGCAAGCGGACTTGTGAAGCCCAGTGCGCTCATCATCGAGCCCGAGTCGCTGAACATGCCCATCATGCTTGCTGTGGTAGTGATGGCTACCGTCGATGAGCCTTGTGCCGACTTCAGAATGGTGGCTATGATAAAGGGGAAGAGCATGCCCAGGGTCTTGAGCGAGTCGCCGAAATCCTTGATGATATCGATAAAACCACTTTCCACAATCACATTGCCCAGCACGCTGCCGGCGGCGGTGATGAAGATGATGGGTCCTGCCGTCATCAGGGCTTTCTGCGTGATGTCGTAGAACTTGCCGGTCATCTTCTGCTTCATCAGCAAGGGAATACAGCAAAGCAGCGCAATCATCAGGGCGATGGTGGGTTTGCCCAGGAAGGTGAAGGCATCTGATAGGGTAGGTGGCAGGTTCACGAGCGACGCCACGCTGCCCAGTGCCATGAGCACAATGGGAACCACAATGGGCAGGAACGACATGGCAGCATTGCACCGGGTTTCTTTCTCAGTATCAGTGATTTCGCTCAGGGGCTCGGTAGTGGAGATGCGCTTGCCTATCCACCCGGCAAAAAAGTAGGCGGGAATGAGCGACAGCAGCGAGATGACTGCACCCAACCCGATGATTAGCAACAGGTTGTTTTCCAACCCCATCATTCCTGCAGCAGCTATGGGTCCCGGAGTGGGTGGAATGAACACATGCGAGGCAAACAGACCTGCAGCCAGTGCCAGCATGAGGGCTGCAGGTGATGCGCCCGACCGCTTGGCGAGCGATTTGCCTATGGGGCTCACGAGCACAAAGCCACTGTCGCAGAACACGGGAATCGACACAATCCACCCGATGAGCATCATGGCAAGTTGCGGATGACGTTTGCCCACCACGCGCTCCACGGCACGCGCCAGTGCAACAGCACCGCCGGTGCGCTCCAGAATGTTGCCGATGAGCGTGCCGAAGATGATCACAAGGCCGATGCCTGTGAAAATCGACGAGAAACCTTTGCCCAGCACATCGGGTATCTTTACCAGAGGAATGCCCAGCAAGATTGCCAGCAGCAGGGCGGTGCCCAATATCGACAAGAAGGGGTGAATCTTGAACCGTGCTATTGCTACAATCATGAGGGCAATAGCTGCGCCAAATAGTAGTATTGTGCCAATCGCTGTCATAGTTTTTATGATTGTATGGGGTTAGATGGCTGTTGAAGTCTGTAGCACGGTTGTCGTCGTGCACTGCAAAGATACAAAAAAGCATTGAATTATTATCTACAAATAAAAAAAGGGTAGGGAAAGGGTGATTTTCTCATTATTTTTCATTAACTTTGCAGATTAAAGAAATTAACTGATATTATTCCAAAACATAAACACTTATGAATAAACTCGTAACATTAGAGCAGGCCGTCGAAAAAGTGAAAGACGGCATGACAATCATGATTGGCGGCTTCCTGGGCGTAGGGAGTCCTACTCAAATTATCGATGCCATCGTTGAGAAGGGCGTCAAGGACTTAACTATCATTGCCAATGATACCGCCTACGACGAGGTGGCACACGGCAAGCTGGTGACTAACCACCAGGTGAAGAAAGCCATCGTATCGCACACCGGTACCAACAAGCAGACTGCCTTGCAGAAGAACGAAGGCACGCTCATCGTGGAGTATGTGCCTCAGGGTACACTGGCCGAGCGCATCCGTGCGGCAGGCGCAGGTCTGGGCGGCGTGCTCACCCCGACAGGCATGGGCACCCCCATTGAAGAAGGCAAACAGAAGGTGAATGTTGATGGCAAGGACTACTTGCTCGAGAAACCCCTCAAGGCCGACATCGCTTTCTTGCGCGCCAACATTGTTGACGAGTTCGGCAACATGGTGTTCTTGGGAACTACCAACAATTTCAACCCGCTGATGGCAACCGCCGCCGACTATGTGGTGGTTGAGGCCGAGAAGCTGGTGAAAGTGGGCGAAATCAAACCTGAGTGCGTTCACGCATCGGGCATCTATGTTGACGGCATCTATGTCGAAAAATAATCATTGACAACCATGGAATACAGAACAAAAATCAGACTGCGCATGAGCGCAAAGGACGCCCACTATGGCGGCAATCTCGTGGATGGAGCTCACATGGTTCACCTGTTTGGTGACGTGGCTACCGAACTTCTCATTATGCGTGACGGCGACGAAGGCCTATTCCGAGCTTATGACAGCGTCGACTTCTTGGCACCCGTCTATGCCGGCGACTATATCGAAGCCGAGGGCTGGATTGACAAGGAAGGCAACACCTCACGCCACATGCAGTTCGAAGCCCGCAAGGTGGCCGTTTCGCGTCCCGACATCTCGCCGAGCGCAGCCGACATTCTCGATGAGCCCATCGTGGTGTGCCGTGCTTCAGGCACTTGTGTAACCCCCAAAGATTGCCAAAGAAAATAATACCGGATATGGACAAGCTGATAATTACCGCCGCCATTTGCGGCGCTGAAGTGACTAAGGAACAGAACCCTAATGTACCTTATACCGTTGAGGAAATCGTGCGTGAAGCCAAGTCGGCAGTCGATGCCGGTGCCGCCATCGTGCACCTGCACGTGCGCTGGGACGACGGCACTCCCACTCAAGACCGTGCCCGCTTCCAGGAGTGTGAAGAGGCCATCCTCAAGGTGTGCCCCGATGTGATTCTCATCCCCTCGACCGGCGGCGCTGTGGGCATGACACCCGATGAGCGACTCCAATCGACCGACACTACTCCGCTGCCCGAGATGGCAACACTTGACTGCGGTACCTGCAACTTTGGCGACGAAATCTTCGACAACACCATGCCCACCATGCGTGCCTTTGGCAAGCGCATGATGGAGCGCGGCATCAAGCCCGAGTATGAGTGCTTCGAGATGGGTCATCTCGACACCATCCTGAACATGGCTCGCAAGGGCGAGGTTCCCGGTGCTCCCATGCAGTTCAACTTTGTGCTGGGCGTTCCCGGCTGTACTCCCGCCACGGTTGCTAACCTGTGCTGGCTTGTGAACGGCATTCCCGCAGGTTCCACATGGACCGTGACCGGTGTGGGCCGTCATGCCTTCCCCATGGCAGCCGCTGCCATCGCTATGGGCGGTAACGTGCGTGTGGGCTTTGAAGACAACCTCTACCTCTCGAAGGGCGTGCTCGCCAAGTCTAACGGCGAACTCGTGGAGAAAGTGGTGCGCATCGCTAAGGAACTGGGTCGACCCATCGCCACCAGCGACGAAGCCCGTGAAATTCTGGGCCTGAAACCAAGAAAATAACTTCATTATTAACTCAATAAACTATAGAACAACTATGCAAAAACATGGTAACCGTTTCGGTACTCACCGAGTAATTGAGCCCGTGGGCGTGCTGCCGCAGCCTGCTAACAAGCTCGACAACAACATGGACGAAATCTATGACAACGAGATTTTGATCGACGTGCAGACCCTGAACATCGACTCTGCTTCGTTCACCGATATTCACAACTATGCCAAGAGCCAGGCCAAGAATCCTGACGACGAGGCCGAGGTGATGGAAGAAATCAAGAAGGAGATGTTCCTGAATGTGGAACTCCAGGGCAAGCACCGCAACCGCCGCACCGGTTCTGGCGGTATGTTGCTTGGCACCGTTGAGAAGATTGGTGACGCACTGAAGGGCAAGATCGACCTCAAGGAAGGCGACCGCATCGCTACGCTCGTTTCGCTGTCACTCACCCCGCTGCGCATCGACGAAATCCTGAACATCAAGGCCGATGTTGACCAAGTTGACATCAAGGGTAAGGCTATCTTGTTCGAGAGCGGTATCTACGCTAAGATACCCGATGACATGCCCGAGAAGCTCGCTCTGAGCGCACTCGACGTGGCCGGTGCTCCCGCCCAGACCGCTAAACTGTGCCAGTATGGTCAGAATGTGGTAGTGCTCGGTGCCGGTGGCAAGAGCGGTATGCTGTGCTGCTACGAGGCTAAGAAGCGCGTCGGTGTGACCGGTAAGGTGATTGGTCTGGCCAATAGCCCCAAATCAACCAAGCGCATCAAGGACCTGGGCTTCTGCGACGTGGTAGAGAGCGTTGCCGGCATGACCCCCGTTCAGGTTTATGAACTGGTGAGCAAGCTGACCGACGGCAAGATGGCCGATGTGACTATCAACTGCGTGAATGTTCCCGACTGCGAAATGACTGCTGTGCTCTGCACACACGACGACGGTGTGGTTTACTTCTTCTCAATGGCCACCAGCTTCACCAAGGCTGCTCTGGGTGCTGAGGGTATCGGTGCCGACACCAACATGATCATTGGCAACGGCTACACCAAGGGCCACGCCGAGTTCACGCTGCAGGAACTGCGCGAATGCCCCGAGCTGCGCAAGATCTTCGAAGAACTCTACGCTTAATCTCAAAACCATGACGGTAGCGATTCACGCCTTAGGGCGTGTGTCGCTATCGCCTTACTGATAAACAACCCTATTATGGCTGAATCAAGAAGAAAACAAATGTTCCCTGACGTGACCGACGAGCAGTGGAACGATTGGATCTGGCAAGTCAAAAACCGCATCGAGACGCTCGATGACCTGAAAAAATATGTGGCCCTCACTCCCGAGGAGGAAGAAGGCGTGAAAAAGACCCTGTCGACACTGCGCATGGCCATCACTCCTTACTACCTGAGCCTTATCAACCCCGATGATCCGCACGACCCCATTCGCCGTCAGTGCATCCCCACAGGGCTTGAGACACACCAGGCCGATGCCGACCTGCTCGACCCGCTGCACGAGGACGAGGATTCGCCCACACCGGGTCTCACACACCGTTATCCCGACCGTGTGCTGTTCCTCATCACCGACATGTGCTCGATGTATTGCCGTCACTGCACCCGTCGCCGTTTTGCCGGTCAAACCGACAACGAGTGTGGCATGGACCGCATCGAGAAGGCGCTGGAGTACATCCGCAACACTCCCACCGTGCGCGACGTGCTGCTCTCGGGTGGCGATGCCCTCATGGTGAGCGACAAGCGCTTGGAATACATCATCTCGGAGTTGAGGAAGATTCCTCATGTGGAGATTGTGCGTTTGGGAACCCGCACTCCGGTGGTTTGCCCCCAGCGCATCACTCCCGAGTTGTGTGCCATGCTCAAGAAGTATCATCCCATTTGGCTCAATACCCACTTCAATCACCCCAACGAGGTGACTCCCGAGTCGACCCGCGCTTGCGAGATGCTCGCCAATGCCGGTATTCCCCTGGGCAACCAGAGTGTGCTGCTGCGCGGCGTGAACGACTGCGTCCATGTGATGAAACACCTGGTGCAGGAGTTGGTGAAGATTCGCGTGCGTCCGTACTATATTTATCAGTGCGACCTGTCGATGGGTCTGGAGCACTTCCGCACTCCCGTGTCAAAGGGCATCGAGATTATCGAGGGACTCCGCGGCCACACTTCAGGCTATTGCGTGCCTACCTTCGTGGTCGACGCTCCCGGTGGTGGCGGCAAGACTCCCGTCATGCCTCAGTACGTCATCTCGCAGGCTCCCGGTAAGGTGGTGCTGCGCAACTTCGAAGGCGTTATCACAACCTATACCGAGCCCACCGAGTATCACAGCGAGTGCAACTGCCCGGAATGCCAGGCTGAGCGTGCCCGTAAAGAGCAGGTGGCGGCCGACAAGGCTGTTGACGGTGTGATTTCACTGCTCGAAGGCGAGCGCATGAACATTGAGCCCAAGGCGCTGAAGCGTCATGAGCGCAACGAGGTCCGTAACAAGAACTAATCATAGCAATGGCCGGTGAAGGTGCTTGTTTGGGTGCCTTCACCAGCCTTTGCTCTTATTATAATTAAGGTGTTTTGCCCTTCATCAATGAAATATTGAAATACAGCAGTCTTTCCATCGTGGGACTTGAAAAGAACACGGGGAAGACCGAGTGCCTAAAATATGTGCTCAATCGCATGCCGGTGAACACGCGCCGCATCGCTGTAACTTCAATAGGTATTGATGGGGAGACGGTCGATCAGGTGACCCGCACGCAGAAACCCGAAATCGTCTTGCCGCAAGGCATGTATTTCGCCACCAGCGAAGCGCACTACAAGTTGCGTCGGCTCGTCTCAGAACTGGTGGATGTGAGCGACGAGAATACATCGCTGGGGCGCGTGGTTACCGCCAAGGCGCTCACCGCAGGCAAGATTCTGCTCTCGGGTCCACCTTCAGCCACTGGCTTGATCAGGTGGATGAACCAGATGCGACGCTTGGGTGTAGACCTGACGATTATCGACGGTGCCTTGTCGCGATTGAGTTCGGCATCGCCCGCCGTGAGCGAGTCGATGATATTGGCCACCGGCGCAGCCTATTCGGCCAACATCAACACGCTGGTGCAGAAGACAGCCCATGTGGTGCAACTCATCAACCTGCCACTTGCCGATGAAGGCCTGCGCAACACCTTTGGCGCACTTGACAAGGGCACTTGGTGGCTTGATGACGAGGGCACTCTGAACGAACTCAGTTCTGTTACCTCGCTATCGCAAAACATCCGTTTTCAGGGCATGGAGCGATGCCGCACCCTGTTCGTGGCAGGCGCGCTGGTCGATAGCTTCATTGAGAAGGTGAGAAAGAACAAGGACCTGAAGCACGTGGAGATTGTGGTGCGTGACTTTACTCGCATCTTCGTCTCTCCCCAACTGTTCAGGCTGTTTGTCAAGGGTGGCGGGCGAGTCACGGTGCTGCACAAGAGCAAACTCATCGCTGTCACGGTCAATCCCACCTCGCCCAGCGGCTATGTGCTCGACTCTGACATTTTGTGCGAGAAACTTTCTGAAGCCATTGAGCTTCCCGTATATGATCTTTTAAAAAATAAATAGATGCAACTGAAAAACGTCATAGACTCTCCCAGTGGACTGCGATTCATGCTCGACAAGCTTGAATTGCAATCGGGTTTTGCCCGTCGCAGTCTGCTCGACATGGAGATGTTCACCGACACTGCCGCCATTCAAGGCAGCTATGACGTGTTGCGTCATTTCGCGCGTTTCCTGGAAACGACCGACCGGGCGCGTGTCACAACATTGCTTTTCAAACTGCAGGCACTCAAGGACATTCGCACCACCATCAAGAATCTTGAGCAACATGCCACACTTGACGACATTGAACTCTTTGAGTTGAAGCATCTCGCCATACTCGCTGTTGATGTCAAGAAGTTACTGACTGAGCATGGCATGGAGCGAGTGGTCGAAATTCCCGACCTTGACAAGGTGGTCGACATCCTTGACCCCGATGGGTTGAAGATAGCCACCTTCTACGTCTATGACTCCTATTGTCAACAACTCAAGGACCTGCGCGTGCAGATGCGTCAGCACCCGGAGTTGCAAGACGAGTTGCTGCTCGAGGCGGGTGAGCTTGAACTTGAAGTGCGAACTGACCTCAGCAAGCAGTTGTGTGCTTTTGCCCCTGTCATCCGACAGGCGCTCACAGCCCTGGCACAAATCGACATTTACCTGGCCAAGGCTGCGCAAATGAAACAGATGGGGCTTTGCTTCCCCGTCATCTCAACCGATGGCACGACCCGTTACCGTGGCCTATTCCATCCGCAGGTCAAGGAGGCCCTTGAGGCTAATGCCCGGCAATTCCAGCCGGTGGATATCTCCTTTGACCTGAAACCCACATTGATAACCGGAGCCAACATGGGCGGCAAGACGGTCGTGCTCAAGACCGTGACGCTATGCCAGTATCTGTTCCAATTCGGTTTCGGTATCCCCGCCACCAATGCGGTTATCGATGTGAAGTCACAAGTGTTCTTCTGCATCGGCGATGAGCAGTCGGTCGAGAAAGGCCTGTCGTCGTTTGCTGCCGAGATGAGGAACATCGATGCCGTCATCAAGGCATCGCGTAAAGAACGAAAACTATTGGCGTTGATCGATGAGCCGGCACGAACCACCAATCCCACCGAGGGTGCCGCGCTCGTGGCTGCCCTGCTGCAGGTGCTGGCGACTGCCGACATGAGTCTCATCCTTACAACGCACTACGATATAGAGCCTGGCGAAGCCCGCTGCCTCAGGGTGAAGGGCTTTGAAGATGGCGTAATGAACTACTCGCTCATTGAGGTTCACGACGGCGAGGTGCCCCATGAGGCCTTGAACATTGCCGAGGCCTTAGGCATTGACACGCAGTGGATTTCACAAGCGAGAACCATGATTGACATCCATGCGAAAAACAACCGATTACTATAATATATTAATGACATAATACTATGCAAAAAAGCAAGTTAGGACTAGATTTTGACAAAGTTGAATATGCCAGAGGCCTGGCCAAGGGCATTGCGCAAGACGTTCAGACCTTTGTGGAGCAATACACCACAGTGGCTGTGGAGCGCACGCTGTGCCGCCTGATGGGCATAGATGGCGTGGACGAGAACGAAGTGCCACTGCCCAATGTGGTGGTGGAGGCCCTCAAGGACAAGAGCGTGCTCAGCGAGGGTGCTTTGTTCTTTATTGCCAATGCCATGATCCAGACCGGACTCAAGCCGCAGCAGATTGCTGAGAAGGTAGCAGCCGGCGAACTTGACATCACCAAGGTGGTGACGACTGACCAAAAGCAGATTGCCGCTGTGTTGCAACCCGTGATTGACGAGAGCATGGAACGCATCCGTGCACGCCGTTCACGCCGCGAGCACTATCTTGAAACCATCGGCGAGGGTCCCAAGCCCTATCTGTACATTATTGTAGCAACCGGTAACATCTATGAAGATGTGGTGCAAGCACAGGCCGGTGCCCGACAAGGCGCCGATGTGATTGCCGTGATTCGCACCACGGGCCAGAGTCTGCTCGACTATGTGCCTTACGGCGCTACCACCGAGGGCTTTGGTGGAACCTTTGCAACACAAGAGAACTTCCGCATCATGCGCAAGGCGCTCGACGAGGTGGGCGAGGAGCAAGGCCGCTACATCAGGTTGTGTAACTACTGCTCGGGTTTGTGTATGCCCGAGATCGCCATCATGGGCGCTTTCGAGGGTCTTGATGTGATGCTCAACGATGCTCTCTATGGCATCCTGTTCCGCGACATCAATATGCAGCGCACGCTCGTTGACCAGTACATGAGCCGCATCATCAACGGTTTCGCCGGCGTCATCATTAACACGGGCGAGGACAACTACCTCACCACTGCCGATGCTGTCGAGGCTGCGCACACCGTGCTCGCATCTGACCTCATCAACGAGCAGCTTGCCCTCATGGCAGGTCTGCCCGAGGAGCAGATGGGTCTGGGGCATGCCTTTGAGATGGATCCCATGCTCGAGAACGGCTTCCTGTTGGAGCTTGCTCAGGCTCAAATGACTCGCGAAATCTTCCCGAAGGCTACGCTCAAGTACATGCCTCCCACCAAGTTCATGACCGGTAACATCTTCCGCGGTCACATCCAGGACGCGTTGTTCAACATGATTGGCATCTGGACCCATCAGGGCATCCAGTTGTTGGGTATGCCCACCGAGGCTATCCATACCCCCTTCATGAGCGATCGCTACCTCTCAATTGAGAACGCCAAGTACATCTTCAACAACATGAAGAGCATCGGCGAGGAGATGGAATTTGTGGAAGGCGGCATTTGCCGCAACCGTGTGAAGGAAGTTCTGGGTAATACCATCAAGTTGCTCGAAGACATCACCAAAGAAGGCCTGTTCACCGCGCTTGAAAAGGGTATCTTCGGTGACGTGAAACGTCCCAAAAATGGCGGTAAAGGCCTTGAGGGCGTGACCATGAAGGGCGAGAATTACCTGAACCCATTTATCGAGTTAATGAAAGGAAAACGTTAAACCAAGTTTTCAGTTTCCGGTTCTTAGTTGTCAGCAGCAGCTGCAAGAACTGACAACTGATAACTGAAAACTGACAACTGATAACTGATAACTGTTATGAGCGAAGGATTATATTCAATGGAAGCTAAGGATTTTGACAAAACCTTAGACCTATCAAAGATAAAGCCGTATGGCGACACGATGAACGACGGCAAGGTGCAGCTCAGTTTCACTCTGCCCGTGCCTTGCGGAGCCGAGGCTGTGGAGGCCGCCAAGCAGATGCTGCGCAAAATGGGCCTCGAGAACCCCAGCGTGGTCTTCTATAAGGAACTGACCCCCGGTTTCACCTTCTTCAACTGCTATGGCAGCTGCACACACACTGTCGATTATACTACCATCTATGTGCCCAAGGTGGAATCGAACACCATGGATATGTACACCACCGACGAGTACATCAAGGAGAACATAGGCCGCAAGATTGTGATTGTGGGTGCCTCAACGGGCACCGACGCACACACCGTGGGCATCGACGCCATCATGAACATGAAGGGCTATGCCGGCCACTATGGCTTGGAGCGCTACGAGATGATTGAGGCTTATAACCTGGGTTCACAGGTGCCCAACGAGGAGTTTATTGCTAAGGGCATCGAACTCCATGCCGACGCCCTGCTGGTGTCGCAGACGGTGACCCAGAAAGATGTGCACATCAAGAACATGACCGAGTTTATCGAACTCATGGAGGCCGAGGGCCTGCGCGACAAGATGATTTGCTGCTGCGGCGGTGCGCGCATCACCCATGAGTTGGCCAAGGAACTGGGCTTCGATGCCGGCTTCGGAATGAATACCTATGCCGACGATGTGGCCTCGTTTGTGGTTCAAGAGATGGTGAAGCGAGGCATGAAATAATACTGAGATTATTAACACTATTAATTAACATAAAACCATACAACAATGGATAAATATCAAATAAGAGAAGTTATCGCAAAGCGTGCTGCCAAGGAGCTGCACGACGGAGATGTTGTGAACCTGGGTATTGGTATTCCTACCATGATTCCAAACTATTTGCCCGAGGGCGTATCGGTTACACTGCAGACCGAGAATGGTGCCATGGGCATGGGTCCCACACCTGCTGAGGGTGCTGAGGACAAGAACCTGATTAACGCCGGCGGTGGCTACATCACCCTCAATCCCGGTGCTTGCACATTCGACTCGGCAACTTCGTTCGCCATCATTCGCGGCGGTCATGTGAACGTGTCGTTCTTGGGCGCACTGCAGGTTGACGAGAAAGGTAACCTGGCTAACTGGATTATTCCCGGCAAGATGGCTCCCGGCATGGGTGGCGCAATGGACCTCGTAGTGGGTGCAAAGCGTGTGATCTTGACCATGGAGCACACTCAGAAGGGCAATCCCAAGATTCTCACCGAGTGCACACTGCCTCTCACCGCAGCCGGCCAGGTGAACATGATTATCACCGAGATGGGTGTGATGGACATCACTCCTGAGGGCATCGTGTTGCGCGAGATTCATCCCGAGTTCACCGTTGAGCAGGTGCAAGCTGCCACGCAGGCTAAGCTCATCATCTCGCCCGACCTGAAACCCATGGACATCTAATAAATCCTGAAAGGTCATGACAGACTACAATTTTCTGAAGGTAGAGCGTCACGACGCGGTGACTGTGCTGAAAATTTCGGCTCCCAAGTCGCTCAATGCGCTCAACTCAACCATTCTCAAGGAACTGGGCGACTTTGTGGCTAACATCGACCCCGCTACCCGCGTGCTCGTCATTACCGGCGATGGCGAGAAGTCGTTTGTGGCCGGTGCCGACATCTCTGAGATGGCTAACCTCAATCAAGGCGAAGGCTACAAGTTCGGAGACCTGGGCGAGGGTGTGTTCCGTGCTATCGAAACACTGCCTATCCCCGTCATCGCTGCCGTTAACGGTTTCGCGCTGGGTGGAGGCTGCGAACTTGCCATGGCTTGCGACATTCGCATCGCTTCGGTCAAGGCTAAGTTTGGCCAGCCTGAAGTGGGATTGGGCATTATTCCCGGTTTCTCGGGCACTTACCGTCTGCCCAAGCTCATTGGTCAGGGATATGCCAAGGAGATGATCTATACCGGCAAGGTGATTCGTGCCGACGAGGCTCTGCGTGTGGGGCTGGTTAATGCCATCTATGAGCCTGAGGAACTGATGGACAAGGCTCTTGAAATGGCGCAGGCTATTGCCACTAAGGCTCCCCTCGCCGTCCAAAAGGCCAAGCAGAGCATCAACGAAGGCTATGACCTGAATGCCGACCAAGCCATTGAGCTCGAGAATCGTCTCTTTGGCGAGTGCTTTGCAACCACCGACCAGAAAGAGGGCATGGCCGCCTTCCTCGAGAAGCGCAAGCCCGATTTTAAAGGAGAGTAAAAACAGAAAAATATCATTTACATTAAACGTTTTATAAGACTATGAAAATTTGTGTTATTGGAACCGGTACCATGGCAAAAGGCATCGTCAAGGCTTTCGCAGCCAAGATGCCTGTGGTCATGAAGAGCCGCACGCAAGCCAGCCTCGACAAGGCCATGGCTTCAATCACTAAGGGCTATAGCAAACTGGTTGAAAAAGGCAAAATCGCTCAAGAAGCTATGGATGCTATGCTCGCTAACATCTCTACAACGACCGACTATGCAACCTTCGCCGATGCCGACCTGGTTATCGAGGCTGCCGTCGAGAACATGGAACTCAAGAAAGAGGTGTTCAAGGAGCTTGACCAAATTTGCAAACCCGAGACTGTCTTTGCTACCAACTCATCTTCGCTCTCAATCACTGAGATTGCCGCTTGCACAAGCCGCCCCGCTCAGTTCATTGGCTGCCACTTCTTCAACCCGGCCGACCGCATGGCACTCGTTGAAGTAATCAAGGGCCAGCTCACCAGCGAAGAAACCGCAAAGATGATTGTGGACCTGACCACTGAGATTGGCAAGACTCCCGTTCCCGTGAACGAGGCTCCCGGCTTTGTGGTGAACCGCATCCTCATCCCCATGATCAACGAGGCTGTGGGCATCCTGGCCGACGGCATTGCCAGTGCTGAAGACATCGACAAGTGCATGATGCTGGGCGCTAACCATCCCATGGGCCCCTTGGCACTGGCCGACCTCATCGGTAACGATGTGAACCTGGCTATCATGGAGGTGCTCTACAACGAGTTTGGCGATCCCAAATATCGTCCTCACCCGCTGTTGCGCAAGATGGTGCGTGCCGGACTCCTTGGCCGCAAGACCGGCGAAGGTTTCTATAAGTATTAATCAGTGAGCGTCCGAAACGCAAGCACTTTACTCTGAATTTTAAAACAAACTTAACATATAAATAATGGATTTTAGTTATTCAAAGACAGAACAACTATTCCTGCAAATGATTCGTTCATTTGCTGAGAATGAAGTAAAGCCTTTGGCAGCCGAAGTCGATGAGCAGGAGCGTTTCCCGCTGGAGACTGTCCAAAAAATGGGCAAGCTCGGTTTGATGGGTATTCCTGTGCCTGAGCAGTATGGCGGCGCTGGGGGCAACGTCCAGATGTATATCATGGCCGTTGAAGAACTCTCCAGAGTGTGCGCCACTACCGGCGTTGTGCTCTCGGCTCACACCTCTTTGTGCATCGCTCCCATCATGGAGCACGGCACCGAGGAGCAGAAGATGAAATATTTGCCCAAGCTCGCTTCGGGCGAGTGGA
>CAMKGM010000032.1 GCA_946412245.1 uncultured Bacteroidales bacterium
TTGACCAATAGAGTGATTTCATTTAAAATTTACCACTCATTTTGACCAATTGACCAAAAAACTTCGTTTATCGTTTTGTTCTGCACTCGGTTTTCACTATATTTGCAAAAGTTTTTATTAACCCCTTAAAAAAATATTACAATTATGAAGAAATTTATGTTGATGACTGTTGCAGCTCTCGGTTTGTGTCTGGCTGCATGCTCTGGTGGCAGTGCTCCTACTCCCTCGGGTGATCCCGTTAAGGACGCTAAGGCTGTTCTCGACTATTCAATCGAAATGATGAGTAACATTAAGGACGAAGCCAGCGCACAAGACTTTGAGAAACAAATGAAGGAAATGGAGAAGGCTTTTGAAGAGGCTTACAAGGATGCCGATGCCAAGGCTAAGTTCGAAGAAGAAGGCCGCAAACTGGCTGATTCACCCGAGTACAAAAAGAAACTTGAAGAGGCAACCCAGAAGATGATGGAAGTTGCCATGAAATCGATGAAGTAAGCACAGCCTTTTTTAGATTTCACACACAGTCACCCGCCCCAAAAAGGCGGGTGATTTTGTTTTATTGCCGAAAATCATATATATTTGCAACAGCAAACCGAATAAAACTTTACGACTATGGCAAACGAAAACGATGTGGCCGTTTTGGCCTCTTACGATAGTGCCTTTGAGGCCAATGTGGTTGCCGGTGCCCTTGAGGCCTATGGCATCACGGCATCGGTGATGGGCGACAGCACCGCCAACTGCCTGCTGCAGGGCTTCAAGCAGGGCCAAATGCAGGTGGTAGTGCGTCAGTGCGACCTTGAAAAAGCTCGGGAGATTCTTGATACAATGCCTCCCATCGAAGTGGCTGACGACGATATAGATCCCGGCATCATCAAGGATGTGATGAACAACAACTTGTAGTTCTGTCGCTCAACCATCATGAACGATATGCAACCGCTATGCCGCATGGCGACCGTTGCCGACCGTGCCGCGGCGTGGTCCATCATCAGCCGGCAGCAGGAACTCATGCGTCGGCAAGGCCGCAACCAGTGGCAGCAGGGCTACCCTAACCCCGAAGTGATTGCTGACGATGTGCAGCAGGAAATAGGCCGCGTGCTGGTGCTCGACGACACGGTGGTGGGCTACTGTGCCCTCATCTACTCGGGCGAGCCGTGCTACGACACCATCGAGGGCCGTTGGCTCACCGACAGCGACTCGGCGCACTGCCGCTACTCGGTGGTGCACCGCATTGGCATTGACCCCGACTTTGCTAATCGTGGGTTGGCGTCACGTTTTTTAGAACTGCTCATGGACGAATCGCGCGATGACGGATGCGAGAGCATGCGCATCGACACCAACAACGACAATGTGCAGATGCTACACATCCTGCCCAAACTGGGCTTCGAACGCTGTGGCAACGTGGTGCTGCCCGATGGCCCCCGCATCGCCTTCGAGCATCTTCTGTAAACACCTGAAATACAATTAGAAAGAGCTGTTGGTGATTCTGGGAATCACGTAATTCCCAACTTTTTTGGCTCAAAAATCACATTATAGGCAATTTTTTGAGCTCTGAAATCACAAAATCCCCGTTTTTCTGCGGGGATTTTGTGTTGTGGGATTTCAATAACGGCCCGAAGACCGATGTGTGAGGCTTATATGTCGAGGGTGAGTTCCACGGGGCAGTGGTCGCTGCCGTAAATCTCAGTGTGAATCTTGGCGTCAATGAGATTGGGGTCAAGACTCTTTGAAGTGAGATAGTAGTCAATGCGCCAGCCCGCGTTCTTCTCGCGCGCCTTGAAGCGGTAGCTCCACCACGAGTAGATGCCCTCCATGTCGGGGTAGAAGTGGCGGAAGGTGTCGGTGAATCCCGCCTGAAGCAGTGTGGTCATCTTGGCGCGTTCCTCATCGGTGAATCCGGCGTTCTTGCGGTTCGTTTTGGGATTCTTGAGGTCAATTTCCTCATGCGCCACGTTCAGGTCGCCGCACACAATCACGGGCTTGCTCTCATTGAGTTTCAGCAGATAGGCCCGGAAGTCATCTTCCCAGCGCATGCGGTAGTCAAGGCGACGCAAGCCGTCCTGGCTGTTGGGAGTGTAGACGGTGACGAGGTAGAACCGCTCCATCTCGAGCGTGATGATGCGACCCTCGTGGTCATGCTCGTCAATCCCCATGCCATAGGTTACATGGAGCGGTGTGTGACGCGTGAAAACTGCCGTGCCGCTATAGCCTTTCTTGTCGGCATAGTTCCAATAGGACTGATAGCCGGGGAACTCCATATCAAGTTGCCCTGCCTGCATCTTAGTCTCTTGTAGACTGAAGAAGTCGGCATCTAATTGTTCAAAAATTTCTTTGAACCCCTTGCCCGCCACAGCGCGCAGTCCGTTCACGTTCCATGAGATGAATTTCAGCGCCATGGGTCAATCCTCCTTTTCGCCCTCGGGTTCTGCGGCAGGCATTTCGTTGTCGGCATCAGCGCTTGCCTCATGGGTTTGTTCCATCTTGGCGGCCAATTCCTCAAGCCTTCGGTTCTCGGCGGCAAATGCTGCGCGTTCCAGTTTGCGCGCTTTCAGTGACAAGTATATAGCAATCACCAGGGTCAACAGAGCAGCGCACAGCCCTGCAATCAGCACCCATTCCTGCAACTCGTCGCGCGAGCCAAAGAACAGCACAACGCCTGCAATCAACAGGCTGATCAAGTCAAAGACCAAAGCCCGTTTTCTCAGTTTCTTGTAATCTTCCATTTTGTTTCTCTTTTGTGGTTCAACTCCACAAAGATACTACAAATTCTTAAGAAACACCCAAAATGAGGTTGATAAGTGCGGTCACATCGCTCACGTTCACGCGGCCGTTGCCGTCAACGTCAGCCCGGTCTTCATCTTTGGTGATAACACCCAGAATCATGTTGACCAGTTCGGTGATATCGCTCACGTTCACCGAGCCATCACTGTTCACGTCGCCAGTTTCAAAACCTGGAGTGCTGCCAGTCAGCTCCAGTTCGGCAAGCTGGAACACATAATGGTCGTTCTGCCAGCCACCTTTGCCGCACACTTCGCTCACCTCGAAACGGAAGTATTGATACTCGGTGTTGATGCCGCTGATGTTGAAATTGTAGTCGGTACTGTTGGCAGTGCCTAGCCCAGCAGCGGCACCGTCGCTGATATCGGCAATCGTGGTCCAGGAGTCAGTCTGCTTGGCTTTGGCATAGATTTTCCACTTCTTGGGGTTGCGACCTCTCCAATGATCTGTGTCGTTGCCCGTGGTCATAACGTAACCTGTGGGGATGAATGGAACATTGCTCTTGAAGTCGACCCAAATGGTCTCCCACGAGCCTGTGCTGTTGTCGACGCACCACTTGGTGGTCTTGCTTTTGTCGAATAGCTTATGATAGTCTTCCGCCTGGCTGGTCTGCACATTGTTAGGGGTGTGCACGTCGTAGGGTGTGAATGTGAGCATAACATGGTCTGGGTCTGAACCTTCCATTTTGGGAACGGTAAATTGCTTTGTGATGGTGCTCATCTCCTTGCCTTGTTCCTGTGCCGTGGCGGTTACATTAATAACCTTGTCTTTATTGGTACGCTGAATTGAAAAAGGATTTTCAACGCTTACACCATTAACATAGAGATGTATTTCCCCAACACCCGTGGCTTTCACAGTACAATGACTTTCATAAGTGTCAAATGAAATCGAAGCTTGGGGTGTCACATTTGGGTCCTCTTCAACAGAGATCTCAATCGCCCTAAAAGTTGTTTGTTTGTCGGTTGTGAACGAAAAACCCTCATTGTTCTTGTAAGTAAGATACTGCTTAGTAACAACTGAAGTCTCAGGATCGGGAATGTTACAATAGATGTAAAACTCTTCTCCATTATTGGTTTCACAATAGTCAAATGGGCCAGTATCGCTCCAGTGAGCACCGTTACTCAGATAAGACTTTGTTTGCTTGTTGTAAAGCCTGTAACCAGACTCAGGATCGCCCACAAAACACCATATATAGCCAGGGTGACTGAAATGAGTATCTCCACCCATACTCATCCATACTTCTTGAACTAATTGTCCTGTTGGATCGGGAGTGGCATAAATGTTCCAATCACCTAAATTCAAATTATACCAATGAATGGGCATTGTGCCGGGGTCGGGCGTGGCCACAAATGGCTGCGCCTGCAACATCACAGGAAATAATACTGCTAATAAAAGAAGAAACTTTTTCATAATTATTTAATTTTTAGTTGTCAGGTTTCAGTTATCAAGTTCTCGGATGTTTCAGAGAACTCGGAGTTCTCCGAGCTATTCTCTAATCTCTCACCCCCAAACTCCTGCGAAGCAAGAATTTAACCCTAGTCAACATCTTGAGAATCAGTTGATACCCAAGATGATATTGATAATCAGCGTCATATCCAGCACATCGATTTTGGCGTCGCCATTCACATTGGCGTTGTTGACATTGAACGGAGTGGGATTCTTGCCCAGAATGTAGTTGATGACAGCAGTAACGTCGTTCACATCTACTTTATTGTCGCTATTGGCATCACCGGAAACAGCTGTACTTAAAGTGTAGCCACTCATAAACAGCTCGGCAAGCTGGAACACATAATGGTTGTTCTGCCAGCCGCCCAAGCCGCGCACTTCGCTCACCTCGAAACGGAAGTACTGGTACTTCTTGCTGAGGCCATCGATGGGGAAACTGTAGTTGGTCATATTATTAAAGCCCAGTCCTGCGGCATCACCGTCGGTCACGTCGACGATGGTGGTCCAGTCGTCGGTCTCATTGGCCTTGGCATAGATTTTCCACTTCTTGGGGTTACGGCCTTGCCAACTGTAGGTGTCGGAAGCGGTGGTCAAGGTGTAGCTTGTGGGAATGAATGGCTCTTTACTCTTGAAGTCGGCCCAAATGGTCTCCCACGAGCCAGTGCTGTTGTCGACGCACCACTTGGAGGACTTGTCGATGTCGAACAGTTTGCGATAGTCTTCGTTCTCATTAGTATTGGCATTGTTCGGTGTGTAGGCAGCCGTGGGAATGAGCCTGGCCTCTTTGATTTCACCATGATCTTCTTCTACCTGCACCTCAACGGCATTGAAGAGCTGGGCCAAATCCTTCCGTTGTGTCTGTGCCAAGACATCGTAACCAGGTTGCTCCAAATGATAACACTTTGTATTACCATCATAGTAGTAAACATAGAACCCCGTTTCGTCTCCCGCCTCAGCATAGTTAATCATCGAAGCTGTAGGGGTCCATATCAGGGAATTACCCATTCTTATGTATTCTTTTTTCGATTTGTTGTAAATCACAATTGAGTCGGGCGCGAGTTCTTCAAAGCACCACAGGTAAGCATCGTCGGTCGACTCGGTTGAGGTCAAGGATACTTTATAAGTCGCGTCGGGGTTATAGTAGACATACTTGTCGTTGATTTTGAGCTGATACCAGTGAATGGGATAGCTCATGAGGCTGGGCGTTGCTACAAATGGTAGCGGATCTTCAGGAATGGAGGTACTCTCGCCCGTCAGTTCCAGTTCGGCAAGCTGGAACACATAATGGTTGTTCTGCCAGCCACCCTTGCCGCACACTTCGCTCACCTCGAAGCGGAAATATTGATACGGCGTGTTCACGCCATCGATAGTGAAATTGTAGTCGGTGGTGTTGGCGGTGCCCAGCCCAGTTGCAGCGCCGTCGGTGACATCGACGATGGTGGTCCAGTCGTCGTTCTCATGGGCCTTGGCATAGATTTTCCACTTCTTGGGATTGCGTCCTTGCCAACTGTAGGTGTCGGAAGCGGTTGTCATGGTGTAGCCCATGGGTATGAATGGAACATTGCTCTTGAAGTCGACCCAGATGGTCTCCCACGAGCCCGTGCTGTTGTCGACGCACCACTTGGTGTTCTTGTTTTTGTCGAACAGCTTGAGATAGTTCTCGGCTGTGTCGGTCTGCACGTTGTTAGGAGTATAGGCATCATAAGGTGTGAACGCGAGCTCGGTGACTGGAACAATATCTCCTTCTACTAGAACCTCAATGGCATTAAAGGCACTACTCGACAATGGTGAACTAGCTGAGTTTAAAACATCATAATCGTCACCAATAGCCTCATAAAGATAATAATACCTACCATCACCTTGATGATAATACTTGATATAGAAACCGCCACTTGCTCTCTCCACAACATAGCTTATATATGAACTGTTCATGTCAGAAGTAACGAAACCAGCCTCCTCTAGGTATTGTTGTGCCGCTCTGTTATAAATCAAGATTTTGTCTGATGAGGTTTGCACAAAGCACCAAAGGAAATTGTTTTCGGATGATGCCGTGGGAGTTAATTGAATTTGATTGAAAATATCCCCGTCTGGGTCATAATATACATATTTGTCGTTTATTTTCAGCTGATACCAGTGAATGGGATAGGTGCTGGTGCTGGGGGTTGTCACAAATGGCAACGCATGAGCCGTGGCTGTGGCTAACAATAAAGCCAGAAGAAGTAAAATCTTTTTCATAGTGTATATATTTTAATTGTTTGTTATCTGTTATCTGTTCTCGAAGATATCAAAATTGTCAGAGGTTTTCATTTTTTAATATGCCCGTTGTTAGAAACATTTTGTTCTTTTGTTCTTATGTCTAAATAATCAACTGATGCCGAGGATGATGTTGACCAGAGCGGTGACATCGCTCACGTTCACCGTGCCGTTTCCGTCAACGTCGGCGAGTGTTTCATCTTTGGGAATCACGCCCAGAATCATGTTCACCAGGGCAGTTACGTCGCTCACGTTCACCGAGCCGTCGCCGTTCACATCGCCAGCGACAGCAGGACTTAAGGTGTAGCCATACATCAACAACTCGGCAAGCTGGAACACATAATGATCGTTCTGCCAGCCGCCCTTGCCGCGCACTTCGCTTACCTCGAAACGGAAGTACAGATACTTCGTGCTAAGGCCATCGATGGGGAAACTGTAGTCGTTCATGCTATTTATGCCCAGTCCTGCGGCATCACCGTCGGTGACATCGACGATAGTAGTCCACTCGTCGCTCTCCTTGGCTTTGGCATAGATTTTCCACTTCTTGGGGTTGCGGCCTTGCCAATTGTAGGCGTCGAAAGCAGTGGTAAAGGTGTAGCTCGTGGGGATGAATGCAACCTTGCTCTTGAAGTCGGCCCAGATGGTCTCCCAAGAGCCTGTGCTGTTATCGACGCACCACTTGGTGTTCTTGTCTTTGTCAAACAGTTTGCGATAGTCTTCATCCTCGAGGCCATTGACATTGTTAGGGGTGTAGGCCGCTGTGGGAATGAGCACGGCCTCTTTGATTTCACCATGATCTTCTTCTACAAGCACCTCAATGACATTGAAGAGCTGGGCCAAATCCTTCTGTTGTGACTGTGCCAAGACATTGGAACTTGGATTCTCATAATGATAATATTTTGTACTGCCATTATAATAGTAAACATAGAAACCAGTGTTATTTTCCAGTTCAACATAGTTTATCTTCGAATCTGTGGGGCTCCATGACAGGAAATGACCCGAACTGAGGTATTGTTTTGCCGATTTGTTGTAAATCACGATTTTGTCGGGCGCGAGTTTCTCAAAGCACCACAAGCAAGCGTCGTTGGTCGATCCAGTTGAGGTCAAGGATACTTTACTCCCGTTATGGTACAGATACTTGTCGTTGATTTTGAGCTGATACCAGTGAATGGGATAGCTCATGAGGCAGGGAGTTGGCACAAATGGCAGCGTGTCAACAGGGTCGGCTTGCACGCCATCGAGCGTCAGCTCGGCGAGCTGGAACACATAATGGTTGCTCTGATAGCCGGCCCTGTAACACACTTCGCTCACCTCGAAGCGGAAGTATTGATATGGCGAACTCACGCCATCGATAGTGAAACTGTAGTCGGCGGTGTTACTTGTGCCCAGTCCTTCGACAGCGCCATTGGTGACATTAACGATTTCAGTCCACTCGTCACTCTCCATTGCCTTGGCATAGATTTTCCACTTCTTGGGATTTCGGCCTTGCCAAGCGTAGGTGTCGTTGCCCGTGGTCATAGTGTAACCGGTGGGGACGAAAGGAAAGTTGCTTTTGAAATCGATCCAAATGGTTTCCCATTCCTCTGTTCTGTTGTCGACAAGCCACTTGGTGCTGCGGTCTTTGTCAAACAGTTTGCGATAGTCTTCATCCTCGAGGCCATTGCAATTATTAGGAGTGTAAAAGTCATAAGGAGTGAACGAGAGATCACTGCAACTGGTATCGTTTAGTGCGGGAATCTTAAAAATCTTTGTGAGATTGATAGGACTTATTCCCGGATTATTGAATTCTACGCTAGCTCTGGCCTCCACGGTCTGCTCTTCGTCAGTTCGCCGGATTGTATAGGGCTCTTTCAAATGAGTCCCCCCATTCACGGGAGACCCATTGATATATAGTCTATCATCACGGTTGTATTCGTTTTCATTAGCAGGATAATATTGGAACGCGATGGTGCATTTGTCGGCATATACTATGGGATCAGGGAAATCAAGCGTTCCCTCTGGGGCAACCATGTTTTCGGTCAAAGCAAATATTGCATTAAAATTGAGTGGACTAGTTTGAAGATAGGCACCATCGGTCCGGCAATCAAGATACATTTTTCTTCCATTGAAAAGGGTGCAGATGTAAAAATTGTTTCCACTTCCCGCCTCAATGTAGTTTATAGAAGCGCTAGACTCATTATTGGTCAAGAACCAACCATTGTTCATGTATTTTTGTGCTGATTTGTTGTAAATCACGATTTTACCTGAACTTAACTGCACAAAGCACCACAGGTATTCGTCGGAGGATGGATTTGATGTGCTAGTAATCAGCTCATTACAATAATAAGGATCTACACCAACGTAGCAGCCGTTGGTTTTCAACTTATACCAGCTAATGGGATAGGTGCTGATGCTGGGGGTTGTCACAAAAGGCCACGCTTGCGCCGATAGCGTAGCCAGCAATAAAGCCAATAGAAATAAAACCTTTTTCATAGTAGCTATTATTAATAATCGCAAAATAGTACATTAAAAGCAACATCTGCACGATAGCCATGATGTGCAACCATGCTGACGCCAACAAGAAAATATGTTTGAAAACCAGCAAAAGTGGCTGATTTTCATGCTTATATGTGTTGTTGGCCTGAAGATGGTCTCCATAACAATCAAAAAATGTTTAAGATTTTTAGCAGAAAATGCAATTTGCTTATAAACTTAATGCAAATATAATAATATTTATTTATAATTAAAATATTATTGGCTGATAATTGAGAGGATTTTAACGAAATTACTATTTATGGTGAGTGTAAGCCTGCTCTTGGGCTTTTGGCGATGGCTGAACGGGTAAAACGAAGGAGGATTCCAGTAAGCACCAGAACCCTCCAGACACTATTTGTGCTAATATAGATTGAGTAGTCTGTAATAGTTAACCCAAAATCCTAATGACCGAGTTGGGTTAAATTCAGCCGCTCATTAACCCGGTGGGGTTAGTGAGTGCCGAGAAGGATGTTGATCAGGGTGGTTGCGTCGGTCACGTTCACCGAGCCGTCGCTGTTCACGTCGCCTAGTGTTTCATCTTTGGGAATCACGCCCAGAATCATGTTCACCAGCGTGGTGATGTCGGTCACATTGACTGTGCCGTCACCATTCACATCGCCGGGTTCTGTTGTCACCAAATCTTCAACGATGGTGCACCAGTACCACGGATAATGACGTTTATATTTGTCAGTGGTGCCTTTGGGCACATGAAGCGTGACAACTTCATAAAATGACACATCGGTGAAGGCGTAAGTCGTAAACGGCTCCATGATATAGGAATATATGTCGGTCAAACCAACACAATTATAAAAGGCGTCATTCTTAATGTCTTTGACATTCTTGCCCAAGGTGATGGTTTTCAAATTGGTGCAATCCCAGAAAGCTCTCTCACCGATGGTGTCCACACCATCGCCCGTGCTCATGCTCTGCAGATTGGGGCATTCATAAAACGCATAATCACTGATGTAGGTTACATCATCGGGAATCTCGAGATTTTGCACTTCGGTACCGTTTAGATACAGGTGATGCGCGAAACAGAGTGGATTGTCCCTAAACGAGTGAAAGCGAAGTCGGCACCATGCGGCAAGGTCGGTGATATATACAGCCGTCAACTCCTCACAATCATAGAACGCATATTCACCCACGCTTGTGAGCGACTTGGGAATGCTCACACCGGTCAACCCGTGGCAATCGCTAAAAGCAAATTTTCCAATGTTGGTGACACCCTCGGGAATGGCAAACGTGCCCGTTAGGCCCTCACACGAATAGAAAGAATATTCATCGATATTCCGGATGTTTTTGCCAAAGGTTACCGCAGTGATGTTATTATTGCCATAGAATGCGTTTCTAATGGCCGTCACATTGTGAAAAGTGCCTTGATAGAGCACACGGTCGGGGATGACGACCGGGCCACTGCATGTCCTGGAATAGTAGTTCCCTACAAGTGTTACCGTACCGTCATCGTTCACATTATAGGCAAAGTTGTCATATTCGAAGTCAAAATCATAACTCCAAGCAACTTGCGCGCAAGTGAGCAGCATGGCTGCGAGAAATAGAATCTTTTTCATTGTTTATTATAGTTTTATTGTTATCAGTTATCTGTTGTAGGGTTGCCATCCATAGCGACCATCCCCGCCTTTGGAGTCATTTGAGGGTGCGGTCGCCACAGGTGGCGACCCTACATTCTCTCTTATTTTACTGCTCAATGAACGCCGAGGATGATGTTGACGAGGGCCGTGACGTCGGAGACGTTCACCGAGCCGTCGCTGTTCACATCGGCGAGTGTCTCATCTTTGGGAATCACACCCAGAATCATGTTCACCAGGGCGGTGACGTCGGAGACATTGACCGTGCCGTCGCCGTTCACATCGCCTTGTACTTTTCCAACCGACACGCCCGAGGCGGTGAGTTCACAGTCGAAATAAGAACCACCCCAGTTCTGCTGCTGGTACACACCCACTATGTTCTTGCCTGTCTTGAAATAGGATGCAGGAATATCAAACCCTTCATAGGCAGCATCCCAAGAAGTGCCTGAACTCCAATTTTCAACCGACAAAGCAAGTTCACCATTAACAAAGACTGCTATGTTATCGTCGTGCACAGTGCGGAAGTGGAACTCGGCGCCACTCGTCATTTTTGAGATGTAAATCGGGAAACGCATCAGGTAGCAATTATACTCGTCGTACCAGTTAGAGTTGTAATGCAGTTGCTCAAATGGCCCGCCGGTATTATTTGGATTTGCCATGGGCAATGGCAGGTCGATCCACTCCTGGTCGTTAAAGTTCGCGGTACTCCAGCCTTCGGGAAGAGTAGGCCATGCATTGTCGTCGCCACGATACTGGTGCAGCGCCTTTACATAATGAACAATGTCATCTTGAGAGCGGTAGATCAATCTCTCCTCACCAAACTCAAGACGGCACACCGAGCATGTTCCACTCACATAGTTGTGATAGCCAGTGGGCTCAATCAACTCATATTTATAGGCATGGCAATCGGGGCATTGATAGATTTGCATTCCCTCCTTGCCGCAGCCGGGATCTACTTTTGAGCCAGCTCTCCAGTCGTGATTCTGCTTGTTGATCCACACCTCGCTCAGTTGCACTTTGTCGGCACTGCCGGCAGTGCACGTGAACTTGAAGTAACGATATTTGTTGGTGTCGTTCACGGGTATTACCACTTCGGCCCTGTCCACGAACGGCATGGGATAGTCCTTGCGCTCATCTATAAGGGTCCAGTTCTCGAAGTCGTTAGAACCCTGCAGTGTCCAGCTGCGCAATGCGCGGTCGTAGTTCTGGCGCGAGTCGTCGGCCGTTACCAGGGTGTACTGCTTCACTGCCACATCCTTGCTGGCCTGCATGATTACCCAGCAACTCTGCGAGCCACCATAGAACTTGGTCTCGGCATTGCCATCGCACAGGGCACGGGCTCCATCGTTATCATATACGCCATTGCCGCCATATTCAAAGGCGTAGCCCACACCATCGGCATCGTAACGTGTGAATGTGGGATTGGGATGGGGCTCAAGACCCGCATGATCGGTTATATTCTCGAATTGATTCCACACATTGGCATTACGATAGGCCTCAACGGTTCCTTGGGGCACTACCAGTCGGCAAGTCTGCTTATTGGTGGTCATGAACGCCCAATAGTTAATCGTTACCTTCGAAGGGTCTTGAATCTCGGTAATAATTTCCTCAAACGAAGGACTGCTGAAGGCTGTCTGGCCTATATTGGTCGTTACGGCGGGAATTCTGATGCTTCTCAGCGAATTACAATTAAGAAAAGCATCCATACCAAAAGAGGTAACATTGTCGCTCATGGTAACGCTCTCTAATGCATCGCAATTCCTGAAAGCGATATCCTCAATCTTTGTGACCGAGTTGGGAATAACTATTGACTTGAGTTTCTTGCAAGAACTAAAACAGTATTCAGTGATAACAGTTACGCCATCGGGAATATTTGCTGAAGTCAATTCAGTACATTCGGCAAAAGCTCCCGAGCCTATGGTTTTGACTGTGGAAGGAAGTGAAACCGATGTGATGGGACAACCCTTGAATGTGTTGGTCTCAAGCCCCACCACAGTATAAGTCTTGCCTCCGCTACTCACCGTCTGGGGGACGGTGATGGCTCCACTCAAGTTGTTGTAACTGGGGGTTGACCACTTCTCGTAAGTCACCCTCACAGTGTTGGTGCCGGATACAATGTTGTAGCACAGGTTGCCCGACTTGAAACTATAGGCACCGGCACTTGCCGTGACAAGCAACAGCATGGCTGCAATTGAAATAATCTTTTTCATTGTAATATGTTTTTTAGTTGAATTCGTGCAATTCGCATTTTTATATGCCCGTTGCCGGAAACATTTTGTTCTTTCGTTCTTTTGTCTAAATGATCAATGAATGCCCAGGATGAGATTGATCAGGGCGGTGACATCGCTCACGTTTACGCGGCCGTCGCCGTCAACATCGGCAAGCGTCTCATCCTTGGTTACAGTGCCCAGAATCATGTTTACCAGCGTGGTGATGTCGGTCACATTGACCGTACCGTCACCGTTCACATCACCGAGGATCAAATCGCCTGCAGTGGCTCCCGATGCAATAAGTTCGCAGTCGAAGTAGGCACCGCCCCAGTTCTGCTCTATATACACGGCCACCACATTCTTGCCACGGTGGAATGCCGAGGCGGGGATGCTGTAGCTTTCGTGCGTGTTAGCAAATGTGCTGCCGTAGGGTGTTTCGCACCAACCTTCTTTGTAAATCTCTGTTTGTCCATTCACATACACCACTATGTTGTCGTCGTGCACGCAGTTGAAAGTAAAGGTTGCATCGTTGGCAATCTCTGTCAGGATGACGGGGAATCGCATCCAGTAGCAGTTGTACTCGCCAAACCAGAATGAGTTATAACGCAGCTGGTATCTCGGCCCATCGGTGTGACCCGGATTTGCTGTTCCCATGGGCAGGTCAAGCCACTCGCTGTCGTCGAATCCTATAGTGTTCCAACCCTCAGGGGCATCAGGCCAGTATCCGTTGGATTTGAGATAGGCGTGTTTTGCCTTCACATAGTGGATTGCACGCTGGCTGTTATAAATCAACCTTGTTTCACCCTGCTTAATGCCGCATTGGGTGCAAACACCATTGTAGAACGAGTGATTTCCATCAGCCGGTATCAATTCAACCTTTTTGGCATTACATTCGCTACACTTCAGGTATCGCTCGCCTTCGGCACCGCAGGTCGAAACCTTAGAGTCAAATTGAGTCCATTGACCATGGTTTTGCTCGTTAATCCATATTTCGCTAAGTCGCACATAGTCATATACTCCCTCGGTGCAAGTGAATCTGAAATAGCGGAACTTGCGGCTATCGTTCACCGGAATCACCACCTCGGTGAGGTCAACAAGCGTCATGGGGTAATCTTTTTGGGTGTCGATGACGGTCCAGTTCTGTAAGTCGTTGGAACCTTCGAGTTTCCAGCTACGAATCATCCATTCATATACATATAAAGCATCAATGCCTGTCACCAGGCTGTATTGCTTCACTGCCACAGGCTCACTGGCCTGCATCACCACATAACATTGGTCGGGTGAAGTCTGGAAGTAGGTGTTGGCGTTGTTATCGAGTGTGGCGATAGCATCACAGCCATTTTGGCCGGCCCCCCCATACTCAAAGGCATAGCCCACGCCATCGGCATCATAGCGTGTGAACGTGGGATTGGGGTTGGGACCTGAGCCCTCCAGTTTGGGAACAGTGAACCCCGTTGAAGTTCCTACCATTTGTTTGCCGGGATCTTGGTTGGTGGCCGAGGCAACACAGTATTGGTCTTCGTAGGTGCGCATGATGTTGTGGGGGTTTTCCACTTCTACGTCGTTGATATAAAGATGCACTTCACCGGTTCCCGTGGCTGTAACGCGACAATATTCATCAAATTGATCTATTGTGATATAGGGAAGACTACTATATGGCGATTCTTGCACAAAAGCCTCGGTAACGGTGAAGTAGGAATCCTTGCCCATCGTGGTGTAAAAACCACTGCCGGCTCTGTAACACAAGTAATTCTTCAATGTTCCTGAATTAAACATGGCATAAATGTAGAAACTGCTATTGTCGCGCGTTTCCACTTTGTCGATAGCGGGATCGTTGTAATCACCGAAAAATTCGCCGGCATACAAATACTGCTTGGTAGCGCGGTTGTAGATTCGGTAACCATTAGTAGCGTCGCCAACAAAGCACCAGTAGTAGGCATCATTCTCCTGCGACGAGGTGCTTGCCGCAATATCGGCCTCATCGCTTTCGTGGGCATAGACGAAGCGTCCGCCGGTTTTCAGGTAATACCAGTGAATGGGTTCGGTTTGCGGACTGGTAGTGGGCACAAAGGGCAATGCTTGTGCCAGCATGGGTAGCAGCAATGCTACGAAAAGTAAAGTCTTTTTCATTGTAATATGGTTTTTATTGTTATCTGTTATCTGTTGTAGGGTTGTCATCCATGGCGACCATCCCCGCCTTTGGAGTGCTTGAGGGTGCGGTCGCCACAGGTGGCGACCCTACATTCTCTCTTATTTTACTGATCAATGAATGCCCAGGATGAGGTTGACCAGAGCGGTCACATCGCTCACGTTCACTGTGCCGTTGCCGTCAACGTCGGCGCGCGACTCATCCTTGGGGACTACGCCCAGAATCATGTTCACCAGCGTGGTGATGTCGGTCACATTCATTGTGCCGTCTCCGTTCACATCTCCGGGAATTGCATCTGATTCTCCCATAAAGAGTTCGCAGTCAAAGTAGGCACCACCCCAGTTCTGTTGAATGTAAATGGCCAGCACATTGTCGCCCTCTTGGAATGCCTCGGGGCATACCTCGGGGTATATGTAGCGTTCGTCAAGGATATCATTCCAAGTGCTGTGTTCTGAAGTATAGCTCCACCCCTGGGCATTAATCACTTCCACACCGTTTACGTAAACCACCATGTTGTCGTCGTGCACGTAACGCAGTCTGAAGATAGCATTCGGCTTCAGTTCTTTGATGTTGAAGGGACGGCGTATCCAGAAACAGTTGTATTCGTTATACCAGTTGGAGTTGTACTGAAGCGATGCGAAAGGACCGTCAGAGTGGTTGGGGCTTGCGATGGGCATCGCTACGTTATCCCAACTGCTATCGTCGAATCCTACAGTGTTCCAGCCTTCGGGGGCTTCGGGCCAGTTGTTCTCGCTGATGCGATTAGCACGCAATGCTTTCACATAATAGGGGTAGAGTGCTTGACCATTGTAGAGCAGTCTGGTCTCATTCTCACCGATGCCACACTCGGTGCACACTCCGTTCTCAAACTTGTGTGGGGTGATGGGGTCGGATAAATATGTTCGTCTCAAGTGACAATCGCTACAATACCAATTTCTTGTTCTTGGGTGACCGCATCCGTGTTCTACTTCTGCCGCGAGGCTTGTATTGGAGTGGGGCTGCTCGTTAATCCACACTTCGCTGATTTGAGCGTAGATCCCGGCACTACTTTCAGTCTTAAATCTGAAATAGCGGAATTTTTGACTGGAATTAACCTTAAACATCACTTCCACCTGGTTGTCAAATGGCATGGGATAATTATCTCGGCTATCAATTGTTACCCAATTAATGGCATCGTTGGAGCCTTCCAGTGTCCAACTGCGCAGGGCGCGGTCGTAGAATTGGCGTGAATCGTTGGCTGTGACAATTGAGTATTGGTTTACTGCGACATCGGTCGAAGCCTTCATGATAATCCAGCAGTTTGAGGGAGAACCAAAATACTTAGTGGAGGCTTTGTTGTCGCACAAGTTTTTGCTCGACTCGTTCTCTGAATTGCCTGAGCCGCCATTGATGTAGCCGTAACCCACTCCGTTGGCGTCAAAACGCGTCCACACGGGATCGTCCGATATTGGAGTGCCTGCTTTGGCCAGTTCAACTGAGAAGACGCTTTTTTGTGTGTTTGAGGCATCCATATACCTCATGAATCCATAATCATCTTGAAAGGTGTTCATGAACAAGTAGTACCATTGGTAAGTTGCAAGACTGTAGAACGAAAGGTAGAAGTTGGTCTCTTCGTTCTCTTCAATGTAGGTGTAAGCGAGACTTTCGTCATAAATCAAACCTTCTTCTTGCAAGTAGCGACCTGTACCTTTGTTATACAATCTATAACCCCAATTGGGTTCTTCAACAAAGCACCACAAGTATTTGTCATTGTCGGCATCGGCAGAGTTGCGAAACACAATCTCGTAATTATCGTTGGCCGCGCAATAGTATCCTTCGGTCTTGAGGAAATACCAGTAGTTGGTCGACAAGGTAGGGTCATTAGTGGGCACAAAGGGCAATGCTTGTGCCAGCATGGGCAGCAATATGGCTGCAATCATTAAAATCTTTTTCATGACTCAATATTTTTCGTTTATTTGTAGCTTTTTTGAATAATTTGAAATTTTTTGAAAAATCGGTTTTATTGCACACCCAGGATGAGGTTGACCAAGGCGGTGACATCGCTCACGTTCACTGTGCCGTTGCCGTCGACGTCGGCACGGGACTCATCTTTGGGAAGGACACCCAAGATCATGTTGACCAGAGCAGTGACATCGCTCACGTTTACCGTGTCGTTGCCGTCCACATCGCCAGGCAAAGCTTTGTAGGCGCGACCTCGCACCCTGAACTCGGCAAGCTGGAACACATGTTTGCCATCTTCAACACCGCACAATTCAAGCACCTCGAAGCGGAAGAACCTGTATTCCTTGTTCACCCCGTCGATGTCAAACCTGTACTCAGTCATGTTGCTTGTGCCTAAGCCTGCTTCGGCGCCATTGGGTACGGAGGCAAGCAGCTCCCACTCTTCGTCCCAGTCGCCTGTCCCCACAAAGCCATAGATTTTCCATGCTTTGGGATTGCGGTTAGGATGGGTGTTGGTGTCGTCGCCTGTAGTCATCACATAGCCTACAGGCACGCACGGCTGGCTGCTCCTGAGGTCGATAAAGAATGGTCTCCAGGTATCCATCGACAAGAACCACTTCGTGTAGGGATTATTGTCGTAGAGTTTCGAGAAGGTGTTGCTGCCTTCGGCATCCTCTGCCGAGCCGCTCAGTCCAGAGATTGTAAATGTCAAATCGAGGTCGGGTTCAACATATTTGGGTATCGTGTACTCTTCTTCGAGTTCTAGGGGTATCCTGCCACGCCCCTCGACCCTTACTTTTACTGTAATGTGCTGATCCACATTGGTGCGCGCTATTGTATAGGGATTGTCCGCTTCCACTCCATTGACAAAGAATTTAAGACTATAGGTTTCAGGACCAATGTAATCGGCATAAATCATACAGTCATTCACGTTTTCAGTAAATTCAATTTCAATATGCCCGGTAAACTCCTGTGAAGGGAGGGCAGGAACAACGATTGTGCTGTGCTCGACAAGAGGGTCCATGTCATTGAATTCAACCGTTGCCGTCACATCAACTTCCTGGTCAACGTATGTTCGAGTGATTCTGTACGGGTTGTTCACAGGGCGTCCGTTCACATTCAAGGTGATTGTGCATTCCTCGCTGCCGCTATAAACGGCATTGAGCATACAGTAATCATCAAACACTTCAAGATTTAGCGACAATTGTCCGTTAGGAGTGGGGGCCTCTTCTTGCACCAGCGCGTGGATGGCAGTGAAAGTGTTCATTTTCCACGAAGGCGAATGCAACCCGTTATCCGAGTCATAATCCAGGTAGAAAGTGGTGTTCTCGGCTTTGAAGCAAATGTAGAATGTGTTGTTGCTGCCTTCCTCCACATAGTTGATTTCGGAATTCGACATGTTGTCGGTAAACGAGTAGCCAAGTCTCATATATTTTCTTTCAGCCTTGTTGTAGACCACGGTTTTTCCCGATGATGTGCGTACAAAACACCACAGGTAGGCGTCGGCAGTCGAAGCCGTCGAACTCGCTTCAACATCGGTCCATTGACCATCGCAGGCATAGAGGTACATGCCGTTGATCTTCAACTGATACCAGTGAATGGGGTAGGTTGATGGACTGGGAGTTGTTTCAAAAGGTAGCGCTTTTGCTGCCAAGGTACACACGAGTAGGAACAAAATGATTAAAAAAATCTTTTTCATTTATTATAAATTTTATTTTATTCTTAATTCTTAAAATTAAATCTTAAAATAATCTAACAAAAATAATTATAAAAATTTTACCTTAAAAACATCTTTCATCAAAATTGGTTACACTTTCAAAAAATGAAACCAAATTAACAAAATTGCAACCGTTTTTGACAAAACTGCAACCGTTTTTTGCTAATTTCAAACCTTTGTATTGCGCATGATTGGGGTTTTTGCTATTTTTGCAACGTGGAACAGTTATATCACATCATCGACGCTTTCTTTGCCCCAGGCATTCTTTTGGGCATGGCACTGTGCCTCTTCTTCTTGCACATCCCGCCCAAGTCGGCCTTGCGCAACTATCGCGGCGCACGTTACATCATGGGCACTGCCTATCTCCTGTATTCCATCTGCATCTACCTGGAGTATCACGTTTTTGAGGCCAGTGACAATAACACCCTGGTGCGCCCCATCATCCTCACCATTGCTTGCTACCAGGCCTTTTTGTTCACGAACACGCTCATCACGCTCATCCGCATCAACTACGTTACACTGCGCAAGTTGCTGATCGAGGGGTCCGTAATCACTACTGTGACGGCACTTCTGCTCGTTGCCACCATAGGCTATGGAGGCAATGTGGCGGTGTGGGCGTTTTGGCTTTATGCAGCTTTCTATCTGGTCATGCTGGCATATTTTGTCACGGTCTTTGTGCGAGAGCATAAACACTATGTGTCGCTCATGGACAATTACTTCAGCGATGAGGATTCAAGGCGCCTGCGGTGGGTTGAGCGCTCGTTCTATATTTCGCTCGCGGTGGGCGTGCTCGCCCTTGTCTATGCCTTGCTACCCGTTCCTGCTGTTGCCTTTGTATTTATGCTTGTTGTGGTGGTGTTCTACGCTGTTTTCGGAGTGCGTTTCATTAATTATGCATTGCAGTTCAATGCCATTGAACCGGCCATAACTACTGCTACAGAGGTTGACGATGCCCCTCTCGAATCTGCTGTCTTGGAACTGATGCAACGCATTGATGAACTGATGCGGCAGGACAAGTTGTTTAGGAAAAGCGACCTCTCGGTGAGCGACATAGCCCAGCGACTGGGCGAGAATCCTCGTACTGTTTCGGCTGCAATCAATGCCGGCCGGCAAGTCAATTTCAAGACCTACATCAATGAATTTCGTGTCGAAGAGGCTAAGCGACTCCTTGACGAGGATTCTGCTAACCGTCGCACGGTTGATGCCATTGGTGCCGAGGTGGGTTTTGCCCACCGCAGCAGTTTCTATCGCGTGTTTAAGCGCTCACAGGGCATTTCGCCCACCGATTACCGCCATTAGTATGCAATGGCTTCTATAAAAATGGATTCAGTCAAACTACATAGGTTCAATCGTGAGGAGGAGGCGCAGTCGCTGCCTGAACGGTTCACTTTTCCGTTCAATTATGTCCCACACCCGCTATGCAGGCTTGCGGCGGCTCATGTGATGCGCTACCTTGATACCCGCAGCGAGTGGGCTGCCGAGTTGCGCCGAGGCAAGATGCTGGGCGTGCTGGTGGTGCGTGACCCTGAAGGCGAGTTGGGCTTCCTCGCCGCGTTTTCAGGCAATTTGGCGGGCAAGGTTCTTCACGATTACTTTGTGCCTCCCGTTTATGACTTGCTCAATCCTAATGGCGAATTCAAGCGAGGCGAAGCGCAAATCACCGCAATCAATCACGAGATAGCACGCTTGCAGGCCGATGCTTCAGCGACCGCTCTCCGTGAGCGCTTGCAACAAGTATGCGCTGAACGCGATGCCCAAATCAATGATTATAAGCTCCTGATGGCACGGAGCAAGCACGAGCGCGACTCATTGCGGCAATCGGGCACGTTGACGGCTGCCGATGAGCAGCAGCTTATCGCGCAAAGTCAGTTTCAAAAGGCAGAGCTCAAGCGTCTGCGACGACAGTGGGATAGTCGCATTGCGCCGCTGCAAGAGCAAATTGATGAGCGACAAGAAACCGTTTCGCGGCTCAAAGTGCGCCGCCATGCCATGAGCGAGGCGCTGCAAGAACGCATCTTCTCTCTCTTTGTGGTGCGCAACGCGTGGGGCGAAAGCCTCGATTTGGTGGAGGTATTTAAGCGATACTATGGCGACGATGCCGCCCCCTTGCCGCCTGCCGGGGCAGGGGAGTGCTGCGCTCCTCGACTCTTGCAGTATGCCTTTCTCAACCAACTCACACCGCTGTGTATGGCTGAGTTTTGGTATGGCGAATCGCCCGTGGGCGAGGTGCGTCATCACGGTCACTACTATCCTGCTTGTTCAAGCAAGTGCAAGCCCATTCTCAACTTTATGCTTCAAGGACTTGAGGTGGACCCTGATCCTCATTCGGTGCCTAAAGAACCGGAGAAACCCATCGGCATACTCTACGAAGACCGGTGGCTCTTGGCGGTCAATAAACCGGCGGGCATGCTCTCAGCGCCCGGGCGATTGGGTGTGGAGTCGCTTCCTGAATGCCTGCAACGCGTGCGTGGTGGTGAGCCTCTCTATGTGGTTCATCGGCTTGATATGGCTACCTCGGGCGTACTTCTACTTGCTAAAGATTTTGAGGTATATAAGGCTATGCAACAGTTATTTGCCGACCGCAAGGTGACCAAGTGCTATGTCGCTTGGCTTCACGGTGTGGTTGAGTCTGATAGTGGCAGCATTACGCTACCATTGCGGCCTGACTTAGACCATCGCCCTTATCAGGTGGTCGACGAACGGCATGGCAAACCGGCTGTCACTCGCTTTGAGGTGACCGAGCGCCGAGATGGTCTCACCCGCATTCTGTTCTATCCGCTGACGGGCCGCACGCACCAGTTGCGCGTCCATGCGGCGCACCGGCACGGACTCAATGCCCCCATTGTGGGCGACGCTCTCTATGGCATTCAACCGACTGACTCCGACTCAAGCACGACTATGCCGGGGAAAGTCAATCGGCTCATGCTCCACGCTCAGTCGCTCACTTTCACGCATCCCCTCACCGCCGTTCAACTCACTCTCACCGCCCCCGCCCCCTTCTGACACTTGTTTTATGGAATATAATCCCGAAAAGATATAATTTTGTTTAAGTGCGAAGCACGACCAAACAAATCAGCATAATCAGATTAATCTGCGGTGCTAGGTTTGGTAATAGCAAAGGAGGCTCCCCGATGAGCGGGGAACCTCCTTAGTTATAGTGGGTTGCTGCTCAAGCAGCATCATTATCAGTGCAGAATCATGTTGATCAGAGCAGAATCATGTTGATCAGTTCAGAATCATGTTGATCAGTGCAGTCACATCGTTCACATTGATTCCCTCATCGCCATTCACATTAGCGTTAGCCTCAATAAACGGAGTGGGGTTCTTGCCCAGGATGTAGTTGATGAGCACGGTCACGTCGTTCACATTTACATCACCGTCGCCGTTCACGTCGCCCAGCTTCACAGTGGGAGCCACTTTTTCAATCTTGAGCTTCATGTTGGCATAGTTCAGCGTCAGGTTATATTCGCCCTTAGTCACTCTGAATGCGTGTACATACTCGTTGGTGAGGCTCAGGTCGATGCCCAGCATCTCGTCGGTCACGTAGAAGTCACCATTGGGGTTCTCGTCAGTTGCTTCTGAAACAGCACCGAAGCGGTATTGAGCAATGCCATCCCAATCGTCGGCATTATCGGCAAGCTTAGTGGTGAAGCTGAAGTAGTCATAGCCGTTGTTGTCATTGTCCTTGCATTCAATGTTAGCGGTGTACAGACCGGTTTCTTCGTCGAGGGTCATCTGCTGGCCCACATTGGGTGCCCATGTGTTATCGCCCACTTCGCCCATAATGTAAACATCAGGAGCTGCAGTAGGATAAACGAATTCACCATCAAGAAGAGTAATAGTGGCAGGATTCAAAACCCCTAACCAATAATAGGACTCCAAATCCATGAGTGTCCAGTTTGAACCAAATGTAAGCTGAGTTTCATTACCTGTGCCTTCAAGATAAACTGCTGAAGTATCAGCTGCTAATCCAATGAGTTGGTAATTGAGGCTGTCACCTTGAGTTGCAATGACGCTTGCATCAGCTTTCCAAGTGTGGTCAGCTGCCAAATTGAATGTAGCGACCTTGTCAGCATCAGCGATGCCTGCAAAATTCTTGACTGACACAACACAGTTCTCATCTTCAGTGATTGTAAGAGCGCTTGCATCAGTAAGGGTGTAGTTGGTACCATAGTTTCTATCATAGGTCATGATACCGTTAATATCGGCATTGTCAACCATTTCGCTATAAGGAATGATGTAGTCGCTTAAACGATAGTTGGTGCTGCCAATCTTAAGTGTCATGTAAACATAGTCTTCCATAAAAATGATTTCACCTTGGTAGATAAGACCCCAGAATCCGTCATCTATATACCAACCGGCTGAGTAAGTGGCGTCACCTTCATAGTAGAATATAGCTCTAAGGGTGCAAGGTATATAGGTCCCATTGTTGTTGTAGTAATAAACTGTTTGTGTTACATCGTAGGTGGGGATAAAGATGCTTGTGCCGTAAGAGGCGTAGGTCGCTGCATCGAGTTTTGCGCTAACAGGTGCAGGGAACATGCCGGCAATCATAAATGTGCTATCTGCATCGTTGGCATTGTACATAACTACATTAGAGGTGTAGGTGGCCGATACTACTGCAGAATCCGGATCAACAGTTTGAGCCTCGGTTTCGCTATAAGTCCAAGTATAACCACCAACAACATCTGAGGCCTTGGTGGGGGTGTCAAGTTTTGACAAGCCGTTTTTCTTTTGGAGTTCAGCGAATTTCTGCTGAAGTCTCTTTTGAACAAGCTCTTTAGGGGCTTTCTTGACATTGTCCATACTTGACAGTGTTGCCGTCTGCATGCGGTTGGGTGCCAAGTTGAATGCTGCTGCCGACATTGCAACGGCGAGAGCAAATGCACTAAGTAATAACTTTTTCATAGTGAATAATTAAATAGTTTAAAAGAAAAAACTTTGCCACGGCATCCCCTGTATGGGCATGTCGTAACGTTAATTAACTCGATATTTTGTGTGTCAGTTTTCATGTATATAGCGACCCTTCGCTGCTTTTGTATTTTGGTTCTGACTGCGCTGTTCTTCGGTGTTTTCGGTGTTTTTTGCAGGTCAAACTTGAACTGGCGCAATAAAATATGTCACAAAATTGCAAATTTTTCATGACAAATGCAAACTTTTTCGTGTTTTTTTTCGCATTCTGCCATTTCAGTGCCCATTTTCTCGATGGGTTTATAATAATCATTTTTGTCCAAAAGACAAGGGAGCCGGTGTGTGCCGACCCCCTCGGTTATGGGTTTAGGATGTTGTGTCGGGTAATCAGTAGCCGACGGTGACCATTGTGTAGTAGCGGCCGTAGGTGTCGGTACCGAATTCGAGTGTCACATAGCCTTCAGCATTGCCACCGAACCAGGTGACCGATGCCTCGTAGGCGGTGATGTGAGCGGCTACAGGAGTGCCGTAGGTTGCGTAGAGATCGTGATAGAGACGGTTGAAACGACTGCGGTCACGATAGCTCGTTGAGTGAGCAAACTGTGCATTGTAGAGTCGCCCGTAGGTGTCGTAGCTCAGCATGACGTCGGCCCAGGTGAATCTCAGCATCGGAACATCTCTCAGATAGATTACATCGTTGTTGTAGCCATCGATGTCATATCCCATCGTGAAGAGGTAGTTGAGCGAAGAGTTGTAATAGCTGCCGAACGAGAGTCCCAGGATGGTGTTGATGCGGGGAGCTCTGTTGTAGATTACGAACCCTGAGGGCATCACAGGACGGTTGATGATGCGCACCGCGGGGCGGTATTGCCTGGTGGGAGGAGGCAGCGGACGGCTCCAGTCATTGCGCTTGTAGTTGTTGTTATAAGTGTTATAGTTCCTGTGATTGGTCAGCTCGTAGTGCGACATATTGCTTGCGGCATTGTGGTTGCTATTGTCGACGCCGGGGCGGCGACCGCTGCCAATGTTGGTGTTACCGCTACCGTGCTTGATGCCGCTGTTGGCGCTGATGTTGCCGGCATTGGCATCCACGTTGTTGCCACCGTTGTTGAGTCGCGAGTCAATGTTCTTGCCTTCGTTGGGTCGAGCATTGCCGGTCGTGGTCGTACCGGTGTTGGTAATGGTGCCGGTATTGGTCGATGCCGAGGTGGGACGACGTCCTCCACTCACCGTACCGCTTCCGCCGGTAGTGTTCACTTTGGTCGACTGGCCGGTGATATTCGAGCTGCTGCTTGTGCTGCCCGACGACACCGTAGTGCCGGTGTTCCTGGTTGAACGAGTGCCCACATTGGTAGTGCCGCTCTTGGTTGTCCCCGACGAGGTGCCGGGAACTGTGACACTGTTGCTCGAAGGCCAGTGTGCCGCTCCGTTGCTGCGGGTCACGCTTCCGGTGGAAGTGGAGGATCCCGAGCCGGTGGTTGAGGGCCGACGGCCGCCGGTGGTAGTGTTAGTCGTAGACGTGTCACTACGCTTGTTGCCGGTGGTGCTGCTCTGATTCACATTGGCCACTTGCGAGCGGCTGCTATTGGTAGTGGCGGGGCGAGCGGTAGCCGTGGTTGTGCTCTTGGGCTGTGCCGTAGTGGCTGTGCTCACCGTGCCGGAGCTCTTGGTCGTCTGTGTGGTGGTAGTGCCTGCCGGACGGCGTGCGCCTGTCACCTTATTTTGTGCCATTGTGGCAACCGACATCAAAAGTGCTGTTGCCATCATTGCACCCAGGAATGAATTGCGAGTTAAAGTCTTCATAGCTGTAAAGTTTTAATTGTTATGCAAAAATAGCGTTAATTATTGATTTGTTTGCCATTTTGACACTAAAAATGCACATTTGTTTAAAAATAAAAAGGGCCGTTGGTCGGTGAAAAACCGGCGTTGGTCGATAATCCTACTGATTATCGTTGTCAACCTCAGTCTGCATCTCCGTCTCGGTCTGAGTTTGGGCTTCAGGTTCGGTCTCAGCTCCGGGGATGCGGAACAGCGAAAAGTTGACCTTGCCGTAGACACGTTTTTGGAAGAACGCGGGCAGGGCGCTGAAGTCGTTGGCCTTGCTGTGCTCAATGACGATGAGGGTTCCGGGCTTGACCATCTGGGAGCTGATAATGAGTTGCGGAATGTCGTTGAGGTTGGGCAGGTCGTAAGGGGGATCGGCGAAGATGATGTCGAACTTCTGCGAACAGGTTTCGATGAACTTGAAAGCGTCGCCCTTGACCTGGCGCAGGTTTTTCTCGTTGAGCATATCGCGCACCTTGCGTATGAAGTTGTACTGCGTGGTGGCCTTCTCGACGCTCGTCACCGATGCGCAGCCGCGTGACAGGAACTCGAAGCTGATGGCTCCGGTGCCCGAAAAGAGGTCGAGCGCTGTGAGACCGTCGAAGTCGACCATGTTCTCAAGTACGTTAAAGATGTTCTCGCGCGCCATGTCGGTAGTGGGTCGCGCCGTGATGTTACCGGGCACCTGAAAGCGTCGGCGCCCATATTTTCCGGTGATTATTCGCATAGTGAAAGTAGTATTAAGTCGGTGGGAGCTTGGTGAGCATTGTCGCCCAGCCGCAAGGCCGCTGCGGGCAAGATGCCGGGCATGACATAGGTGATGTAGCGGCGTAGCGTCGCAGTGAGGGCATCGCGTTGCGCATGGGCGTTGCCGGTGACAATGGCCTCGTGGTTTTGGCTATCGAGCCGGCAGGTTTTCCACACATGGAGCGCGAAGTAGGCTGCGTCGTTCACATCGTCGAACGTGAAGCTGTTGGCCAGCTGCAACTTGTCGCCTCTGAATACTGCCACATCGATCGTGTGCTCGCCCACGTGCAGGTGCATTCGCGCTGTGTCGCTACCGCTATTGAGCTTGAGCGCGTGCTCGCAGTGGGCATACAGGTGATGCACAATCACAGGCATATTAAATGTGCGCTGCAAGAAACTGAGCATACCCTTGGGGAGTTCAAAGGCTATGTCCACGTCGTTGGCCGGCAGGTGGCAGTGCGTGATGTCGCCCTGCGCGTCGGGCATAGCGGCCGCGAAAGCCTGCGCCATGAGCGCCTCGTCGGCAGCCGCTCCGGCCGGTAACACGATGAAACGGGACGACCTGACCGCCAAGCGCACGCTCCTGTAGTCGTCAAGCAGCAGCGGTGTGTCGTAGACCGCATTTTCCACTGCCTTGAGATAGGACTCTTGCGTGTCGCTGAGCGGCACCGTGCCGGTAATCAAAGAGTTGTCCTGCGCCGGACTGTAGAGCAGGTAATTGAGTTGCGTTTCGTCGATGCCCAGTAGCAGGTTCCACAATTCGGGATGCTGCAACTGTGGCGATACGCCGGGTTTGGATGCCGTTTTCATGCCTTTATACTTTATCTTCCGACAGATTAGAAGCTACAAGTTCATCCTTGCTCATTCGTAATTCTCGGAAGTTTGTTTGTTAAACTCATTATTATTAAATTCATCAATCCATTGCCGCAATTTATTTTGAAGCATAGCCTTGTCGGGCAAATAGAGTTGATATTGAGAAGCATATATATTAGAATCTTTTGGAAGTGTGAGTTCCACAAGCGCATCATTCTTATTTTCACATAGTAATATGCCAATGGTAGGTCTCTCAAAATCTTGCTTTACGTGCCGGTCATAATAGTTGACGTACATCTGCATTTGCCCCAAATCTTGATGCGAAAGATCGCCTGTTTTAAGGTCAATTAGAACATAGCATTGTAGCAAACGATTATAAAACACCAAGTCAACATAAAAATTTCGCTCTTCAAACGTAAAACGTTTCTGCCTAGCCTCAAAGAGAAATCCTTTTCCCATCTCAAGCAGGAAAGATTGCATTTTGCCGATAATAGCATTCTCCAATTTGGTTTCAGTGTATTCTGCGTCGGGTTTTAATCCCAAAAATTCAAGTGTAACGGGGTTCTTGATGATGTCTGCCGGTTTCTGAACTGTTTGTCCTTCTCTCGCCAGTCTCATCACAGCATCCTTGTCGCGACTCAATGCTAACCGTTCATAAAGACTACTACCCACTTGACGTGAAAGTTGCCGCACACTCCATTGTTGTTGATGACATTCTATCTCGTAAAAACTTCGAGCTTCGGGATTGTCAATACGCATCAGCACTAAATAATGGCTCCAAGACAATATAAAACGAGGTCCATGAATTGTAGCACCAGTGTTGCCAAAATCTTCAATATCCTCATTTTCAATATTTTGAGATTTTGGCAACGTTGTTGCCAAAATTTGTCTTTGAGTAGAATATGTCATATAAAACTTTCTGCAACGCGTCAGGGTGTCAACTGTCCAGTCTTTACCAAAACGATTTGTCAATTTATCAGAAAGCTTTTTCAGGACACGTTTACCATATTCGGCCCGCTCGCCTTGCTGCTCATCCTCAAAAATATAGCGACCAACTTCAAAACGAGTACGGACTTCAGCTTTATTTACTGAAGTTACCACAAAACTACGCGCTTGCTCTATCAGGCGAGAGATTCGCTCAAATAGGTGGTCTACTCGTTCTTCGTTTCTTGTCAACCCGGTTTTCATGCCTGGAATGATTTATTGAAGCAAAATTACACATTTTTTTTTACATCTGCATTTTTCAGCGCTATATTCGTCATTTTCATTCGTGAGAAGGCAAATGGCGGATTTAGTATTTAGGATTTTTTAATAGATTTTCAGCTTTTTCAAGGATTATATCTATTAACTTTGCGACATAGTCACATTATTGAACTCTATAAAAAACATTCTACAGTCATTATGAAGATCAATTCACTCAAATTCATGGCCTTGTCCATGGCGTTACTGATAGGCGCATGCTACGCATCCGCTACCAACTTCGGGGTTCCGAAGCGCGAATTCCGTTCGGCCTGGGTGGCCACGGTGTGGCAACTTGACTGGCCCGCCACAAGCGGTGCCGAGAGCCAAAAAGCCGAGATAGACCGTATGCTCGACTCGCTGAAGAACAACAACTTCAATGCGGTGAACTTTCAGGTGCGCTCCATGTGCGACGCAATGTACAGGTCGAGCATTGAGCCATGGTCGAGCTACCTGACCGGCACACGCGGTAAGGACCCGGGCTACGACCCGCTGCAATATGTAGTGGAAGCGTGCCACAGCCGCGGCATGGAGTGCCATGCATGGGTGAACCCCTACCGCTGGAGCACCGGAACCGACTGGAACACGGCCTACGACCAGCAGTTGAAGAATGAAGGTTGGCTGCTGACCTACGGAAGCACCATCATTCTGGACCCCGGTCAGCAACGCACTATTGACCGCATTGTGGAAGTGTGCCACGAACTGGTGGCGAACTACGACCTCGACGGCATTCTGTATGATGACTACTTCTACCCCAACGGCATCCCTACCAACTCGTCGGCAGGTGACTACCAGGAGTGGGTGGACTCCGGCACGAGTATGTCGATGGCCGACTGGCGCCGCGACAATGTGAACCGCATGGTGAAGGCGGTGTACGACATGATACAAGAGACCAAACCCTGGGTGCGCTTCGGCATCTCGCCGGCAGGCGTGGCATGCACGAGCGCCTCGGTGGCGGCACAATATGGCGTTGAACCCAGCTCGGGTAGCGACTGGCAGTATAACGGCATCTTCAGCGACCCGCTGGCATGGTACCAAGCCAAGAGCGTGGACTACATCTCGCCGCAAATCTACTGGAAGATAGGTTATGCCTCAGCCGACTACGGCAAACTGGCTCCCTGGTGGAACAAGGTTGCCAAGAAATTTGAGCGTCACATGTTCGTGTCTCACTCCATTTCGTCGCTAGGCAAGAACAGCTACGGCTCTGAAGATCCCGTACCGAGCATGACGAGCAGCAATGACTACGACGAATATGCCAACCAGGTGGAACTGATGCGTACCACCAACGAGGACAACGCGCCCGGCTCTATCTACTACTCGTGCAAGTATCTCTATAGGCTGGGAGCCGATGAGTCGTTTGCCCACTATCTGGGCCGCGTGACCTATACCCGCCCAGCTCTGCCCCCGGCCATGCCGTGGAAACAGGCGACCGACCCGGGCCTTGTGCGCGACCTGAACTTCGACGGCCAGCAACTGACGTGGAACGGCTATGACAATGTGCGTTACACCATCTATGCCTTCCCGGTGACGCTTGCCCACGAGCTATTCAGCCGTGACGGCGAGTATTTGCTCGACATTAGCTACGACGGCGTGTACACCATCCCTGAAGAATACCGCGAGGGCTATCAGTATGCCGTGTGCGTGCTCGACCGCGTGGGTAACGAATATGAACCGGTCATCTTCGGCGAAGCGCTCGACCCACTGCCCGGCCCCACTTTGGTAAGCCCCGAGAGCGGTGCGTCGCTCTACAATCCTTTCGATTTCGCATGGAACTCGGTGGAGGGTGCCTCGAAATATATCCTTGAAGTGGCGCTTGACCGCTCGTTTGACCACGTGACCGGGCGCGTGACCACGACCGATACCGTGGTGAGCAGTGCCCAATTGAGTCTGCGCAACAACGAGACCCACTACTGGCGCGTGCAAGCCGCCGGCGACGGCCACGCCAACGGGTTGAGCGAGGTGCGCGAAATTGTACCGCTGACGCTTGTCATCACCAGCCCCTACGACGGTCAGCAAGGATTGAGCACCACCGACACCATTCGCTGGAATGCTCCTGATGACCAAACTATTGCGACCCTGCGCATTGCCGGTGATATGGAAATGAGCGAGGTGGTGTTCACCGGCACATCGGCTACCGGCGAGTTGGTGATTCCCGCAGGCAAACTCAATCCCGGGTCGAAGTACTATGCCGACGTCACGCTCACCTACAACGGACTGGAGCAGACAAGCCCCGTTGTGAGTTTCGTCACACAATTTGCCATCCCCACCTTCATCACACCCCGCGACGGCGGCACGCTCTACGGTGACCAATACATTGAGGTGGAACGCCAGAGCGAGGTCCTCTCCTACGTCGTGGAAGTATCTAACTCAGCCACCGTGTGGGGCCGCACACGATTTGTGGAGACCCTCAAGAACGGTGAAACCCGGGTGTCGAAGCCGGCCAATGAAATCAAGGTGAACAGCAAGCTACTGGAAGACGGCACCACCTACTATGGCCGTGCCAAAATCACCTACTTAGATGAGCAGAACGTGAGCCGCACCAGCGACTACGGCGACGTGATTGCCTTCACCTACCGCGCCACACGCCCCACTACGGGCGACGTGAACGGCGACGGAAGCGTGAATGTGACCGACGTGACCGCACTGGTGAACATGATTCTGGGCATTGAGCCCAAGGATGAGACCCTTGCCGACGTTGACGGTAACGGACTCGTCAATGTGAGTGATGTCACTGCCCTGGTCAACCTGATTTTGGGCATCTCGTAAGTGACGAGGCCCTGCCGCACTTGGCTTGACAATAAAAAACCGACAACGTAATGCCCCATTCAAAATCAAGAATGGGGTATTATGGTTTCTAATAGGAAACAGAAGGGCCTAAGCCTCATCATGATTTGGTTTAAAAAAATCAAATTGCAATTATTGCAAAATGCTCAGAATCAATAGGATTTAATAGCAAGAAGACAGGTTTTATTAAAAAACAGTTGCACATGTCAATAATAATGTGTAATTTAGACCACTTTTTCAACTTAAAATTTTTATATCAATCAAAAAATTTCTATGAAAAAACATTTATTACTAATGTTAGTGGCTCTGTTTGCCGTGAAGCTTAGCGCAGCTCCGGTTGACCTGGCTACTGCAAAACAAACGGCCCAGCAATTTCTCGTGAACGAGATGTATGCCGGCAAGTACATGGCTCCATCAGCCATTGAGCCCACCCTGATCAAGACCGAGATGGGTGACGTGAACAAGGAAACTCCTGTTCTGTACTTCTTCAACACCTCAACCACTTACCTGATTGTGGCCGGTGATGACCGCGCTGAGGAAATCCTGGCAGTGGGTGACAAACCGCTGAACCTGGATCGTATTCCCGATGGTTTGAAAGACATGATCAGTGGCTACAAAGAGCAAATTGACTGGCTGATTTCAAATCCCACCGCTAAGGTTACGAAACCTTCGACTCTCAAGGCATCAGGTGCTAAAGCCGTGACTTACGGCCCGCTGTTGACCGCCCTGTGGGACCAGGATGCACCCTATTGGAATCAGTGCAAGTTCACTTACAACGGCACCTCTTATCAGTGCTACACCGGTTGCCCCGCCACCTCGGCTTCGATGGTGATGTACTACTGGAAATGGCCCACCGCTCAAGTCGATGCCATTCCGTCCTATACCTCGACTCTTGAACTCTCTTATTACAATAGCGTAAACTTCACCTATCCGGCTTTGAGTGCTACCACCTTTGACTGGGCTAACATGAAAGACAGCTACACCGGCAGCTACACCACCGCGCAAGGCAACGCAGTTGCCACGCTGATGCGCTATGTGGGCCAGGCCGAGAAGATGATGTACGGCACCGCAAGTGCCGGCGGTAGCGGTATCTACACCACCGACACTCAAAACGTTGTGGACATGTACGTGCTCTTTGGCTACGACGAGAGCACCTGCCGCGTCGTGCAAAAGAGCAGCTATAGCGCAACCAACTGGGCAACCCTCATTCAGAATGAGATGGCTGCCGGCCGCCCCATTGTGTATATGGCAGTAGCTTCAAATGCCGGTGGTCATGCCTTTAACGTCGACGGTTACCGCGACAGCGACAGCAAGTATCACGTGAACTTCGGCTGGAGCGGCGATGGTAACAACTGGATGGCGATGAACGCATTCTCAGATGGCGATGGTTATACCTTCAACCAGGATCAGCAGGCTGTGATCGGTATTCAGCCCGCATCCATGGATCCCCAAATCACTGCATCAGTCAGTTCGCTTGACTTCAGTTGCGAAGCTGAGCAGACCGTGAGCAAGACCTTCACCGTGACCGGTCGCAACCTCTCCGGTAACATCACCGCTACGCTCACCAACGCTAACGGTGCTTACACCGTGAGCCCCACCAGCATCACCACCAGCGAGGCTGCCGGCGGCGGCAAGACTGTGACCGTGACCTTCGCTCCTCAGAGCCAGGGCACCTACAACGGCTCAATCAAGCTGAGTAGCACCGGTGCTCAAGATGTGACCATAGCGCTGAACGGTACCGCTACCGTGAAGAAGGTCGACATTGAAGCTCCCGTGCTCGCCGACGCATCGAATGTGACCCAGACAGGCTTCACCGCTACTTGGACTCACAATCCAAGCGTGAACGTGACTTACACGCTGAACGTGATGCGCAACGGCTCAACCGTGATGAACAAATCGGGCATCACTGCCAAGACCTATAACGTGACCGGCCTGACAACCGGCAACACTTACACCTTCCGTGTGAAGGCCGTTCCCGTTGACGCCACAATTGCTAATGAGAGTAGCTGGTCTAACAACAAGACCGTGACGCTGACCTCAACTCCGGTTCCCACCATCATACCTTCGGCAACTTCAGTTGCATTTGGTTCGCTCAACGTGGGTCAGAATAGCCAGAAGAGCGTGACCATTAGCGGCGCTAACCTGGAAGGCAACATCACCGCTACGCTCAACGACCCGAACAACGTGTTCGCTATTGATGCCACCACCATCACGCCCACTCAGGCTGCCGGCGGCAAGGCTCTGAACATAACCTTCACCCCGAAGGCTAACGTCAACTATCAGGCTACCATCACCCTCACCTCGAGCAACGCAACCACTCAGACCATCACCCTGACCGGTGCCGGTACTTATGTTGATCCCGTGATGCAACCCGCCGACGAGAGCTACATCAACATCAATCGTTTCCGTGCCGACTGGACCGACCAGACTCCTGCCGCTAACGTGGCAAGCTACACCCTCGAGGTGAACTATGTGAGCCCCGTTGCTCCCGTTGAACTGCTCAACACCCTTTTAGGTACCGACTTCACGGGCAGCGCTACTGGCTACTACGACATCACCCTGTCTGCTCCCTGGGGCGGCACCAATGTGCGTGGCGGTCTGAACAGTATCGTCTACTTCAGGAACAACTATCAGGGTACAGGCACTGCCGGCAACATCACCTACACCATTCCCGAGGGATATGAGAACCAGACCTTCACCATGAAGATCACTACCGGCTCTACAAACGACGGCGCAGGTAACCTCACCGTTGCCACTCCGCAAACCAGTGCTGTCGGCCACAACTTCACATCAGGCGAGACCTTCGCTTGGGTCGTGTCTGCAACCTCGGGCCAGAAGATCACCATCACCACTACTGAGAACAACTACTCGCCCGACATCGCCAAGATCGAGGTGTACAGCGGTGACGCTACTGCAGCTACGCTCAACGCCAACGAGACCGGTGACGAGACTTACCGCCTGATTACCGGCATCACCAACAAGTACTACGATGTGACCAATCTCATTGACGAGGGAACCTATACTTATAAGGTGAAAGCCGTTTACACCAACAACACCGAGTCTAACTGGTCGAATGTTGAGGAAGTTACTCTGTTTGAGAACACTTCAAGCATCAAGGGTGACGTGAACATGGATGGCGAGGTGAACGTGAACGACGTGACCACACTCATCAATTACATCCTGGGCAAGAACCCCACTCCGTTTGACAGCGTGGCAGCCGACGTGAACGAGGATACCGCTATCAACGTGAACGATGTGACTGCACTGATCAACCTGATTCTGAACTGATAACGACGCTGCCTGAGCAGCAATCTGCTATAAACAAGGAGGTTTCCCGGTCATCGGGGAGCCTCCTTTGCTGTTACATCCTCGCACCGCGGCCGGGCCCTCTCGCATATAAACACAAGGTACATACGAGGCTGATTTTCAAGGCACAAGAACATAAGCAACAGAAGTTTATGTTCTTTTGTTCTTCTGTCTTATTCTATGCTCTTTTGTCCTTTTCGAGATTATTCTGCAGCGTCCAAAACAAATCAGATTCATCAGATTAATCCGTAGTTTTATTCATTCTTTGTTATTGCCCTCGCACAACCTCCATCGTTCCATTATCTTTGTCGCACACACCCACGTTCACACCGTCCTT
>CAMKGM010000033.1 GCA_946412245.1 uncultured Bacteroidales bacterium
GGTAAGATGCACCCCGTTGACAGTAACGAAATCTCGTTCCGTCTGGCAGCCCGCAACGCCTTCAGCATGGCGTTCCGCGAAGCTAACCCCAAGGTGCTCGAGCCTATCTACGATGTTGAAGTCATCATGCCCGCCGAGTGCATGGGTGATGTGATGAGTGACCTCCAGGGCCGTCGCGCCATCATCATGGGTATGAACGAAGCCAGCGGCATGCAGCAAATCAATGCCAAGGTGCCTCTGAAAGAGATGTCAAGCTACTCAACCGCTCTGAGCTCTATCACCGGTGGCCGCGCATCGTTCACCATGAAGTTCGCTTCTTACGAACTCGTTCCCGGCGATGTTCAGGAGAAACTGCTCAAGGAGTACGAAGAAAGCAAGCAAGACGAAGAGTAATCCACTCCTCTGTTTTCAAATTATCAAGCAACCGCTCTCCCCTGCCGGAGGGCGGTTGTTTTTTTGACACCATACATTTCAGTTTTCAGTTATCGGAGGTCTCGGAGAACTCGGAGAACTCGGAATGGCTGACAGCAATGCTGTGAGAAGGATGCTAAGAATGGCAATGAGCGTGGGTGTGCGGCAAAGATAGTGATTTGTTTGGACGTGCTGCGCACTTAAAATTTCCGGGCTAACGCCCTAAAATTATGAAAGTAAAAATTAAAATGGCCATCGCCATTAAAATTCCGGCGATAGCCGGTAGAACTTAATGCGAATTTGGCAAATTAAGCGAATTTTTATTATATTTATTGAGAAAGATTCTTTAAATTTGCATTCGGAATTTCCATATTCAAAACACTTTGCTATGAAAACGATTCTCCACATAACCGCATTCTTGTGCTCAGCACTGCTCATCACCTCCTGCACGACCACAAAGGGCACAAATCTCAAGTCCTACAATAGCGTGACGCAAGCGATTGAAGGGAACTTTAACGGTGTTCAGTTCAACAGTGCCTCAAGCAATCCGGAGAAACCGCCGACGATGCTCATACGCGGAATCGGCTCGATCAATGCCGGTACCGACCCCCTATATGTGGTTGACGGTATACCCTACGACGGCCCCATCAACATGATTAACCCAAACGACATTGAGTCAATCAGAGTGCTGAAGGATCCGAATGAAACCATCATCTACGGATTCCGCGGAGCCAATGGAGTCGTACTGATTCAGACCAAGGGTAGCGCGTCTAAACCCTACGGCGAACAGGGCAAGAAAAAGAAATGAATGCCTCCCACAGTGAGCAGGAGGCATCCATAGTATGATTTAGGATATTGTATTTCAAGTTCCTAAAGTGCTAAGCACTTGGCTTTAGCTCAGTTTGTGAATAATCAAACCTGAACGCAGTTTGGGTTCAAACCAAGTGGCCTTGGGAGGCATGATATTGCCGGTGTCGGCAATATTGATAATCTGGTGCATGGTCACAGGATAGAGGGCCAACGCCATCTTCATCTCACCCGAGTCAACACGATTCTTGAGTTCGCCCAAGCCGCGGATGCCGCCTACAAAGTCAATTCGCTTGTCGGTGCGCAGGTCGACGATGCCCAGGATGTCGCGCAGAATGTAGTCAGACGAAATCTTGACATCGAGCACGCCGATGGGATCGTTGTCGTCGTATGTCCCTTCCTTAGCGGTCAGCGAATACCACTTGCCGCCAAGATAGAGCGAGAAGTTGTGGAGCCGGTTGGGACGATACTCATCAGCACCTTTCTCCTCTACAGTGAAGTGCTCGGCAATCTTGTCGAGGAACTGCTGCTCGGTGAGTCCGTTCAAATCCTTCACCACACGGTTGTAGTCCATCACCTTGAGGTGAGACTCGGGGAAGCACACTGCCAAGAGGTAGTTATACTCCTCAGTGCCATTGTGATTGGGGTCGGCCTGAGCCTTTTCCTCACCCACATGAGCAGCGGCGGCGGTGCGGTGGTGACCGTCGGCGATATAGAGATAAGGAATAGCGTCGAATGCAGCAGTAATCGCATCGACAGTCTCCTTGTCATTGATGCACCACAGCGTGTGGCCAATGCCGTCTTCAGACACAAAGTCATATTCAGGCTCGGTTGCCTTGGTGCGGTTGATGATATCTTCGAGCGTTTTGTTGTCGGGGAATGCGAGGAACACCGGCTCAATATTGGCATTGTTCACGCGAATGTGCTGCATGCGGTCAGCCTCTTTCTCACGACGAGTGAGCTCATGCTTCTTGATGTTGCCGTTGATGTAGTCCCACACGCTGGCGGCAACCACGATACCGTACTGAGTGCGGCCGTCCATGGTTTGAGCGTAGATGTAGTAGTTATCCTCTTTATCCTGCACGAGCCAGCCGTTTTTCTGGAATTTAGCGAAATTCTCAACGGCCTTATCATACACGCGCGGATCGTTCTCCTCAATGGGGAAATCGAAGTCAATCTCAGGTTTAATAATGTGATACAGAGACTTCTCGTTGTCGCCTGCCTCTTGTCTTGCTTCTTCTGAAGAAAGCACGTCGTAAGGTTTAGAAGCAACTTGCTCAACAAACTGTTTCGGTGGTCTCACACCTTTGAATGGTTTTACTTTTGCCATGATAATTAGTAATTTAGTTGTTAAAAATTTATGATAAATGTGCGTTATTTCTTATGATTGTCTGCTCACGGTCAGGGCCAACCGACACAATAGTGATGGGCACGCCCAGGCGCGATTCCAGATAATGGATATAGTCAACAAATGCCTTTGGGAACTGATCTTCAGCGGTTATGTGCGTCAGGTCGGTTTTCCAACCGGGCAACTCGGTGAAGACAGGTTTCACGTTGCCGCCCATATTAAAGGGCACATCGTGAGTCAACACACCGTCGACCTCATAGGCGTCACAGGCCTTCACCACATCCATGCCGTCGAGCACATCGCTCTTCATCATGATGAGTTGGGTCACGCCATTGAGCATAATGGTGTAGCGCAAAGCGACCAGGTCAATCCACCCACAGCGTCGCTCACGACCGGTCACGGCTCCATATTCATGACCGATGTTTCTGATCATGCTACCCGTCTCGTCGAACAACTCGGTAGGGAACGGGCCACTGCCCACACGCGTGCAGTAAGCCTTGAAGATACCGTAGACTTCACCAATGCGCGACGGAGCCAGGCCCAGACCGGTGCAAGCGCCCGCACACACGGTGTTTGACGATGTGACAAACGGATAGGAGCCAAAATCAATGTCAAGCAACGAGCCTTGTGCGCCTTCACACAGCACACGCTTGCCCGCTTGCAGCGAATTATTGACATAGTACTCGCTGTCAATCAGCTCAAATTGCTTCAAGTATTCAACAGCCTCAAGCCATCGCTGCTCGGCCTCTTGAATATCAGCTTCCATGCCGCAGGCCTTGAGCAACGCCAAATGACGGCGTTTAGCCTTGGCATAAGCCTCATCGAGATTTTGAAGCAAATCCCCTACCCTGACTCCGTCACGACTCACCTTGTCGGTATAAGTAGGACCGATGCCCTTTCCGGTAGTTCCGATTTTCGCATCACCTTTGAGACGCTCATAGGCGGCATCAAGCAAGCGGTGAGTGGGCAATATCACATGAGCCTTCTTTGAGATTTTGAGTACTTGTTTCAGCGCGACTCCGCTCTTTTCCAGTTCCTCAGCTTCTTCTTTGAACAGCACAGGGTCAAGAACCACACCATTGCCTATCACATTCACTTGGCCTTGCTGAAAAATGCCCGACGGAATGGAACGAAGCACAAAGTGCTTACCTTCAAACTCCAAAGTGTGACCGGCATTTGGTCCTCCCTGGAAGCGTGCCACTATATCATAGTGAGGTGTCAAGACATCAACAATCTTGCCTTTACCTTCATCGCCCCACTGCAGTCCTAAAAGTACGTCAGCTTTCATCTAATTATTAATATTATATAACTTTAGTCGTTTTATGTTCGTTTGCGTTTTTTCTGTTTGCGTGCACAATTGTTACAAATGCCATAAACGCACATCGAGAAGTGCGATGTGTGGAAAGCCGTGTAGGTGCGGGCATTCATGTAGGCCGACAATTCATAGTCCTTGACTTCCTTGCATTTGCCGCAACTCGTGCACATGAGGTAAGTATAGCTCACATTGCTGATTCGCTCATACTTCATTTGCACACCATCAAGAAACAACTTGCGCAAGATACCCGCCTTGATGAGCAATTCCACGGTGTTGTAGACTGTAGCCCGACTCACGTGGTAAGCATCATTCTCCAACTCACCGTTGAGTTGCTCTATGGTGAATGTGTGTGGCAAGGACAGAATCTTGTCAAGAATAGCAAAGCGTTCAGGGGTTTTGCGAAAAGCCCCTTCTTCAAGGTAATGTGTGAATTTCTTGATTATCGCGTTATTGCTAAATTGTTCAGTCATCTCTTGTGTTGTGGTGTCACAAAGTTAGCACCTTTCCACAAATATCTCAAATTTTTGTGGCATTATTTCTGATTTTTAGCACTTCACAACAAGAAAGCCGGGGCTAACACCAAGTCAGTCCCGACTCAAATATCCTAAAATTGGGGTTTTAATCAAGTGTATTAGAACATCTTCTCAGGGTAAACACCATCCCTATGCAGTTGGGCGAACTTGGCCACCACTCCTTCTCGGTCAGCGCTGTAAGTAACGCCAAACCACTTGGATTCAGTAGTGAGAACCTTCACTGAGGCCTCGCCACGCTCCACAAGCTCATTAACCAGTGAGGGAATGTAGAACTCAGCCTTAGGTTTGTCAATGTTCTCGCGCAGGAAACGCACAAAGAAGTCCTCGCTATAAGCGAAATAGTCGGGAGTAAATCCCCAGAAGTTCATTGACACGGGAGTTGCCGGTTCAAGAATCTGTTTGTTGCCATTCTCGTCGACAAACGAGATTTTGTGTTCCTCATCATAACCAATGCTGGTGCGTTCAACAATCGACGAAAGGAATTCGCCCTTAGTCTCGCACACGCCGCGCGATACAGTGCCGCTCTCGCTCATGGTGTTGCCCACCTTGAAGCCTACCATGGAGTAATGCCTTGTGCTATCGGGCGCAAGCGATTGCAACTCGCGAGCCATCACCTCAAAACTGTTGCGACCATAAAAGTCGTCACTGTTGATAATGGCAAACGGCTCGTGAATCACGTTCTTGCCCATCATCACAGCATGGTTTGTGCCCCAGGGTTTCGTGCGCTCAGGAGGACAAGTGAATCCCTCGGGAAGGTCATTAACCGACTGGAAAACCACCTCGGTGGGAATGTGATTCTCATACTTCGACAGAATTTTTTCTCTGAACTCAGCCTCAAAGTCTTTGCGAATGACAAAGACCACTTTGCCGAATCCGCTCTTGATGGCATCATATATCGAATAGTCCATGATGGTCTCGCCATGAGGGCCAAGTCCATCGAGTTGCTTCAATCCGCCATAACGGCTGCCCATGCCTGCAGCCAATACAAATAGTGTGGGTTTCATTGTTGATTATAGTTGTTAATCATTGAATTAAAGGAAAAATAAAATCAATCGCATCGACGGGCGCCATCGCTAATAACCACATCAATAACAACGGGTTCATGACCATACTTGGCATTGAACTTTTCACGAGCCACGGCAACAAAGTGATCGTAGAGATCCTCCTTGACCAGATTGATAGTGCATCCGCCAAAGCCGCCACCCATGATGCGCGAACCTGTGACGCCACATTCCTTGGCTATGTCATTGAGATAGTCAAGTTCTTCACAGCTCACCTCATAATCGCGCGACAAGCCATAGTGAGTCTCATACATACGCTCACCCACTGTTTCGTAGTCGCCACGTTCCAGTGCATCGCACACGTCGAGCACACGCTGCTTTTCGCCAATCACATATTTGGCACGCTTGTAGTCTTCCTCGCCTATTTCATCACGTTTTGCATCGAGCATCTCCATGGTGGCATCGCGCAGTGTTTCAACGCCAAGCATGTGGGCAACGCGCTCACAAGAGGCACGGCGCTTGTTGTAAGGCGAATCGACCAATTCATGTTTCACTTTAGAGTTGAGCAAAACCAAGCGATAACCTTGTGGGTCAAACGGGAAATACTCATATTCAAGTGAACGGCAGTCAAGGCGCATCAGGCAATTCTTCTTTCCGAACACAGAGGCAAACTGATCCATGATGCCGCAATTCACACCGCAATAGTTATGCTCGGTGCTCTGCCCTATCTTGGCCAGTTCAAACTTGTCAATCTTGTTCTCGTTGAACATATCGTTCATGGCAAATGCAAAGCATGACTCCAGCGCAGCTGAAGATGACAAACCGGCTCCCAGAGGCACATTGCCGGCGAACACAGTATCAAATCCTTTCACGGTGAAACCGCGCTTGATAACCTCACGGCACACGCCAAAGATGTAGCGAGCCCATTGCTGCTGAGGAGCTTCATCCTCCTGCAAGCCAAATTCGCTATACTCCTTCAAGTCGGCTGAGTAAACGCGCACCTTGTCGGTTCCGTTCACGTTGATAGCAGCCATGATATACTTGTCAATTGCGCCGGGGAAGACAAATCCGCCATTGTAGTCGGTATGCTCGCCTATCAAGTTAATGCGGCCCGATGACGCATAGAACACAGGCGTAGTACCGAACCGCTCACTGAACAATGCTAAAAGTTTCTCTTTCATTGTTAATAGTTCTTAATCTATGTTTTTAATATAGATTATAGCAACGCATTGATTTTCTCAGCAAGAATTTCTTTAGTTGTTGAGCCAACGTGACGATCAAACAATTTGCCGTCTTTGAAGAAAAGGATTGTGGGAATGTTGCGAATGTTGTACTCGGCCAGCAAATCTGCACCCTCGTCGACATCATATTTGCCAATGAGCACTTTGCCCTCATATTCCTGTGCAAGTTCCTCAACAATAGGTGAAATGTGCTTACATGGACCGCACCATTGAGCCCAAAAATCAATCACTACGGGTTTTCCCGATTCAATTTCTTGTCTTACATTAGTGTCGTCAAAAATAAAAGCCATATCTGTGTATATTAAAAAAGATTTTTTAGAAAATTTTTCAGTTGCAAAGTTAATATAAAATATTTCAAAACTATCTATTTCAAGATAATTTTATTTTTAAAAGTTTACCTTATATGAGAAGCCCAACTCATCGAGCAGCTCCATCAGTTGCTTGTTAAGTGCAATGGTATAGGACGATTGCAAGTCAACATATGACGTTTGTTCATCATTTACAACTCTGAAGAAAAGCGCGCAGTTGTTCACCTCTGACTTCTTACCGACAGCACTCTTGAGCACTTGAATCGCCCCCAAGTCACTTTCATGCAATTGAATTCGAATGCGGTCAACGAGCTTGCCTTTCACATCGTTAAGAGAAATGATGTTGATAATGTCCATATTGATTTGATCATTATATCGGTTCTTCGAGAATTTTCCGGTGACCATAATGGGCGTTCCGACCAAGCCGAAATTTCTGAAACTTGTGAAGTTGGAGCGGAAGAGCATCAACTCATAACTGCCTGAATAATCTTCAATCGTGATTTTACCAAACTGCTGGTCGCCTTTTTTGGTGTATCGCTCTTCGTAGCCGGTAACGATACCGCCAAAACGGAACTCCGTGTCAAGTTCAGGAGATTTGTTCTTTAAATCGTCGAGTGAGATGTTACATCCATACTTTATCTCCATGAAGTATGGGTCAAGCGGATGGGCCGACAAATACATACCGACGAGCTCGCGTTCTCGACGCAGACGCTCCATATTGGGCCATTTCTCGGCTTTAGGGATGGCAGGTTTCTCAATGAGGGTATCCATTATGTCACCAAAGAGAGAGTTGCTTTGCTTCATTTTATCGTTCTGATAATTCTGACCATACCTAACGAGGACTTCAGAGAACACCTCGTCACGCTTATTGGTAGACAAGAAATCTTCACGATTTATCTCCTCAAAGCAGTCAAATGCTCCGGCCAATGCGAAGGACTCAAGTGCACGACGATTACAAGAGGACAAGTTCACACGCTCCACAAAGTCGTAGATATCCTTGAAGGGCCCGTTAGCATTGCGCTCGTCAATAATCGCATCGACGGCATTTGCTCCGACTCCCTTGATGCCACCCAGCCCGAATCGGATGTCTCCTTGCTTGTTAGCACTGAATGACTTGGAACTCTCATTGATATCCGGACCCTTGACCTTGATGCCCATTGACTTACACTCGTCCATGAACTTTGAGAGTTTGTCCACATCGTTCAAGTTGCGGCTAAGCACCGCGGCCATGTATTCCGATGGATAATTGGCCTTGAGATACGCCGTCTGATAGGCAACCCAACTGTAGCATGTGGCATGGCTCTTGTTAAAAGCATAGGAGGCGAACTTTTTCCAGTCTTCCCAAATCTTGCTCAGCACCTTGCGGTCATGGCCATTCTTCTCACCACCTTCATAGAAGAGACCTTCAAGATGGTTCATCTTTTCAATCTGCTTCTTACCCATTGCTTTGCGCAATGTGTCGCTTTGGCCACGCGTAAATCCCGCAAGCTGGCGCGACAAGAGCATCACTTGCTCTTGATAGACGGTGATGCCATAAGTGTCTTTCAGATACTGCTCCATGCAGGGGATATCGTACACAATGGGCGTTTGGCCATGCTTGCGTGAGATGAATTGGGGAATGTAATCCATAGGTCCCGGACGATAGAGCGCATTCATTGCAATCAGGTCCTCGAAGGTACTTGGCTGCAGCTCAATCAGGTAACGCTGCATTCCCGGAGACTCAAACTGGAAGGTACCGGTTGTCTTTCCCTCACAGTATAACTTATAGGTCGCGGCATCATCAAGCGGAATTGCCTCTATATCCAAATCAATGCCCTTGGTCAGCTTGATGTTTTCAAGAGCCTCCTTGATGATGGACAGGGTTTTTAAGCCCAAGAAGTCCATCTTGATGAGTCCCGTGGATTCAATCACACTGCCTTCATACTGTGTCACAATCAGTTTTGTTCCATCTTTGTCGGTGGCTGTGCTCACCGGCACTCTGTCGGTAATGTCGTCACGACCAATGATTACACCACATGCGTGAACGCCGGTGTTGCGCACATTGCCTTCAAGCTTCTCGGCATATCTGATGGTCTCACCCACACGCGGGTCTTCGTTGTTCAGTTCCTTGGCAAAATCGGGGAAAGCCTCAAGACAGTTCTTAATGCTGATTTTCATGCTCTTGCCGTTCTTTTGCGGCATTTCACCGGGTTTTGAGGGAATGAACTTGGCCAGACGGTTGCTCTCGGCCACCGACAAATCTTCGACGCGCGCCACATCTTTGATGGCCATCTTAGCGGCCATGGTGCCATAGGTGATAATATGGGCCACTTTCTCGGCACCATATTTCTCGGTCACATATTTTAATATGACAGCACGGCCATCATCGTCAAAGTCCACATCAATATCGGGCAAGGAGATGCGGTCAGGATTCAAGAAACGCTCAAACAGCAGGTCATATTTGATAGGGTCAATCTTAGTGATACCCAAGCAATAAGCCACTGCCGATCCGGCGGCTGAACCTCGGCCCGGACCCACCGACACGCCAAGCGATGGTGCCACCCTAATGTAGTCCTGCACAATTAAGAAATAACCCGGAAAACCCATCTTCTTGATTGTGTCAAGCTCAAAGTCGAGTCGCTCCCGGTGCTCATCATCCAAGTCCGGCCACACCTTCTTGGCTCCCTCATAAACCAGGTAGCGCAAGTAGTCGTCTTCGTTGTCAAATCCGTCGGGCAAGGGAAAATCGGGCAAAATGGGCGCATGGTCAATGCTGTAGAACTCCACCTTGTCGAGAATCTCATTAGTGTTCTGCAAGGCTTCGGGCAAATCGCCAAACACCTCGTTCATCTCTTCTTGAGTCTTGAACCATTCCTGCTTGGTATAGCTCATGCCCGAATTCTCCTCGTTAATCTTTTTGCCCGTGTTCACACATATCAGTCGCTCATGGGCATCGGCATCGTCTTCGTTAGTGAAGTGCGAGTCGTTAGAACAAATGAACTTGATGCCTTCTTCGCGGGCTATCTTTAACAGTTCGGCATTCACTTCCTGCTGCTTGAAAAAGGTCTCGTGATTGGCACGCGGAACGGTTGCCTTGTGGCGCTGCAGTTCCAGATAGTAGTCCTCGCCAAACACACGCTTGAACCAGCGCACCACCTCTCGGGCACCATTCAGGTCGCCACGCATGATGTGTTGTGGCACTTCACCACCCAGACAAGCCGAGCAGCAAATGATGCCTTCGTTATATTTCTCGAGGTCGGCCTTGTCGGTTCGGGGATGCCAGTAGAAACCATCAATCCATGCACGCGAAACAATCTTGATAAGGTTCTTGTAGCCTTGATAATTCTTGGCAAGCAATATCAGGTGATAGCCTTTGTCGTTCTTGTCCGATTGGTCTTCTTTGCTCTTTCTTGCGACATAGGCCTCACAGCCAAAGATGGGTTTGAAACGCGAGGCCTCGACCTGCGCTATCTCGTTTTCAAGCGACTCACGAGCAGCGGCATCGGCATCATCGCCAAGCTCCTTGAGTTGCTTTTTCAATTCTTTAATCTTTTTATTCTTGTCGCCATTTATCTTCTCGGTATAGTCAAAGAACTCCTTGATGCCGAACATATTGCCGTGGTCGGTGAGCGCCACGCCACGCATGCCGTTATCTATGGCCTTGTCAACGATGCTCTTGATGGTCGACTGGCCGTCAAGAATGGAATATTGCGAGTGTACGTGAAGGTGAACAAAGGGTATCATATATTATCTTTCTTATTAACGATTGAGGGTTTCGGTTTGGTGTGTAAAGTTACGACAAATCTCACAGATTGGCTCAGATTTTTCAGGGAAGTTATTAACAATATTGTTTTTTTAAACAAGAAAGGCACTGCCGTCGCAACGCGGCAATGCCCCTGTTCGCTTTTTGGGAAACTTAATTTTATCTGTATCTAATAATCTTGGCGGGATTTCCACCCACAATCGCATAGTCTGGCACATCATGTGTCACAACTGATCCGGCCCCAATAATGGCACCATTGCCTATTCGCTTACATCCTGCTAAAACCGTGACATTGAAGCCTACCCAAACATTATTGCCAATCTCCAACGAAGTTTTGCCAATATTTCCTTGTTGGCCGATGGGGGTGTTTCTATCTTCAAATTTATGTCCACCACCCATTATCAGCATATTTGCGCTCAGCATACAGTAATTTCCAACCTTCAACGAGGAATTGCGCAGCTGAAAACCACTTCGCACACCCACATAATCTCCCATGTTCACTTCATTAAAACCAAAAAATGCCCTACGATCAACATGGCCACCTTTACCAAACGAGTTCAACATCCGCCTCGCTAAAAATGTGCGAATCCAGGTCGAAATGTTGCCAAACACAGGATTTTCCTTTTTAGGCAAATAAAATGCAAAAGAATAATATACGAAATAAGCAATCTTTCTTGAAAACTTCATAAGATTAACTTTTGATGGTTTTACAATTTCTTCGTTGCGAGCCACCAAGCATATTTCACAAGGTGAATTTGACGCTTGATGCGTTTGGGCTGTTTCACCAGTCGATAGGCGAATTCCAAATTGTGATCGACCCACCACTTGGGCGCACGGAGCACATGACCTGTATACACATCGAAACTGCCACCAAGCCCTTGATAGATGGCATCACCATGTAATTTCTGCATCTGTTCCATGAGCAGTTCCTGTTTGGGAGAGCCCATGGCCACAAACACCACGTCAGGTTTCTTCTGTGCAATCTCATCCAGTAATGCCTGCTTTTCATCATCGCTCTTGATATATCCGTTGCGATAGCCCGCTATCTTAATATCAGGATAATCACCCTTCAGTTTTGCGACAGTCTCGTCTATCACCTCCTGCTTGCCACCAACCAAGTAGAAAGATTTCTCAGCATGAAGATGCTCAACAATTTTCAGCCACAACTCGCAACCGGGTATCTTGCAAGCATTTTTATAGCCTTTCTGTTGCAGAGCCTTCATAGCACCCATACCGTCGCAATAGCCAATGTTGCGGTTTATCAGTGCACGGGTCTCGTCGGTGGCATGCAAGATTTTTTCAGCGTTAATTGCCACCAAAATTCCTTTATGCGTGTCAACGTATTGAATCAACTCAGTCACTGACTCAAAGGGCATCACGCCCACCCCGTTAAGCATCACTTTCTCTTTCATAATCACTTAGTTTTTCATGAAACTCAATCAGATTTAAAAACTTGCAATGAATTACTGCAATACCATCAAATAGTCCGTATTTGCTTGATATAAATCGCCGGGTTGAGTTTATTCCCAACGTTGAGGCAGGCGTGGTGCCAACGAGAGGTCAATCAAATCGCCAAGCATAAGATGTGTTTCATCCTTATAGTCGCCATCCATCCCTGGAGTGAATGTCATCTCACCAAATATCACCTTGCCGTCAATATTATATAAATCCACTCTCACAAAGGGGAATCCTACCGATAAAGCCTTGGCAACCTCTATCATCTTGTCAAAGTTTTTGGGTTTAGGTAACTCTGTGAGTTTCAGGTTAGGATTGTTCTCGTTAAACAATTCGGGATGAGACTTCCAGTCCATATCATAGAGATTGCGGTCGGCCAAATGTGTCCCTTCTCGACGATTGGCAAACATACTCACGAACCGTGGCACACCATTAAAGCAATAGAATTTATAATCAGTTAACGACACTGTGGGATCACCATCTTGAATCAGCAACTTTTCAGCAATAATGCAGGGAGTAATGAGCATGTAATGCGGCTGACCGGTGAGATTTCCCAAGCGTAACTTGAGCCAACGATCAAGCTTGCGGTTGGTTTCTTCTATGTTCAACTTTGACTTGTCGCGTACAATCACATTTGAGGCACATCCATTATTGGTTTTCAGAATAAACTGCTCAGGCAGATTTGCATAATCTATTTCTGCTGTCGTATTGTAAACGCCATAAAGTTCATTAAGTATGTCCTCGCCCCACATTTGTTTCACATAGTCGCGTACCGCATATTTATCGGCTAGCCGCCCCCACTTGCTCATATCGCAATTACAAACCATCCAAAAGATTTTTTCGTACCATGTCTTTGGATTCTTTAAATCGGGGAAACGATGGTAGTTATTATAATAACGGGCACGAATAACCGACTTCTTGAAACGTCCAATCAACTTGTTCAAAGGATTGGCCATGTGGTAATATTTCTCGTTCATAATGCTACAATTTATTTACTGAAATTTTGATTAAAATTAATCGACGCAATCTTTGATTGAGTTGAAACCATACACGCTTGGTATGCCACATTTAAAAGGCGCAGATAAGTCTTTACTATCAAGTAGCAAATTATTATCACTATCTATAAAATGTTCTCCACGGACAAGTTGAGCCCATTGAAGAATATCATCGATTGTAGGAGTCTTGATGCCCAATTGCTCAGCCATCCATTTGGCTATCATGTTGCCATAGTAAATGTCATCCAAGAAGAACCGATGGTTTCTGTCCAACTCCCACAATCCATCGTTGTTTTCCACAACTGGCGTTCCGATTGAAACTAATGTCTGAGAGTTAACAAACGACTCTTTCACATCAGTGTTATGCGATTGATAAGAGAATCGCTCCAATGCCAAGTAATCGAGCATATAGCTAAAGTCTTTCTCGGGACAGAGTCTCATAATAGCATTTCTGATACAGGTGTAATCGGCATCGAGGTCAGCCAATAGCTGTGCCGACACATCATCATAGTCGCGATAAAACCACGGAACGTCTTCTTTATTTTTCCACGTTGGCCCATTGACTTTATAGAGTCCCAGGCAACGTGAAGTGTGTATGATTTGATTATCAACCGACAATGTCAATGAGATGAAGTTATCACTTTGAACAACTTGGCCCTTTCCAAACCACTTGAAACATATTTTTTCAAGCAATTCTTCGTTCACCTGATTGAAATAATGATTGGGATAAACGGCCGCATAATTGACACTCTTACACCCGTACGTCACTCCTTTATGTCCATATTCAATGATTCGGCAAATCCACGGAATTAACCCAAAAGCAAAAGTCACCAAATTGTTGAGGTGAAACTCTTTTTTAATCTCATCAACCATCCAGTTCCATCCACCTTGGCCATAAATTGTACCTACGAAAACTGTCTTGTTTTGATTCAGATACGGGGCGATTTCATGCAATGCCACTCTGTACTTGTGAACCGGCATACAGAACACCACATAGTCGGCATCAGTGAACAACTCGGCCGGATTATTTGATGCTTTTTTTATACTGCCGTCATAATAGCCAAGCACTTTTCCTGAAGGATCATGCCATTCAAGCTCTATATTTGAGGCCCATTGTTGTGGACGTGACGTATAAATTGAGACCTCAAAACCGGAATTATTTAATAGGGGTATCAACGTGTGAGCACTACTGCCCCCCCCACATACAACTAGTTTCTTCATTATAGTACTATCGTTTTGAAAATATTGTATTATAGATTGATTTAATTGTCATTGGTTTGCGTATCGTCTTTAACCAGATGTCCAAATCGGCCGGTTTTGATACCTGTTTTTATTATTTTTGCAGGATTGCCTGCCACGATACAATGACTCGGTACATCTTTTGTCACCACAGCACCGGCACCCACTATCACTTCGTCGCCAATAGTGACGCCTGGCATAATAATGGCATTCACACCGATAAAGCAACGCTTACCAATCTTTGTGTTAAGCCTGCCGGTGAGGCGTGCAAAGTCATGAGCCAAAACTGTGACTCCTGATGCCAAATAGCTCTCATCGTCAATAAAAATGCCTTTGGGGGCTGCCTTATCTAAATAAACCCGCCACGAAACCCTGGCGGTTTTTGAAATATGCATTCCCTTGACACGACGAAGGTAAGCACCACGCAGGTCAACAATCACACCGCGAATTCGTGTTCTCAACTGTAATCTCATAGTGTGCGATTTATTTCAGTAACTCCGAATATATTTCTGTTAGTTTATTTGAAACTGAGCTCGGAAAATACTTGTTAACTCTTTCGAAAGATTGCTCGCCCATAGACTTAACAAGCATTTTGTCATCAATCAAGCAATTAATTCTTTTTATAAACTCACTGCCATTGCCCGGCTCAACCAAGAATCCATTAACTCCGTCACTAATAACCGATGGGATGCCCCCTACCGGTGTTGAGATAACAGGCAGTCGGTAAGACATGGCCTCAAGTATTGAAATCGGTAAGCCTTCAGTATAAGATGGCAAGACAAGCGCATCGCTGAGGCACAAGAGATTATGTTTGGCTTCACTGTCAACCCACCCCTCATATTTAACAATATCTTGCAAACCCTTATCATATATTTCATTCTTGAGTCGTGACACCATTCCATTACCTGCTATGTGAAACTGAAGTATTCCATGCAATTGCTCTTCGTTGTCGCCAATTGCTTGCAAGAGGTCAAAAACACCTTTTTCTTCATTTATCAAGCCTAAGAACAAGAGGTGAAATTTCTTATCGTTTTGTTTCTTCTCAAAAGATTGTGGCTCAGGAATCACATTAGGGACGACTGAAACATTGTCACATTGCAGGTCATTTTGAAACCAATCTTGCCACTCATCTGACAATACAACAATTCTATCACACTTATTCAGTGCTTTCTTTACATAAGTTTCGTTCCCGCTACTATAATATGTCTTAAAACCACCACCATGAATGTGCATGATAATCTTCTTGTTAAATAATCGGGCAATGCTCACAAACCAAGAAGAGCGCTTGAAACTGAAATTAGAAGCCGTGTGAATGTGAATAATCTTAACTTGTCTTTTGAAAGTAAGAGTTATAACAAATTGAAGTAATGAAGCAATTAACCTGTATATTTTCTTTAAGCGATTCCCATCACAAGAGTTTGCAATAAAACGAAACTCATTTTCAGGAAAAATGTATTTGCTATAATTGTATATAGTTTGAGCTATCCCACCTTTTGGCGGTAAATACTCGGGGCCTATAGTTACAATCGCATTTGCAGTTCTTAAAGGTATCATTTAACGATAATTAAAGACAACAATCAGCGCTATTGCCAACAAGAAATAGAGTTTATCCCATTTTAAAATGTGTCGTTCTTCTCGCCAACAAATCAATCCGTAGACGGCTAAAATAATTGTGAATGGCATGTGCGGCCACTGATAGCGATCGTGTTGTGCAAACAAGGTAAATAATAACATTACTGTGTTAAGAAGGTAAAATAAGAAAACACCAATTAATTCATAATGCTTATTTTTGAATGCGCCATAAATGCCATATATAAAAAAGAACGAGTAAAAGACCTTGCAGAACGACGAGAAACTATATAAGGTGATATAATTCTGCTTAACGAGTTCCTCTGCCACCAAATTGGGAAAAGGTCCCACCACTGAAGCCAAATAATTCAAAGCATAAATTAAAGAACCGCTTCTTTTTGCTTTATCATCTGCTATCTCTTGCAAGAAGTCATAACTATATCCATGTTGCAGAGCTAACTCGTCAATTGTTTGATAAGCATAAATCATTGCTAATATTGCAAGAAATATGATGAAGACATAAATATAACGCTTAACCAGTGGGAATTTTAAAGCCACAACATATCCTAGAACACACAGTAGCATATAGAACACCGATGTTCTGAACAACAGCAATGGCAAAGAAAAAATGATAGCAAGGATTAGATCTTTCGACAAGACACTTTTGTGAACCCTCATTATATAATATATGGCCATAATAATAAACATGACCATAAAGTTCTCCTTTAATCCAACAGAAGCAGTATATACCCCATATAATTCTGTACCCCAAAAGAATGCTATGAAACAAGAAGATTCTTTCTCAAAAAACAAGTTAGACAACTTATAGAGAAAATAACAAGATATAACAACGGCTATAACATTAAACAATACAAGTAGTTGCACTCCCATTTCAGGATCTCCTGACAAAGAATACACCAAATACACAATAATGTTAAATCCCATATCATCAACTTGACCCACATTTGATTCCAAATACCTTATAAAACCTACAAAAGATAAATCAATATGCGACCCATTCCTGTGATAAAACATGGCATCCTGAGGGTCATAACCTAACGGATTATCAAAATAATCTATATTAAAGAAACGCAGGCCAAAGCAACATACTAGTTGGAAAATAATGATAATCAACAGTGTTTTCGAAATAGAGCGCCTTTCATATAGCAATGAGAAGAACACTATCATCACCATTCCCAGCATCTGCATCACCACTATAGGCAAGTCTGGCACCTTATTTTTCATTGCGAAAAAGAAGATGGCATAGAATAGTAAATAATATATGGCAGCAAGTCTAAAGAACCTCCGTGTTTCCCAAGTGCTGAGCAAATTCATATACTTTAGAACTTAAGTTAGAAATGTATGGAAAAAGACTATCTCCGTCCACAAATAAACCTCTTTAACTGCACTAGTCTATAGGTTATGGAAGAACCTAAAAAACGAACCAAGCGCTTTTTAAATCTTGTCTTCGGACTTGTCCAAGAGCCGGCATAATAATGAATGCAAACTGTATTATCAGTTTTCTTTAACACATAGCCATTATGATCAATTGGACAGAAATAATCTTTGGGGTAAAAAGTAACAAATCCCGGGAAATCTTGATAAGTATTGTTCTGTTTAAGTCCATACGCCAACATAAATTCAGTAATGACTGCAACATTTGTTGTCATATCCATTTCACCATCTTTATTAATGAAATGTCGACCATTGTAATAATCCAAATTCAATTTTGCCCATTCACCGCCTTTTTCACTAGCCATCACACCTGTTGGCACTTCTGTTTCACTCTCAAATCCGGAGAACGCGACATGATGAAGGAATGGATTATATGAACTGATTACCTCAACATCGGTATCCATATAAATTCCACCTTCGTGGTAAAGCGCATAAAGACGAACCACATCAGTCACAAAAGCATACTTCTTGTTATCGTATGCCTCTCGAACATATGGATACATATCAAGGTCAAAGTTATCTTCATTCCACTCCTTGATTTCATAATCAGGAAGATACTTCCTCCAAGACTCAATGCATTTTTGAGCCAACTTGGGCAAAGGGTTATGACCAAACCAACAATAATGTATAACTTTGGGTATCATAATATCTAAATTTTAATTATCTTGAGATAAGTATACTGTATCGCGCCATATACAATGTAACCAATAAGGACACCAAATGCAACACCTGATACTTGATATCCCATTTGTACAAAGATATAAGCCAATATAATGGTGGTAAAAGACCATATTACACTCATGCCAAGCCAAATCCACATCTTGGCCAAACTTGAAATTGATATTCCCAATACAGTCGAGATTGACGTGAAAATGGTTGAAAAAGCTAAGATGATTAATGGCTGAGAATCATTGAATCCTTTACCATATAAACTCATAATATAATTACTCAGAATAAATATCACAATCGACAATGTGGTAGTTATGATGACATTTATTAGAATATTGGTGTGTAGAACTTTCCAAAACCTACGTTTCTCATTCTTTTCAAGACTCGACATGATGGGTAAAATGATGTTACTGATTGTAGCGGGAATAAACAACAAAATGAGTTTCCACTGATCGGCTACATCATAAATGGCTAATTCTCCATAACCCGATGAACGCGCCAAAATTGTTCGTAAAATCCAAAATGTGGGTCCGGCCAACAAGGTAGATAATGCAGCTGGTAAAGTATAACTGAAAAGCAACTTCAAATCGCTTCGCCTGAAATGTGACAGTTTCACATCTACGTTATGGGCCTTAAAGTCTCTATTGATTAGCCATTTATTGAAAATCGCCTTCAACATAAATCCACTTCCATACCCTATAACGGCACCCAATATTCCATAATAATAACCCATCACCACCATACCGACAGCCTCAAACACACTGCACAATAAATTACTGAATGCTATTGACTTGAAGCTTTCAAATCCCGCCAATGTGGCATCTTGCGCGGTGTTTAAGATGGTAAACAAGAGTACCAAAGATGAAACTTTGATGGGCACAGTCAAGTCTACCGCATGAAGAACATTGACTGCAAGCGTCTCGGCAAACAAAAATACCAACAGAGAAACAATGATTGCAAAAAGCAACGCAAAGCCATTGGTCAGCAAATAAATAGAGCTAATGTGATCTTTTTCAGTCTTTCTATACTCCGCAATGAATTTCGTCGCGGTGACACCCAAACCAAAACTACCAAGCACAACAAACATGCCTAAGGTAGACTTGACCATTCCGAATTTTCCATAATCCTCTTTTCCTAAAATGTGCGCGCAAACAATGCCGGCAATCAACACCAGCAGCTTAGATATGGTGGAACCTAATAATGACCAAAAAGCACCCGACGCCATTCGACGGGCTATATCTGAATTCTTATATTTTTCAACAATTGATTTGATTCCCATTCATTAAAATATGAAATGGTAAAACAATGACTGCTGAGACACTTCACTAGCCGACACCTTTATAATATCTATTATAGTATATGAGCAAGGTATTAGACAACATACAGTCGCTTTAAGATATTGTTTCGTAGCAATCAGGTAAGTGACACAGTAGGCTATCATAATAACAATAAATATATAAAGGTATTCCACTGGCCTTAGCATGGAGTGATGCGTGTTCATCATTATATTTTCATAACATGTACCGACGAAGGCAAGCAAAAAGAAAATGGGTAACAACTTGTCACTTTTAAAATAGCTTTTAACCTGCGGATAAAAATAGATGAAAATAAATGATGACAACAAAGATATCAAATGCAAAGGCCCCCAACCGATATTTCGGAACTGGCCATGAATGACATCAACCAAGTGATGGCCATACTTATGATATCCGATGAAGTCCAAAAAGTCAGGCACGAAACCGAGCAACCTAAACCAAATGGGCCAAATGCCCAAAATGACACATGCCACAAATATTATAAGTAGTACTTTAGGGGATTTTGGGTTGACTTTTATGAATGGCAGGAAATAAAACACGATGAGCAACCATGCCGACTTATGAATTGTGATTGCCAGTAGAGTTAACAAAAAATAAGGGATAAACTTACGTTGCTCAATGAGTGGAATCATTGCAACCAGCATCATCGAGATGGTCCACTGACGCATGAATGTCAGGTAATTAAAACCATAAGGGCCTAAGATAAGAATCATTCCCACCCACGGCAACAGATGTTTGTGATGACGCAAGCCAAAGTAAAGTGCAAAGGCCTGAATTAAACCCCAAAAGCCAAAATAAAATGCGAAATGAAGACCTGATGCTGCAAATAGCCTTGTAATCCAGTAAAAGCCTATTTCCAGGTCAACTCTGGCAAATTCTCCTGTTTCTCTAACATGCTGAAATTGTTTCAAATACATATCGTAGTCACTGCCAGTCTGGAATCTGAGACCCATCATTAGCGTGACCACTATAATTGAAACAACAATCTCCCAACTCCAAAATGGGAGTTCAGCGTCGGGCTTTAATAATTTGAGTTGACTTTCTCGCCGATTAAGATGCCACCCAAGAAAAAAGAGAATTAAAGAAACACCAATATATACCAGCAGACTTTGAATCATGGAAAGCAAATACTTTTATCTACCCTTAAAGATGCCGCAGAGGTCAATAATCACCTTATCGTCACGCCAGGGCAGGGTCTTGAATTGGTCATGAGCTGTTAAGAATACGATAATGTCGGCTTTTTCGTATGCGACTTGATAATCGGTCAATTTAAACACCTTGTGGGCTTTCAGGTTGGGTTCAACCACCATGATATCGGCATTATTGCAACCCTGCATCACATCGGTTGTAATGCGCTTGGCCGGTGACTCGCGCAAGTCATCAATATTGGGTTTGAAAGCCAATCCCATCATGGCAACCACAGGCTTGCGGTGATGATCAAGTTCAAACTTAATCATTGCATTCTTAACCTTCTCGGCACTCCATTTAGCCTTATAGTTGTTGATTTCTCGTGCTGCTGCAATGATTTTGGCCTGTTCAGGAAAAGCGGCCGTAATGAAATAAGGATCAACAGCAATGCAGTGCCCGCCCACGCCACAACCGGGTTGCAGGATGTTGACGCGAGGATGCTTGTTTGCGAGTGCTATCAGTTCCCAAACATCAATCCCGGCTTTATCGCAAATGATTGACAACTCATTAGCGAACGCAATCTGGACATCACGGCTTGAGTTCTCGGTCAGCTTGCACATCTCGGCCGTGCGGGCATTGGTCTTGTGCAGCTGGCCTTTCACAAACTGCGAATAGAAGGCAACAGCCTTGTCGGTCGACGCGCTGTCAATGCCACCTATCACTCGGTCATTATGAATCAACTCATAGATAATATTGCCGGGCAACACCCGTTCAGGACAGTACGCAATGTAAATCTTTCCTTTCAACTCAGGCCGCTCCGCGAAAATGATGTCGGCCATTTGCTCGGTAGTGCCTATTGGAGAAGTGGATTCGATGACAAAGAGGTCACCCTCTTTCAGATACGGAATCACATTGCGAGTCGCAGTTTCGACATACGACACATCCGGTTCATGATTTCCCTTAAAAGGAGTAGGCACCACAATCAGATACACATCGCTCTGCTGAGGTTTTATGTCGGCATGCAACTTGCCCGCCGACACCATTTCCTGCAGCATCTCTTGCAATCCCGGCTCTACGATGTGAAGTTCACCGGCGTTAGTTCTTTCTACAATTGACCGGTTGACATCAACGCCAAGCACATCCATGTTGCCATATTTTGCCGCCATGATTGCGGTAGGCAAGCCTATATATCCGAGTCCTATAAAACAAACTTTCATTTTGGTCTTAAAATTAAATTAATAAATGTAGATTAAGATTTCTTTTGATTGCCGTAACCATAGCCGTAGCCATAGCCGTAACCATAGCCATAACGACGGTAACCATAGCCATTCGATTCGTCGGAGGTTCCGTTCAGTATCAGCACCAGTTTGTTGTAACGGCCATCTTCGTAGTTGCGTTGCAACTCATTGAGCATATTCTTGTCAAACAGACCGGAACGCACAACGAACACGGTCATATCGCAGAACTTGTTCACAATAGTGGCATCAGCCACAATCTCGATGGGCGGGCAGTCAATAAATATGTAGTCATACCTTTCGCGCATTTCTTGAAGCATTCCCTCCAAGCGGTCGCTAAAGAGCAACTCAGTGGGATTGGGAGGAATTGTACCCACAGGCATCACATCAAGATACTCGTTGAGTTCACCTTTCACCATCACGTCGTCTAAGTTGTCATAGTGTTCGCTCAAGTAATCTGACACACCCTTTGTGGGACTTTTGACAAACGTTGACATGGAGGCCTTGCGCAAATCAAGGTCAATGAGCAGCACCCTCTTTTTCTTAATGGCAAAACTCAATGCCAAGTTAGTTGAGATGAAGGTCTTACCTGAACCGGCATTGGCTGATGTGAACATGATAATCTTTGAAGCACCTTCCTTGCCTGAAATAAATTCCAAATTCGTACGCACCACACGGAACGCCTCGTTAATCACATTGCCACTCTTTTCCTTGACCACAATTTCTCGTACGTCCTTACGTCTATTAAACAAGGCAAGAATGCCACGATGTTTCTTGTAAGACAACGGAATCTCGCCAATGAACGGAACCGTCACACCTTCAAGGTCTCGACGTGACCTCACTGCAGTGTCAAAGCTGTTCATGATTAACAAGATAATGAGTGGAATCAGTATGCCCAGCAACAACGCAACAAGCATCACATTGAATTTGACCGGTTTCGAGGGTTTCATGCTTCCTGATGGCGGATTCAAAAGCTTGGTGTTATAGGCGGTAAATGCCTTTGACAACTGATTCTCTTCGCGCTTCTGGAGAAGGAATACATATAATTGCTCTTTCACTTTCTGTTGGCGTTCAACGCTCAACAAATCTTTTGCCTGTGTAGGATTTGAAGCAATCTGCTGACGCGTTTGGCTCTCAGTTCCCTGCAATGAACTGATGCGCTCGTTCAGCACCGCAGTTGTATTATCAATGGCTGCAGTGATGGCATTCTTGGTTGCAATCAGTTCCTGGTCAAGATCTTGCACCAACGGATTTGAGGGGTTACTGTTAGCCAACAGATTATTCCTCCTGATGACCTTTTCATTGTAGTCCGCAATCTGCTGAGCCACTGAGGGGTTGTCAATTCCTGAATTTGCGGGCAGTACACTAAAGTCCTTACCGGTATTCCCTAATTGACGCCTAATGTACTTGGCCATATAGAGTTGATTCTTCAAATCAAGTAACTGACTTGACGTATTTTCAGAGCGTGCCATATAAACACTTGAAGCCGCTTGCACGTCAGGCACCATGTGCTGACTCTTATATGATGATATATTCTCATCAACATTGCCCAGTTCACGCTCTATTTGCCGCAATTCTTCGTCAATGAAGTTTGAGGTACTGATTGCTTGTTGATTAATGTCTTCAATCCATTTCTCATTATAGACCACAAACAGGTTATTCAGCACGTCCTCAGCTCGCTCCGGAGAGACGTCGTCAAACCGCAAATCCACCACTGAAGCTTTCTCGTCGCTTTGATCAACGCGTAGCCTTGACGAATAAGATTTTGAAACACCACTATAACCACCGCGAGTCACATAGATTTTCTTGTCAAATTTGCCTATGTAATTGTTAGTTGGAGCAATCATCAGTTTGCCAATAGGGGTTTGAACCACAGTTCCCAACTTCGAGGTTATCGGTTTCGATGATTTCTCTGCGCCTTGCAAATAAAAGTCGCTCAGTTGCACCTTGCTGTCATCCAACAGTTTCATTATGAACGAAGCGCTCTGCTCAGGCTTCACATCCAGGAAATTGACAGTCACAGGCAGTGTGCTTCCATAAAGCACTTCCTTATGAAATGCGCCATCAATTTCATAGTTTACATCCAGATGCAGTTTCTTGACCACATCTATCATATAAGTAGGAGACTTGAGCGTAATCATCTCGTTATGCAGATTCATTCTGCTATTCTTTGCACCCATTGACGAAAACTGACCAAAGTCTCGAGATATAGACTGATTCTTATCATCGTCACGTATCAGCAACGAAGCTTGACGCGTGTATACAGGTTGTGTCATCGTGATATACATCACGCCTAACGACAACGCAATCAGCAACGATATCAGAAACCAATACCAATTCTTGACACACAAGTACAAGAGATCTTGGAAATTGATTCCTTCATCATTTGACTGCTGATTATTCGCTTTTGAATTATTATATGATTCTTCTGCCATAGCTCTATTTTACTTTACAATCAATACTATAATTGTTGTGAGCAGCGATGCCGCCGATATCCACAAAGCCGGAGTCAAGAAAGAGTTTCCTAATGCCGAAGCCTCGCGCGCTTTCTTTTCATTGGGCTCAACGTAGACAATGTCGTTCTGCTGCAGGTAGAATACCGGCGATGTGTAAAGACTATTGGCATCAGTCAAGTTCACTCGATAAGACTTCTGTTGGCCGTTTTCCAGTCGCATCACTAGCACATTCTCGCGCACACCAAAAATTGTCAAGTCGCCGGCACGGCTCAATGCGTCAAGAATCGAAACTTGGTCATGGTCAATAATGAAACGACCTGGCGACTTCACCTCACCCATCACTGAGAAATACATATCCAAAAAATCGACGGTCACTTGAGGATCTTTCAGTTCTCCTCGCTGAATTAAGGTGTTCTTAATAAAATTACCCACTTCGCTACGAGTCATCCCTGAAACATGCAAACTGCCCAAAATCGGAAAATCTATGCATCCATCGGGATTCACTGTGTAGTTTGCCACAGTTGAGGTCGACAATCCTTGTCCGGATGTGGCCGAACGGTAGTGCCCAACAACCGGCAAATTGAATAAATAAGCCAACTCAGGGTTCTTACTGCTCACCAAAATTGACAGTTTATCACCGGGTTGCAACCTGACAATGCGGTTGTCGGTAATCGACTTGCTTTCTCCGTCTTTCACATCTTGGAAATAGCTCACCTTAGGTGTCTCACACGATACCATGAGCAGACCCGCCGCCACGGCAATCATTAAATGTTTAAATTTCATTTTTTATGTCTTTTGATTTTTAATTGTCTTGATATTATCATCATAATCAGTATCCATAAAATCAGCTCACAATTGAATACTAAATTTATGTTAAAATGCAATGACAGGAAAAACGATGAAACAATCATCAATACCGACAAAGACAACATTACCAGCAATGTCTTGCGCTGATTCTGGTCAAATATTTCAAGTAGCATGTGATGCACATGACTCTTGTCGGCTAAGAACGGGCTGCGATGCTGATACAGACGAACAAACACCACACGCACCACATCAAAACACGGGACCAAAAGCGGCGAAAACACCAACACGAATGGTGTGATCCCCGTATCAATAACACTTTGCGATGAATTCAATGCTATACCTATATAGCCTAACATGAATCCTAATACAAGCGATCCCGTATCGCCCATAAACAATTTTTTGTGTTTCTCTTGTTTCCCGAAAATGTTAAACGACATAAATGCCGAAACGGCACCAAGCATGACTATTGAAATCAATGCAAACCAATACTCGCCACAGCACAACGAAACTATCGCATGGGTTATGAGGCAAATCGCACACAAACCGCTGGCTAAGCCATCAATGCCGTCTATGAAATTAATCGCATTTGTAATCAATAAGATGGCAAATATGGTCAAAACATAGCCTGCCCACATGGGAAGCTCGAAGTTCATGCCAAATAAGCCATACAAATGATTGAGCCATGTCCCGGAAAAACACAAAAGCAAGCCGGCAGCAATCTGAGCCAAGAACTTCGTTCTGTAACGTAACCCCTTCAGGTCATCATACAAACCAAATGCAAACAATATCGTTGCACCACACAACACCGGTGCGACATCGTCATCATGAGTTCTGAACAGAGACATATCAATGTGGTCAGTAACTCTTGCCACAAACCATACCAAAGTCACCGTCACTAAAGACGACAGATATATTGCCACACCGCCAAGTCTGGGTATTCTGCCCTTGTGTATTTTTCTTTCTTCTACAGTATCAAACAACGAGTACTTATAAGCAATTGAGAGCGTGAACAATATCACACACACTGCCAAAGCGGCACTAATCAAATATGATATGATGTAGATGAATGTCATGGGTCTAAAACTTCAATAAAGTCTGAACTGATTGTAGCCATTGCTACCGATATCACATTCTGTATCTGAACCACTACGCGCTTGCTTCGTTTGCCTTCTATCTTGACAAACAGTCCTTCAATTCCATCAAAAGCACCTCCATGAATGCGCACCCTCGCTCCCTTTGACACATTCACCTCCTCCGGTTTCAGATACACTAAAGACTCATCATAGTTATTAGTCACTGCAATGAAGTCTCTCATCTGACCATCTGGTACAATAATAGGCACATTCTTTCCGTCTTCACGACAGGTCATGTACTGGAGATGCGGAACTTGGGTTTTGAAATCTTGAATGAACGACTTGGTAGTGTGTACAAAAATCAAATTATGGACTACCGGTTCCAAGACACGAATTCTCTTACCGACACGTGACGTTTTCAAACGATAATGCATCGGTATGTATGTTTCTATAGACAGCGCGTCAAGCTGCGCCTTTACACTTAGCTCGCGCTTGTAGGTTACCCTCATTGCAAACCATTGAAGGGCTTCTACAGAGATATTTTCAGTGTCTTTGGTCAAAGTCTAACTTATACTTTAAATGTTGGTTTATAACTTTGGGGCTTTGAGATGCACACAACGCACTCAAAATCAAAAACATAGAAACAATGTCATTTATTTAGCACCGAAAATCAAATATTCGTTGCCCAAATAAACGCACAAATTTAATGAAAAAAAATTGACTACACAATAAAAACTATTGCAAATTGGGATAAATAACCACAATCTATAGAAAATAGTAATATATAATATTATAGAAATTAGTCTAACGGAATGGGGTTCTTATATGTGTCATCATCTAAATGAAGCAAAAGCCCTTCATCGACCAAAAACGATACCGAAGCCAACACTTCATCTCCGGGAAACGACAATGTTTCCATAAAATCCTTCAACCTGCGAGGTTTAACCTGAGCCATATAAAGCACTCCCTGATGAACATCTTCCATTGTGTGTCCTTCACGCTTTCTCCTATCAATGCACACATCACAATGGCCACAGTCACCTCCTTTCTCTTCAAAATACCGCAGCAGCATCTTCTCTCGACATGTAGTTGAAGTCGTAGCATACTCAATCACAGCGTTAACCCTGTGCTCCATCCGTTCTTTCATCTCTTCATATACCGACTTTGGCAACTTCACATATCGCGCTTCTTCTCGTGATGTGGTATAAAGAATATAGGGAGTTCGCTTTCTTGGAACATAATGTAGCAAGTGCAACTTACTCATCTCAATAAGTGCCTCATACACATCATTCTCAGACACACCAAAGTGATAGGCAATTACTGCCTCATTAATAAAAACATAGTCGGCAAAAAGGCCTGAATAAGTCCTCAACAAGGCCTGAAGCACGCGGTCGGCTTGCGGATGCTCACAATGATATTCATACAATTCATTCTTGTTAACCAGTATCATCACCCTTGATTGAGTCTCAATCTCCTCAATAAACTCAATGTATCCCGCACGAGTTAGCAACTGTAGCGCATTGTGCGTTGGCAATACCGGTAGTTTAAAAGTTTGACAAAACAGATTGAAATTAAAATCATAAAGCTTTTCGTAGCCATCTCCAACAGCGACTTCCAGGAAATTCCCTACCCTCTCATACACTTTAGCGATAAACGACTTTTCAGGGAATGATTCCGTCACATGTCTATGCAAGACACTTTTGTCAGAGTGGGTCGTAAGAGCCACTACCCACGACCGGTTGCCATCGCGGCCCGCCCTACCCGCTTCTTGATAATACTCCTCAAGAGAATTGGGCAAATCATAATGAATCACCAACCGCACGTCGGGTTTGTCAATCCCCATACCGAACGCGTTAGTCGCTACCATTACGCGCAAGTCTCCACTTTTCCACTTGTTCTGCTTATCTTCCTTATCTTCAACTATCAAACCTGCATGATAAAAATCAGCGCTTATGCCGTTGCGCGACAACTCGTCTGCAATTTGCTTCGTTCGCTTGCGACTCCGCACATACACGATAGCCGACCCTCTGACTGAGTTCAAAATATGCACCAGCTCCGCCATTTTGTCTTCAGAGTATCTCACCACATACGACAAATTTTTCCTGGCGAAGCTCTTCTTAAAGGTCTTATAACCGCTCTTGAATTCCAGTTTATTGACAATATCGGCCATTACCTGACCGGTGGCTGTTGCAGTCAAGGCCAGCACGGGAACCGAAGGAAAAAATTTCCTTATTGACGCAATCTTTAAAAATGAAGGCCTGAAGTCATAACCCCATTGCGAGATACAGTGAGCCTCATCAACAACAATTAGATTTACAGGCATCTTGCGCAATTGAGCCACAAATGACTCTGACGACAATCGCTCAGGTGAAACATACAGAAATTTGAATTTTCCATACATGCACTTCTCAAGCGTTTTACGTTGTTCGGCATAGGACAAGCCGGCATGCAGATAAGTTGCCTTTATCTTGCGAGACAGCAAATTATCAACCTGATCTTTCATCAGCGAAATAATGGGTGTCACAACAATAGCAAGGCCTTCAAGCAGCATTTCAGGAACCTGAAACGTGATAGACTTGCCACCGCCTGTGGGCATCAACGCCAATGTGTCATTGCCGGCAAGAACACTTTCAATCACTTCTTGCTGGAGAGGCCTGAACGCTTGATAACCCCAGTATTTCTTTAATATTTCATGAGTGCTCTCCATCGGTCACATCATCATGTATGTTAATCCCCTTGATGAGTAACTGAATGGACGTTGTGTTACGATGTCGGTTTTCCTCAATCGTGTAACAAATGTCAAATGGTTTGCCCTCCTTGATGTAGTCGTAATACTGACTCATATTGAATGCGATGCAATTCATCACTTTGTCCGACTTGCCATCAACAACCTCAAGCTTGATATGCTCCAGTTTCTTTCCGACCAATTTGCTCGTTCCGGCATCTCGCACATTAAGGGTCATGAAAACGGGCTTCACATTCTCGGGACCGAACGGATTGAACATTCGCATATACTTCATCAAGTCGTGGTTTATCTCATCGAATGTCAACTCACAGTCTATATCCAATTGCGGCGTAACCTGCTCGGTTTGAATGTGCGATTCTACATAGGCACTTAATCGTTTCCTGAATTCAGGAATATTTTCCTCTTTCAATGACAGTCCCACCGCATTTGTGTGACCGCCAAAGTTCTCAAGAAGGTCTCGACACGACTTGATAGCCGAGTACACATCAAATCCACGCACTGAACGCGATGAACCGATTGCTATGCCATCACTATCATAAGTCAACACCACCGATGGCCTGAAATAAAGTTCGGCTAATCGAGATGCAACGATGCCTATAATTCCTTTATGCCAACTTCGGTCATAAATGACAATCGGCTTCTTCTCCCCTATTTGTTCGCGGTGATTCTCGATAATGATATTTGCTTCCTCTGTAATCTGACGGTCAAGCTCTTTGCGGTCCTTGTTATATTGATCTATACGCTTGCCTATTTCATAAGCCTCACTCGGCTTCTTCGTCACCAACAGCTCCACTGACTCCAGACCTGACTCCATGCGCCCTGAAGCATTGATGCGTGGCCCTATCTTGAAGATTATATCACTAATCGTCAGCTCCTTACGGTTTAATCCGCACAGTTTGATAATATTCCTGAAACCGACATTGGGATTTGAGTTCAAACGGCGCAATCCATAATACGCCATAATGCGGTTCTCACCCACTATCGGAACTATATCGGCCGCTATACTCACCACCAGCAAATCAAGCAAGCCTTCTAAATCATATAGATTATTAATTCCGTTACTCTTCGCAAATGCCTGCATGAACTTGAAGCCAACGCCACAGCCCGACAACTCCTTGAATGGATACGGGTCATCTTTCTGCTTCGGGTTCAGTATCGCCACAGCATCGGGCAAGGTGTCATCAGGTACATGGTGGTCGCACACAATGAAGTCTATGCCCTGCTGCTTGGCATAGGCAATTTCCTCTATTGCCTTAATACCGCAGTCAAGCACAATAATCAATCGCACGCCTTGCGACACAGCATAGTCAATGCTTTGCAAAGATATACCATAACCCTCATCGTCACGAGTGGGTACATAGTATATCACATTCGAATAAAAATTTCTCAGGTATCGGTAAACCAGTGCCACGGCAGTTGTGCCGTCTACATCATAGTCGCCATATACCATGATTTTCTCTTTCGCCCCTAAAGCCATATTTAGCCTTGCAACAGCCTTGTCCATGTCCCGCATCAGGAATGGATCGTGCATTTGGCTTAACGAGGGATAAAAGAATTGCATGGCATCTTCCATGCTCTTTATACCTCGTTGAACCAAAAGCCGCGCAATAGCCGGACAGCTCGAGAACTTCTCGTTCACGAGCTGCGCCTCTATAGCGCGTTGTTCGGTTGTAAGGGGTAAGTAATTCCATTTACTTATCATTTATGTTGTTATTTTATTGGCATTGGGGCCGGCCACACTCGCTTGTGTGACTCTCGTGTGCTCTGAAAGCACTTTGGGGCACAATCAGCATGTGCCTTTTCAAGACACCTTATCATGGACATTGACAACTTTACTTAACCATAGTCGCCAACTCCAAACGGCATCACAACAATTTGCGAATCAACTGATTAAATGACCCTCTGCCTTTTCTTTCCCGACAAAAGAATTCTATTAATCAACTTGAATCTCACAAATTTTACGCAAAAATAATGCTTTTCAATGAAAAATGCAAGAAATTTAGTTAAATCTTCTTTAATTATTTCTTAAACCCACCGAATCAGCCTTTATATTCACATCCATTTGAGGGAATGGGAAATGAACGCCATTTTTGGGCAATTCTTTATAAATTGACTCATATGTCTGATACAGCACATTCCAGTAATCCTTGTTCTTTGACCATGCACGAACCACCAGAACAACAGCACTGTCGCCCAGCGTCTCCACTGCCACATAGGGCGTGCAATCCTTTCGCGGAATTCGTTTTTTAAGTTCTGTTTCCTGCTCGGCTTTCCACGACTCAACTTTTGTCTTCAACCTCTTGCCACAGAAAATCCGCTGCCACCAATTCCGTTTTTTCGTTGATTGCTCCTCACTGGTCACTACTGCCTGTTCATGCGCTTCCTCAGCAATAAATTTCTTAACAATTCTCTTATCATTATTCAATATTGACAATATCACTCGGCGAGCCACATCCACGTCATCACCATATGATATGGACACGCGCCACTCAATTCGATGATGGCTCTCTGCCGAGAAATTATTAATTGTGCCCGTCGACAAACCGCCATTAGGTATCACTATCCGCTCATTATTATATGTGATAATGATTGTGTGAAATATCTGTATCTCTTTCACATGGCCCTTAAACTCGCCAAACTCAATATAATCACCTACCTTATAAGGTTTTAACAAGAGTATCAACACTCCTCCGGCAAAATTTTGCAACGTACCGCTCAATGCCATACCTATCGCCACTCCCGCCGAGGCAAATATCGCGATAAACGAACTTGTTTCTATCCCAAGCACACCTATCACCGTAACAATAAGCAGGAACATGAGCGTGATTTTCAGAAAACTCAGCAGGAACGTTCCCAACGACTTGTCCACGTCGCGCTTGATCAATATCTTGCGCAACAACGAATGGACGCGCTTGATAATGAATTTACCGATATAGAATACAGCTATTGCCGCAACTATCCTTATGCCTAAGTTCACTGCCTGAGTGCTCACTGTTTGCAACACTTCGGCCCACTCTATATTCTTCAGTTCGTCCGATATTTTTTCCGGCGTCATCACTTGCAAGGTTGAGTCGGTTGCGGCTTTCACATTATTTGCCACCTTCAATATCGTGTCTTGAACTGCTGCAGGTACTTCAAGTAACATATTATCAATTAAATAATTACACTTAACACCGATTGACGCAACAACATCGCATCGGGTCTAAATTCTTGACAAAATTAACTAAATATCGTAAATTCAGCAAACAATCAGGCTTTTAATCATTAACTTTGCAATCACAACTATGGTTTTACACATGAAACGTTTCGCATTTTTAATCGCTTGCTCCATTGTTTTCACCTTCGTTAGCTCACATGCGCAGGTCATCACCTCTATTGGAGAGCAAAACCTGAAAATCCCAAAAACCGACAAGATAGAAAACAAACCGCAAAAACCGGCAAACGACAATCTTCCTCAAATCGACACAACATCAGTTTACTTTGCCCTGCTCGATTCAGCACAACTTTACATCAGCAAAAAGAGTTGGAGTAAAGCTGAAAGGTTTATACATCAAGCCATTGTTAGTGAACCATCTAACGCCAACAATTCCTTATTACTCTCAAACTTGGCAACCATTCAGCGAAAGCAAGGCAGACTCAACGAGGCGCTAAAAAACTACAACATGGCACTCGACATGACACCTAATGCCGTAACCCTACTGATGAATAGGGCTTCTCTACTTGTTCAACTCGACAGTCTCACAGCCGCAAGCAATGACTACCAACGAGTTATCCAACTCGACCCGCTTCAAGAGGAGGCCAGATACAACCATGGCATGATTGCCCTTGAACAGCATGACATCAACACCGCAAAAGCCGACTTTGAAGACTTGCTTCGATACAACCCTAACTCGCTGTTAGCCAACGAAGGATTGGCAATGTTAAACAAGGCTTCAGGCAATTACGACAAGGCCATCCAGTACTATTCTAAAGTCATAAAAACCGCACCCACTCTCTCCCTTTTCTGTAACCGCGCCGAGTGCTACATGATGACTCGACATCTCAACGAGGCAATGACCGACATCAACAACGCTTTAAGCATAGACCCGAGCGACGGATACATCTACCTGCTCAGGGCGCGACTCAACAAATTGAGGTACGAAAATAACGCCGCAAAACGCGACTTACAGCTCGCTATAGAACACGGCATTGACCCCTCTATTGCTAAAGATTTTGTTCAACTTGAAAAATAAACTTGATTTTGTTTGGTCATTATTCAAAAAGTCATTAACTTTGCTCTGATGATTTCAATAACCGAACATATCGAGTATCTCATGACGCAGCACGACTGCGTCGTTATTCCGCAGTGGGGAGCCCTCATTGCACATTACAAGCCTGCGCAGTTCTACAGCGCAAGTTCCACCATTGCGAAACCGAAACGCGTCATTGCCTTCAACCCATCGGTCAACCACAACGACGGATTGCTGGCCAACTCACTGGTGCGACGCCACAATATATCCTATGACCAGGCAATCAAAACCATCTCTGACAGCGTCTCTCTTTTCAAGCGACAGCTCAATAACGGGCTTGAACTGCCTTTTGGACACATCGGATTTTTCAGCCTCAACGAGAGCGGAAACATTGAGTTCACACCTTTTAGTTCACACAGTTCAAACGACCAGTTCTTTGGACTTAAGAGTCTGTCCTTTAGGGTTCTTGACGCATTTAAATCGGTTACGGATTCTCACGAAATCAATCGTGCTCAAGCACAAAGAGCCACTCAGGCCACAAGCCAACAAGCGACCGGAAACCGCAACTTGTTCATCCATCGTGCACTACAAGTGGCCGCATCTATCGCCATCATCCTTGGCATCGTCTTTGTAGCGTCCACCCCTATCGCCGTAGACCATTCCCAACAGAATATGGCGACTATGAATATTCCTGCAGTTAAAAGCCCATCGGCCAATCAAGAGACTGCAATCGCTTCAGCGCCAAGTCAAAGCGCTCCTTCTCAGGATAATACAACAACCAATGAACCTATTGCTACCCAAACCACTCCAAGTGATAACGGCAAGTACTATCTGGTAATTTCCACTTTCACCTCACAGGCCAAGGCGCAGCAATACATTCAGCAACACCCTGATATTCAGAGCACAGCTCGCATCTGGAAAAAAGGCAAACAATTCCGCATTTACACAAAACGTAGCGACGACTACAATGCCCTCTATCACGAGGCTGCTCAACTGCCCAACAGCTGGGTCACCGCTGATTAAAGCTACTCTAACATCCTAATCCCCAACTTCCAAATTTCTAATGACTCATAACATTAGAAACTTGGTTTTGTTTGATTTGTGAGAAAAACACAAAACAGGTGAGAAGCATGAATCGTTTGGAAAATATGGAAAATATTTTTGAATTTGTAGAGTGGCTTGGTGCGTTGTTGTAGAGTGGCATGGCGCGTTGTTGTAGAGT
>CAMKGM010000034.1 GCA_946412245.1 uncultured Bacteroidales bacterium
CATCGCCCTTTTCCTTTCCATCCCATCGTGTGCAATATAGGCGAGATTGCCACAATGGGCAGTCATCGGCAAACAACGCTCCTGCATTTGTAAGAAGCCCAGCATTAGTGACAAGGCCAAATGAAAGGAGATACTTTTTGTCCCATTCTTGACTGGTACGCTTTTTGAACGTGTTGGCCAAAATCGTGAAAGAATAGTCTTCAACTTTATAATCCGTATGAAGGGAATCGTAAGTTTTGTTAGAACCTTTCAGTACCAAGCGAACCATCTGTTCTGCCGTAGCTGGTACGCTCTCATCACCGATGCGGACAAAGGCAATGCGCTGGCCATCCCCAACGTAGTAATATGGGGTATAATGCCCTGTTTTGATTTTGAGTTGCAAGATATGTAAACCATCTATATCATGGGGAATCATCTCCACCTCTGGCAGAGGATCCATATAATCCCGAATTTTACTACTGATAGCCTCGCATTCATGCTGCACGTCATCAAACCCTTTGACGACGCCATCATTATCAATGCCGAAGAAAAGGGAACCACCCAAGCCATTGGCAAAAGCGCTTACGCTCTTCAACCAACTCTTAGGTTTCTTTTCTTCAAGCATTACCTTGAAGTCGTATGCTGTACATTCAGCTATCAAAGCATTTAATTCCATTGTATATGAATACTCGTTTCTTATCTTGCAAAGGTACATTTTTTTATTGAGAACAAGGCATAAAATCATCATTTCGCGCGTAATTTAAGCAAATTTTATCTAAAAACACATCTATTGGAGAGTAAAAGTTGCGTTAATTGAAGTTTTTTAATTAACTTTGCAACGCATAGTGGCGACATGCCATCTTTGCACGACATATTGATAATACGAAGCGTTATGCTCGACTTGCAAAAGGAAACGTGAGAAACTTCCAAGAAAGAACTGCAAGAACGGTGTACGGTTCGCGCTATATAGCGTGGGCTGGTTACTCCTTCTCAGTTCAGGTAATTCTCACGACCTCCTTTTGAAGAAGTGGTATATCAGTGCCACGCTTCTAACGTTTAATAGCCCTTTTGGTCGCTGGAGGGCAAAATAAAAGAGACGACTATGAGTCAATTATCTAAAATCTTGGTTACTATAGGAGTGGTTGTCCTATTTGTTATTATCTTTGGTGCAATTGCTGGTTCTATGAGCGATGCTGGTCGGACACCTGGTATTTTGGGACTAATTGTTTTTGGTGCTTTGATAGGAGCATTGAGGGCTATTTGGAAGAAGCCTAAGAACGAAGAAAACAAAGACAATACATCCGTTCTTCAGAAGTAAAACAAACTCGGAATGTTTAAAGACTATTATCAGATATTGGATGTTTCTTTTTCTGCTTCCAAGGAGGAGATAAAGAAGGCATACAGAAAGATGTCATTGCAATGGCATCCAGACAGAAATCCAGGAGCTGATGTTACAGAAATGATGCAAGACATCAATGAGGCCTATAAGATTCTGAATGATGATATTAGTCGGGCAAGATATGACAAGGAGTATCTATTATTCACCCAACAACGCGAGAACAGCAAACTTAAACGTTCAAGCCCACAGCCAGAGTCTTGGAATTACGATTATGAAGTAAATGATGACGATTTAAGGAATGACATTAACGAGGCAAGAGCTTACGCAAAAGATTTGGTTGACGAGTTCTTCAAGAGCCTAAAAGAGACATCAAAAGCCGCAGCGAAAGGTGCTTGGGATGGCGCTTATGGCTATATCATTGGCGGTATTATCGCCACAATAATATTTGCATTAATCAGAGCATGTCATTAAAAACAAACAGAATCATGAGCATTAAATTTTTTATTGGATTAGTGGTTTCTTCCATGATATTCACATCATGTGGTCAGAAGAAAGAAGTAACTTATAGTAAACATTCAAGCGCTGATAATACATATAGTGTTGAGCTTCCAACGAGCGCAACACCGGGAAGATGTGTTGGTGATTTATTGAGTTTTGAGGATGCTAATTCTCATCTAATAATCACCATACAGCACATTAACGAAGGAAGCATCGAAGAATATATCCGTAACAAGGATGTAACAAACGACACCTTTTCTTATGATCTCTTCCAGTCTTCTGATACAACATCCTTCTATAAAATCACAAGAGGAAACAATATGTGGTCGGCTTATGACCTTTATATGCTCAAATGTTTGGATGGAAAGAACTATCTTTTCAAGGTTAGTTCTGATGTGCTTGGCCAATCGGAGATGATAGAGATGATAAAGCATATCTACACTTCGATGAAACTAAATGGAATGGGAGAAGGTGCTGATGCAGATGCCGCAACAGAAGAAGCAGAAGCTGTTTCTCTTGAAAAGACGTATTCGACAAGATTCTATTCTGTAAAGTACCCTAAGGGATGGAAGATTACAGAGCATTTAGATGAAATGACGGAAGTATATATCGGTTGTCAACCAGAGAATTTATAAGGAATTCCGTTCTGGATGGTATAATACAGGTTGCCAGCCACGAAATCATAGGTTACGATACCACTCTGGCACTTGATATTACTTGCTCCAAAGGCGGCAACCCACTTGCTGTCGGCCTTCAGCGCATTCATCCCTCGATAGGTGGCTGTGGAAACTCTCTTGGAAGTGCCGGAGCTGCCGATGTGGTGGGCAACTATACCTGGACCTATCAAACCTCAACAGCCTAAGGCGATACCGCCACCTTCACCCCCGGTTATGGCCAAGTTAGCTTGACCCAGATTACCGGCACTCAAGACTCTGTCATATTCAATGGCTTTAACCTCAACAATATGAACCTTAAGCTCCATGCCGTGGTCAATACGGAGCAAGGCTATGTGCTCATCCCCGACCAAATTGCCTACAACCACCCCACCTACGGCAACATCAAGGCCGTGGCGCTCTACAACTACAACGGCTCATGGTACTATGAGGAATCTATCGGCATGAACATCAATGTTGACGGTAGTCTCACCATACCCGACTATGTGTTCACTATCATCACATCGGGTGCCTATAGCGGCCTTATGTATGGTAACTACTACAGCAGCAACAACTTCAGTACCATGACCGATGGCAACGGCATCATGATTGTGACCTTCAATAGCACCCTGTCGAGCGACTACACCACACAGACCTATCCCGTGAAACTCACGCAACAGGGCAATGTGGTAGCAGTTGAGAACTTCCTGAACATGGGCTATACCGTCAACATCAACCTCGCCGCCGACCGCACCATCACCATCGACAAGCAACTGGTGGAACAAGGCGATGCCGAGTATGGCGACTTCTACACCTATGCCGCCGACTTCACCAACACCGGTGCCACCGACGTGAGCGAGCTCATTGCCGGCGACGTGATTTCAGGCATTGGTACCGACACTGAACTCTCATGGGGCAAATTCATTGCCATGTCGACTACCGGTTACTGGACAGGCGCTATGGAGACGGGACGCATCGTTCGCACCGACAACCTCACGTTCATCTACGACCAAACTCCCGCAGTGAAAATTGGCGATGTGAACAATGACGGTGACATCAATGTGCTCGACGTCACCGCGCTCATCAACTACATCCTGGGCAAGAACCCAAGCCCGTTCAATCTGGCAGCCGCCGATGTGAATGGCGAAGACGGTATCAATGTTATGGATGTGACCGCGCTTATCAATCTGGTGCTGAGCAACGAATAACTCACGCTAACACACATCACGACGCACTCGGGACCGCATTGCCCGAGTGCGTTGTGTTTTTGTCCGCTTTTTCTCTTTTTTAGTCACTTTCTTCAAGTTTTGAACGCTTATAGTTGACATTACACAAAAAATCGTTATCTTTGTAAGTTTAATAACGACATTTTTACTTTCAACCCTATGAATTTCATTGAAACCTGCAACGATATTTTCACCCGCACCGTCATTCTCTATCATAAGACCGACGATGTGGATGCCCAAGTGACTAACCCGTACGATCAAGGCACTATTGAGGCCCGACTGTTTGAAAAATGCTGGATTGACGCTGTGCAATGGCATCTTGAGGACATCATCCGTGACCCGAACATCGACCCGGTTCAGGCGCTCGCCATCAAGCGTCGCATCGACAAGTCGAACCAAGACCGCACCGACTGTGTTGAGGACATTGACTCGTACTTCCGCACCACCTATGCCCAAGTGCAGCCGCAACCCGATGCCACCATCAACACCGAGAGCCCTGCATGGGCCATCGACCGCCTCTCGATTCTCGCACTGAAAATCTATCACATGCGCGAGCAGGCCGAGCGCACCGATGCGTCGGCAGAGCACATCGCCACCTGCCGAGGCAAGCTCAACATCCTGCTCGAACAGCAGGTTGACCTGTCAACGGCCATTAGCCAACTGCTTGACGACATCGCCGCCGGACGCAAGTTCATGAAGGTCTACCGACAGATGAAAATGTATAACGACCCTGATACAAACCCCGTGCTATATGCTCATAAAAAATGAACCTCGCAAGGTGCTCATCGTGCGCTTCTCGGCGCTCGGCGATGTGGCGATAGCCATACCGGTGATCTACTCGGTGTGCAATGCCTATCCTCACATCAAGTTCATCATGCTCACGCGCAAGTGGTCGTCCTATCTGTTTGCTGAACGGCCGCGAAACCTCATTGTCTTGGGCGTTGACGTGACCAAACGCTACAAGGGGGTGCGGGGACTGACACACCTTGCCAAGAAACTGCGCAGAAACTATCGCATCGACGCTGTCGCCGACCTGCACAGCGTGTTGCGCTCCTGGGTTATTGATGCCTACATGAAGACATACGGCGTGAAAGTTGCGCGCATCGACAAGGGACACAAGGAGAAAAAGAAACTCACCAAGGGCAAAATTCGCCGTCAACTCACAACCACGCACGACCGCTATATTGAGGTGTTCAACAAATTGGGACTCAACTTCAAGGAAACTTTTGAAGGTTTCTCTAAAGCAGAGACAAAGATTATTCCGCCCAAGGCCGACGGCGACACCTGGGTGGCTGTTGCGCCCTTCTCGCAACACCGCAGCAAGGAATATCCGCTCGACAAGATGCAGAAAGTCATTGAGTTATTGCTCAATCAAGATCCCAAATTGCACATCGTGCTGTTTGGTGGCGGCAATAAAGAACGCACCTTGCTTAACAAGATCACCGAAGCCTACCCCCGCACCGTGTCGATTGCCGGCATCAAGCACGGTTTCAACGACGAGTTTGCCGTGCTGCGCCAGTGCGACGTGATGGTGTCGATGGACTCTGCCAACATGCACTTGGCCTCGCTCACACGCACGCCGGTGGTGAGCGTGTGGGGTGGTACTCACCGATATAGCGGCTTCTTTGGCTGGGAACAAGACCCCAATAACATTGTGCAACTCGACTACCCCTGCCGCCCGTGTTCGGTCTTTGGTCAGGAGCAATGCCGATTTGGCGACTACCACTGCATGACCGACATCACGCCCGAGATGATTGCCAATCAAGTGCTGCAAGTACTGCAAAAGCAAAAACAAGCCAACAATGGATAAGAAGATTCTCATTACCGGTGCCGGCGGTTTCATCGGCGGTTTCATTGTTCAGGAAGCCATCGACCGAGGTTACGAGACCTGGGCGGCAGTGCGCAAGACCACCAGCCGCAAGTTTCTGGTCGACGAGCGCATTCACTTCATTGAACTTGACTTTACCGACGCTCAAGCCTTGCACGACACGCTGCAGGCTCATGTTCAAGAACATGGCAAGTGGGACTATGTGGTACACAATCTGGGGGCAACCAAGGCTACCAACTACATCGACTTCGAGAATGTGAACTACTACTACATGAAGTTGCTCGTCGACACGCTCCTGGAGATTGATGCAGTTCCGCAGGTGTTCCTGCTCATGAGCAGTCTGAGCGTTATGGGACCCGGCGACGAGAAGAACTACACTCCTTTCAAAGCATCCGATATTCCCGCGCCCAACACCCGCTACGGTCTCTCCAAGGCCAAGGCCGAGAACTACCTCGTGATGAAGGGCAACGAGATGCCTTACACCATTTTCCGCTGCACGGGCGTCTATGGTCCGCACGAGCGCGACTACTACCTGATGATGAAGAGCATCAAGATGCGTTTTGACTTCAGCGTGGGCTTTAAAAAGCAGATGCTCACCTTTATCTATGTCAAGGACCTGGCTCGCGCCGTGATGATGGCGCTCGAAAAGGGGCCGCTGCGTCGCTCCTATTTCATCAGTGAGGACCGCGCCTACACGCAAAAGGAGTTCCGCTCCATCGTTGCCAATGAACTCAAGCGCAAATTTGTGATTCCCGTCGTGTGTCCCATTTGGCTCGTGCGCATTGTGTGTGCCTGCTCGCAGTGGCTCGGCAAGGTTACCGGCAAACCCAGTACCCTCAATCTTGACAAATTCAAGATTCTGAAACAGCGCAACTGGCTGTGCGACACCGCCGATGCTGAGCGAGACTTTGGTTTCAAGGCACAGTACTCACTCCGGCAAGGCGTGCACGAGGCCATTGAGTGGTACAAACAAGCCGGCTGGCTTTAACCCAAATCGGTCATTAGGCGACGATATGCAGTTTTAAAGGTCTAAACGGACACGAATGAAATTTTTCTAATATGTGAGACCGAATGCCCATAATGGGATAATGCAACCAAAACCCAATTCAATATCGTCCTTGACCACATAACCTTCAGCTACGTCAGCGATTTGTTTTCCACCTTTTTTCCTTCCGCCAACTTCAAAGGTTTTACCATCTATTTCAAAGTCGCTTATGCGTGAGCCGATTACATCAGTCGTCACACGCATTTGGTTATAGAAGAATGTTTCGCGTATGTTACCCACATCAGTGCTCTCTACTCCTAGAGTATAGGCCAGGTTCGTGTTGTCAAGATACACTTTTTCAACCTTTCCCACCCCACGCATTCCGCCAGTTTCATCGCGTAGTTGACCTATCATTCCCGCTTTCTCCATATACAGGAAATAGTCAGGGAGCACATTTCGACTAACCCCGACAATCGTCGCTAATGTATCCATGACTGGCTTAAACGGTACGCTTTGGGCTATAACTGTTAGCAGTTTCTTTAACTTCCTTCCTGTCGATGTGTTCATATTGGCATACAATGGAATATCTACCTCCATGGTTTGATTGATTATTTGCCTTAGAAGCAACTCAAAGTTTCCATCACTCGAAAAAGGATAATAACCACGCTTCAGATAGTCACGGAATAGCGGAAGTGGGTGGACTATGCCTGGAATACTTGCTTTATTTTCAAGAATTTCTCTGAAGTCATACACAGGCGCTTCAATTTGGTGAAACAAAAGCAAGTACTCTCGGAACGACAATCCCTGCATCATGAAGATGGGAGCACGACGACTCAAGTCGGCCTGTCCCTTATAAATATCAAGCACTGAAGACCCCGTAAAACCCACCTTGACATCAGGGTGGGTGTCATAAATCTGCTTCAATTCCCGTGACCAATTATCATATTTATGGATTTCGTCAATAAATATCTGTTGTCCACCTTCCTTTGCAAATTCGTCAACCAAGTCAACAAGCGTGTGCGATGAAAAATACATGTGATCTGCCGAGACATAGAACATTCTTTCCTTGTCACGATGCTCTTTGATATATTGCAATATCATGGTTGATTTGCCCACACCGCGTGGACCGACCAATCCGAACATTCGTGATTGCCAACTGACTTGGTTATACATATAGCGATGGAATGTAGATAGCACCTGTTGCAGTTGCCCTTCCATATAGGTTACTAGTGAAATGTGCATAGCTGTAACTATTTTATGTTTTTACATTTATCGGAAATTATCCTGAAAAGTCATTCGTTATTATCTCTTTAAAAAGCAAAAATAGGATTTCCAAGCGCAAAGATATAAAAAATTGCACTATCGTAGTGCAATTTTATCAAAATTTTGCACTATAACAGTGCAAAAATACCCCAATAAAAGAGTTTGGGCAATATAAATTGAATAATTCCGCTAATATGCCAATCTCACAAATAAGTAAGGCATATTGAGGCCCAAAAACAACAAAGGCACCGCATATAGTTGATTTTGCAGTGTCTTAATTGCTGTTTAACCCAAATCGGTCATTAGGATTTAAGAGTACTTCCACTGGGAATCGAACCCAGATTTTAGGTTTAGGAAACCCACGTTCTATCCGTTGAACTATGGAAGCATTCTTAACATATTGCTTATCCCGGCGCAAAGTTACAACTATTCTTCCACTTTTCAAAAATTTCTCTCATACCCCCTACATAATAAAGGTCACAATCCACAGTGGATGTGACCTTTATTGAAATATAGAATCTTGTTTTATTATAGTCTAACGCTATGATTCAGCCCCTTGACTGTGGCTGAGGACATTTGGGTCCAAAACGCATTTAGCTTCTATTAACCCACGAATTAGAGCTGAGGACCGGCGGCAACCAGTTTCTTGCCAGCCTCGTTGCTCTCATACTTCTTGAAGTTGTTGATGAAGCGGCTTGCGAGGTCCTTGGCCTTCTCTTCCCACTCGGCAGCGTTAGCATAGGTGTCGCGGGGATCGAGGATGCCGGAATCTACGCCCTCGAGCTGGGTGGGCACCACAAAGTTGAAGTAAGGAATCATCTTCGTGGGAGCCTTGTCGATGCTGTGGTTCAGGATGGCGTCGATGATACCGCGAGTGTCGCGAATCGAGATGCGCTTGCCTGTGCCGTTCCAGCCGGTGTTCACCAAGTAAGCCTTGGCACCGCTCTTCTCCATGCGTTTCACCAGTTCCTCGGCATACTTGGTAGGATGCAGTTCCAGGAAGGCCTGGCCAAAGCATGCGCTGAAGGTGGGAGTAGGCTCGGTGATGCCGCGCTCGGTGCCTGCCAACTTGGCGGTGAAGCCCGAGAGGAAGTAGTACTTGGTCTGCTCGCTGTCGAGAATTGACACGGGAGGCAGCACACCAAATGCGTCGGCGCTCAGGAAGATCACCTGCTTGGCGGCGGGACCGTGGCTATAAGGGCGCTGAATGTTCTTGATGTGATAGATGGGGTAAGAAACGCGGGTGTTCTCGGTAACGCTCTTGTCGGCGAAGTCGATCTTGCCGTTTTCGTCAACGGTCACGTTTTCGAGCAGTGCGTCGCGGCGAATAGCGTTGTAGATGTCGGGCTCAGCGTCCTTGTCCAGGTTAATCACCTTAGCGTAGCAGCCGCCTTCGAAGTTAAACACGCCCTCGTCGTCCCAGCCGTGCTCGTCGTCGCCGATGAGTTTGCGCTTGGGGTCGGTCGACAAAGTGGTCTTGCCGGTGCCCGAAAGGCCGAAGAAGATGGCGGTGTTCTCGCCGTTCATGTCGGTGTTGGCCGAGCAGTGCATAGCAGCAATGCCCTTGAGCGGCAGGAAGTAGTTCATCATTGAGAAGAGGCCCTTCTTCATCTCGCCACCATACCAGGTGTTCAGAATCACCTGCTCCTTGCTGGTCACGTTGAAGACCACAGCGGTGTCGCTGTTCAAGCCCAGTTCCTTGTAGTTCTCAACGCGAGCCTTCGATGCGTTGTAGACCACGAAGTCAGGTTCCTGATCAAATTCCTCCTCGTTCTGAGGACGGATGAACATATTGGTCACAAAGTGAGCCTGCCATGCCACTTCCATGATGAAGCGCACTTTCATGCGAGTGTCCTTGTGTGTACCGCAGAATCCGTCGACCACATAGAGTTTCTTGTTCGACAACTCTTTCTTGGCGAGTTCCTTCACGGCTGCCCAAGTCTCTTGCGAAGCAGGCTTGTTATCGTTCTTGTATTCAGGGGTGGTCCACCACACGGTGTCGCGAGAGTTCTCGTCCATGACGATGAATTTATCTTTAGGCGAGCGGCCGGTGAACACGCCGGTCATCACATTGATGGCACCCAGTTCGGTCTCTTGACCCACATCAAATCCCTTGAGTCCGGGTTTCGTCTCCTCATTGAACAACACTTCATAGGAAGGATTGTAGAGAACCTCGGTAGTACCCGTAATACCATACTTTGTTTCTAAGTCTTTTTTGTTAAACCTTGCCATTTTCTTAAAGAGTTTAAGTTATTTATTGATTTAGTTATATCTCAAGTTTTAGGCTACAAAATTAGTCATTTATTTTGCGATAGCATAATTTAATTAAAGAAATTTTTCCGTAATTTGTTTTTTTATATTTTTTTAACCCATAAAGCAGTTAGATTCGCTGAATAGTTATCGGTTAGAACCATCGCAAAACACTAACGAAACACTGGTTTTCAAAAAAAAGGTAGGTTAAGGCTTGCCTATTACAAAAAAGTGCTTACCTTTGCAGCCTGAAATATTAACACGGTGGAAAAATTTGGCTGCTTGCAACCACTTGAAAAAATGCTAAAACTGCGAAGACTTCCCTCAACCTTTCACAGCACAATTAGCGTTCTTTTTCAATGCAGATGACAAAGAGCGGAAAAATTTTTTCATAAATTATTAATAATTAATTTTTAATGCTTTATGGAAAAAAAGAATTATTTTTTTACATCCGAATCGGTTTCGGAGGGACACCCCGACAAGGTGGCAGACCAAATCAGCGATGCGATTTTGGACCAGTTCCTCGCCTTTGACCCACAGTCGAAGGTAGCCTGTGAAACCATGGTGACTACCGGCCAAGTGATTGTAGCCGGTGAAGTGAAATCGAATGCCTACATTGACTTGATGGACGTGACCCGTCAGGTGATTTCGAAGATAGGCTACACCAAGAGTGAATACAAGTTTGATGCCGACGCTTGCGGAGTGCTCTCTGCCCTGCATGAGCAGTCGCCCGACATTAATCGCGGTGTGGAGCGCACCAGCCACGAGGATCAAGGAGCCGGCGACCAAGGCATGATGTTTGGCTACGCGTGCAACGAAACGCCCGACTTGATGCCGCTGTCTCTTAGTTTGTCGCACTTGCTCATGCGCGAACTCGCCGAGTTGCGCAAGGGCAAACTGCTGCCCTACCTGCGTCCCGATGCCAAGAGTCAGGTGACGGTGGAGTACGATGGCGAGACTCACAAGCCCGTGCGTATTCACACCATTGTAATCAGCACCCAGCACGACGAGTTTGAGAAGCCCGAGGATAATACTCCCGAGGCACAAGAACGCGCCGACAAGGCAATGCTTAACCGCATCGAGAACGACATCAAGACCATTCTACTGCCTCGCGTGTTGCGCAGGGTGAAAGAAGAGGAGCAAGCCTTGTTCGACGAGAATCTCAAACTCTATGTAAACCCCACGGGCAAGTTCGTCATAGGTGGACCTCACGGCGACACCGGACTCACCGGACGCAAAATCATTGTTGATACTTACGGCGGACGCGGAGCGCACGGTGGCGGCGCCTTCTCCGGCAAAGACCCCAGCAAGGTGGACCGCAGCGCAGCCTACGCCGCACGTCACATCGCCAAGAATGCTGTCGCAGCCGGCATTGCCGACGAAATGCTTGTGCAAATCTCCTATGCCATTGGCAAGGCCGACCCTGTGAGCTTCTATGTAAATACCTATGGTACAAGTCATGTAGACATGACCGACAGTGAAATTGCTCAAGTGCTGCAAGGCATCTTCAACATGCGCCCCCACGCCATTGAAGAACGGCTCAAACTGCGCATGCCCATCTACGAAGAAACCGCAGCCTACGGACACATGGGACGCACCCCCAAGGTGGTCACAAAGCACTTCAGCTCCAAGTACGAAGGCGAACGCACCATGCAGGTGGAGCTCTTCACTTGGGAGAAACTTGACTACGTCGAAAAGCTCAAAAACGCCTTTCATCTTTGAAAAAAAGTGAATTTATCGCATTTTAACCCTAAAAAAGTGCGATAAACACAAGTTATTGATTACTTTTGCAAAGGTTAACCAACCTTTCAAACGATGGTAAAAAAGAATCCGGGCTGGATTTCACGCATGTGGAGTCGGCTCAAACGCTGGAATCACAACTTCTGGCAATGGTATAAAGGCATCTTCAAAGGGCGTCCCTGGTACATCAAGATGCTGTCAGCCTTAGGCACTTTCGTGGTCTGCGTGCTGTTGTTCGTCATTGCGGTGAGCATTAATTTCCTTTGGTTGTTCGGCAAGTCGCCTTCCATTGGCGAAATCATGCATCCGAAGACCAACAACGCCTCCTATATTTATAGTGCCGACGGCGAACTGCTGGGTAAGTACTACAGCGAGAACCGAACCCCTGTGAAGTATGAGGAGATAGCTCCTGTCTTCTTCGATGCACTCATCGACACCGAGGACGAGCGCTTCTACTCCCACCACGGCATTGACTATGGCGGTGTGCTGGCAGCTGTGAAAGACAATTTGATGCACGGCAAGTCGCGTGGAGCGAGCACCATCACGCAGCAGTTGGTGAAGAACATGTTCAAGGTGCGCACTAAGTACTCCACCGGATTGCTCGGCAAGATTCCCGGGCTGGGCATACTCATCTCGAAAACCAAGGAGTGGATTCTGGCCACGGAGATTGAGCTATTCTATGATAAGAAGGAGATTCTGACCATGTATGCCAACACGGTCGACTTCGGTAACAACTCCTTCGGTATCAAGACCGCCGCTCGCACCTATTTCAACACATCGCCCGACAGCCTCAATGTGGAGCAATGTGCAGTGCTGGTGGGTCTGCTCAAGGCTACCTCGGCCTACAACCCCAAACAGAATCCCAAGAACAGCCTGAAACGCCGCAACGTGGTGCTACAAAATATGTACACCCACAATCACCTCACCAAGGCGCAATTTGACTCCATCTCACAGATTCCTATTGAATTGAAGTTCAACATTGAACGCCCCGACAACGGCAAGGCGCTCTACTTCAAGGAAGCGGTTAAAGAGGAGATGCGCGACTGGTGCGAGGCCAACGGCGTGGACTTTGAAACCGACGGACTGAAAATCTATACTACGCTCGACTCCCGCATGCAACAGCATGCCGAGGAGGCAGTCATGGAGCAGATGTATCAGATTCAGCAGTCGTTCAACCATCACTGGGGCAATCAGGACTTTTGGATTGACGAGCACTTCCAAATCATTCCCAACTTCCTGGAAGACGTGGCATCGCGCAGCGAGGTCTACAAGCAACTTGAGGCCCGATTCCCCAACAACAACGACTCGGTCATCTATCACATGAACCAGCCGCACAAGATGCAGTTGTTTGAGTATCAGCGCGACCCCAAGACCGGAAAAATTGTGGGCGGTTACAAGGAAGCCGAGATGAGTTCCATGGACTCCATTCGCTATGCCCTCAAGTTCATGCACACCGGCTTGGTGGCCATGGACCCACACACCGGCTTCATCAAGGCGTGGGTGGGCGACATAGACTTCAACACCTGGAAATATGACAAGGTGAAGTCTATGAGGCAACCCGGATCTACGTTCAAACTCTTTGTCTACACAGCCGCCATGGAGGCCGGCATGAACCCCTGCACCCGCTACAAGGACCAGTATGTGAGCATGCAGGTCTATAACGAGCAGAAACGTGAGATGGAGACCTACGCGCCCCATAATGCAAATGGCCGCTTCACGAATGCCAACATGACGCTGCGCCAAGCCTTCGTGCAGAGCATCAACAGCGTTTCGGTGCAAGTGGGTACCGACCCCGCCGTGGGCATGAATCGCGTGGAGACCACTGCCTATGAAATGGGCATCAAGTCGCCTCTGCGCCCCGATATGGCCAAGGAAGCCAAGCCCTCACTGTGCTTGGGTGCCATGGACGTGAACCTGCTGGAACTCGTTAATGCCTATGCCACCGTGGCCGACGGAGGATGGCAACGCCCACCGGTGATGGTGACCCGCATCGTGCGTCAGGAGCCCGACGGCTCTGAAACAGAGATTTACAATTATCGCGAGTATGCCGAGAAACACCAAGCCATCACGGCACGCAGTGCCTACTTGATGCAACGCATGCTCATAGCCGGCACGACCGACCCCGGCGGCACTTCCATGAGTCTAAACCGCTTTGTGGGACGCTATTCGTCGGCCTATAGTGGTGGACGCACCGACTTTGGCGGCAAGACCGGCACCAGTAACAATCATAGCGATGCCTGGTTTGTAGGCGTGACACCACGGCTTGTAACCGGCGTGTGGGTGGGCGGCGAATACCGTAGCATTCACTTCCGCACCGGTAAATTGGGTCAAGGCAGCCGCACGGCATTGCCCGTGTGCGGAGCCTTCTTTGAAAAGGTGTGGAACGATCCGCAACTGCGTCCTTTGGTCGAGGCACGTTTCCGCAATGTGGGCATCAGCGAGACTGAGTACAATTGCGACAACCTGCCCGCTCTTGAGGAATATGACTTCGAAGACAGTACACTCTACTACTACGAGGAATATGCCGACGACTCGCTCGACCTCAACTACCCACAACCGGTTGAGGAACCGGCGCCGACGACTCCCACCAACCCCGAGCAGGCCACCGCTCCCGAAAATACAACCACTCAGCAAGGTAACAACGGCAACAAACCCGCTGTTCCGCCAAGACCCGCGGCGACAGAACCTGCGAAGGCTCCGGTTCCCGAGCCCAAACAAAACTGAACATCAAACATTTAACGATAATATATTATGGTTTTTAAATATGACTATCTCATCATCGGCTCAGGCGTTGCCGGCATGAGTTTCGCGCTGAAAGTGGCTGAAACCGGTTCAGTCGCTCTCATCTGCAAGAGTTCCCTCGAGGAGGCCAACACCGACTTGGCGCAAGGCGGCGTAGCATCGGTGACCAACCTTGAAGTAGACAACTTTGAGAAACACATACACGACACTATGGTGGCGGGTGACTGGCTGAGTGACCCCGAGGCCGTGAAGCAAGTAGTCACGCAGGCACCCGAGCAAATTCGTGCCCTGATTAACTGGGGCGTAGACTTTGACAAGAACGAGAAGGGCGACTTCGACCTGCATCGCGAGGGCGGACACTCCGAGTTCCGCATCTTGCACCATGCCGACAACACGGGGCATGAGATTCAGACCTCGCTCATAGAGGCTGTTCGAGCCCACAAGAATATCGACATCTTCGACAATCACTTTGCCGTTGAGATTCTCACCCAGCACCATTTGGGCAAGATTGTGACACGTCGCACCTCGGGCATAGAATGCTTTGGAGCCTACGTGCTCAATCAGGAGACCGGCAAGGTGAACACCTTCCTGTCGCGCGTCACCCTCATGGCTACCGGCGGTGTGGGATCAGTCTATCAAACCACCACCAACCCGCTCATTGCTACCGGCGACGGCATCGCTATGGTGTATCGTGCCAAAGGCACCGTGAAGGATATGGAATTTATCCAGTTCCACCCCACCGCGCTGTATCATCCCGGCGACCGTCCCGCTTTCCTCATCACCGAGGCCATGCGCGGCTATGGCGCCGTGCTGCGCAACCTTGCCGGAGAGGAGTTTATGCAGAAGTATGACCCGCGTCTGTCGCTCGCTCCGCGCGATGTGGTGGCCCGCGCCATCGACAGCGAGATGAAGCTGCGAGGCGAGGACCACGTGTTCCTGGACGTGACACATAAAGACCCCGAAGAGACCAAACACCACTTCCCCAATATCTACAAGCACTGCCTGGAACTGGGCATCGACATCACTAAGGACTACATTCCCGTAGTGCCAGCGGCACACTACCTGTGCGGCGGCATCAAGGTAGACCTGAAAGCGCGCTCGTCAATCAAGCGACTCTTTGCCGTGGGCGAGTGCTCATGCACCGGTCTGCACGGCGGCAACCGACTTGCCAGCAACTCGCTCATCGAGGCGGTAGTGTATGCCGAAGCGGCTGCACAGCATGCCAAGGAATGTATTAAGCACTTCGACTTCCGCGACGACATTCCTGAGTGGAACGACGAGGGCACGCAGCACCCCGAGGAAATGGTGCTCATCAGTCAGAGCGAGAAGGAAGTGAACGAAATCATGAGCTCCTACGTGGGCATCGTACGTAGCAACCTGCGTTTGGATCGTGCATGGAACCGTCTCGACATCCTGTATCAGGAGACTGAGAAACTGTTCAAGGAGAGCAAGGTGTCGCGCCGCATTTGCGAGTTGCGTAACATCATCAACGTGGGCTATCTGATTATGCGTCAGGCCAAAGAGCGCAAAGAGAGCCGTGGCTTGCACTACACGCTCGACTACCCACCCGCACCCAAGAATGAAGAAGACCTGAAACTGTAGCACAATTCGGTTTTAGAATTCCGGTTGCGACATTATTTAGATTTAACTTATCAACTTCATAGCAATGAAAAGAGCGGTATTTTTCCTAACGGCGCTTCTGACTCTGCTGGGCGTTGACGCACAAGTGAACTTCAAGGGGTCGTGGGGCGGCACCTTGAATGTGGGCGTGGAACTGCGCCTGGTGTTCAACATCGAGAAGAATAGCGATGGCACCTACAGTGCCACGATGGACTCTCCCGACCAAGACACAAAGGGAATTCCTTGCAGCAAGGTTGAGGCAAAGGATGATGAACTACTCATTGAGGTGGGCAACGGTGTCATCAAGTACAATGGCCGCTACGATGCTGCCAAGCAGACTATTATCGGCACCTTCGCTCAAAACGGGAATTTAATCCCTCTGGAATTGAGCCGCTTAGAGGCTAAAGACAAGGGCAACGAACGGCCTCAGGAACCGCAACCGCCATTCCCCTACGGCCAAGAGGAAGTGACTTTTAACAACGGTAAGGTGACCCTTGCCGGCACACTCACGCTGCCTTCTGAGGGCACGAAGCATCCCGCTGTGGTGCTGGTGACAGGTAGCGGGCCTCAAGACCGTAACGAAACCATCATGGGACACAAGCCCTTCCTACTCATTGCCGACTATCTCACTCGCCGGGGCATAGCCGTGCTGCGCTACGATGACCGCGGCGTGGGGCGCTCAAGTGTTGCGACCGGCTATGAGACCACCCTTGACCTTGCACAAGATGCCATGGAGGCAGTACGCTACCTGCGCAACCGTGCCGACATCGATGCCTCAAAGGTGGGCATCATAGGCCACAGCGAGGGCGGACTGATTGCTATGATCAATGCGGCAGAGCATCCCGACGAGGTGTCATTCATTGTGTCACTCGCCGGTCCGGCTCTGAAAGGCAAGGACTTGATGATTGCCCAAAACCTGATGATTATGGAAACGCAAGGCATCACTCCCACGGCTGAGGCAAAAGAAATGTTGACACAACTGTTTACCACCATCGACGAGAGCAAGGACAATGCCTCGCTGCGCACGCAGTTGCAAGCCATGCTGGGCAATAATCCGCAGTTCAGCAGCCAGATTCCAATTCTCTCCTCGCCCGGCTACGTGGCCATGATTAAAATGGACCCGACTCCCTATCTGAAGAAAATCAAGTGCCCTATGCTGGCACTGAATGGGGCCTGGGATTCACAAGTGGCTGCAACTGAAAATCTTGCCGCCATCAAGAAATATGTGAAGCGGGCCGAGGTGAAGCAATATGAGCGACTCAATCACCTGTTCCAGACTTGCGACAGTCGCGCCATGAGCATGGCCTACGGAAGAATAACCGAGACAATGGCTCCCCAGGTGCTTGCCGACATGGCAACCTGGCTCATCAAACAGACGAAATAATCTCTAACCCCAATCGGTCATGAGGCCTAATTGGGGTTAATCAACTTGTTTACAGATATTACTCGGTGCCGAGAAACAGCCGAGTGGCATTGGCTGTGGCTATGTCGAGAATGTTCCCGACTGATGTGCTACGCGCCTTGGCGACGGCACTAGCCACATCGTCAATGACGGCGCCACTGTCGTCGGTCTCAATCAGCATTTGTTCCAGGGGCGTAATAGCCGCTGTATCAGGGTTAAAACGAGGCCCAAACGAGAGATAGAACCCGGCATCAAGCAATGGTCGGGCCACTTGAGGTTTGCCGCGCATGCCATGAATCACCCACGCCACCGCACGGCCCGATTCACGCCAAGCCTTCAGCACCTGCTGCGACGTGCGCACCATGTGAACGATGAGCGTCTTGCCCAGTGCCTCGGCCAGTTCTATGTGGCGGTTGAATATATCCCACTGAACATTGAACGGTGCGCCTCGCAAGGCGTCAAGGCCCGTTTCGCCTATGGCAACCACTTGTTCATGCCGGGCAACGGCAGCGAGGGCCTGCAACCGGTCGGCCATCACATCGGCGGTTTTCCACGGATGAATGCCCACGCTATACAGTCGCCCCTCATGAGGGTTGAACTCCATGGGGTCGCAGGCGATAAGCGCGTCTTGCGCTTGAGGGTTATGGGTATGTGCGTCAATAATCATCATGGAACCGGGTCATAGCCGCTACCGCCCCATGGGTGACAGCGCAGAATGCGTTTCACCGCCAGCCAAGTGCCCTTGAACGGACCATGTTTCTTGATAGCCTCAATTGCATAATTACTGCAAGTGGGGGTAAAACGGCACATGGGCGGCGTGAACGGAGAGATGCAACGCTGATAGAACTTGATGGGCAACATCAGCAACCAACCCAGTGCGGTGAGCACCGCCTTCAGGCCAGCTTTGAGGATGTTCAACAAGCGGTTCATGGCTGAGAGGCATCTTTTGAAATCTTGTCAAGCAGTTGTTTCATACTTGCCTCGATGGTTGCATAATCACTCTTATGCGTTGACAAATAGATAAATGCCATATCGCACTGCAGGTGGCTGTCGGCAAGCGACGTGAACAGGATGTCGCGGTTCAGCCTGTAAGCCTCACGCATGCGTCGACGCAACAGCACGCGGTCCACAGCATGACGTTGTTTCTTCTTGGGCACCGTGAGCATGAAGCGTGCAGGAACCTCTGTCCTTGAATCTTCTCGGAAACAGTACACCGCGCGCAACGGATAGGCAATGGCACTCTGTCCCTTGCTGAACAAGTGCTCAACAGCCTTGGTGCTGCACAAGCGGTGGCTTTTGGGTAGGGTTTTGCGATTCATGCGTTGTGTAACTTTGCTTTTTCTCTCGCAAAGTTACACACATTTTTCTGAATAGCAAGTCACATCGTCACTGAATGTGCAAACCGCGTCAACGCAGCCATTTTCAACTTGCTACCGAGCAATATCGTTTTTTCAGATGAAAAATTATTCTACATTCTTAATAAACTTGGCAGGATTACCGCCTACGATGGTGTTGGGGGCGACATCCTTGGTGACAACGGCACCTGCTGCAACCACAGCATTCTCACCTACTGTCACTCCGGGTAGAATGGTGGCGCCGGCACCTATCCACACATGCTTGCCGATGTGCACGGGCTTGCAAGTGAGCAATTGGCGGTCATGCAAGTCGTGATTGTTGCTGATGAGTTGCACATTGGCGGCTATCATGGCATCATCCTCAATGGTAATGTCGCCTCGCGACATCATCAGGCAGTCAGACATAATCATCACATTTTTGCCAATTTTCACCCTATCGAAACACACTCCCTTGAGCGGAGGCATCACCATGGAGCCGTCACCTATATTGTCTCCAAAGAGTTCTTTCACCAGATTGTTATATTCATCGGTATAAGGCACGGTGTGGTTTATCTTAAACACGAGTTTAACATCTCTCATGGCTCGCTCCAACTCCTCAGGAGAGGTCTTGCGGGGATCAACAATAATTGCTTCTGCTTTCATTTAGTTCTTGATATTTGATTTACATTGCAAAGTTACAACCAAACTGCGAGGCGTTTGTTTTACAAATAACATCATATTTTTCACTTTTTCCACAAACGATCAGTTCCTTCCCTCAATGCGTAGCCTTGAGATACTGTAAGTCGCCATACCAGTAGCCGGCCGTGCAGCCGCCGTCGATGAGCAAGTCGGCACCGCTAATGAAGCGGCCTCGCGAGGACATGAGGAACTCAGCCAGGTCGCCTACCTCGTCGGGCGTACCCGCACGACGTTTCCTCATAGCCCTCTTTTTATTATTTTGCCATGTTTGCTATCTCCTGTGTCTCGCGGTCAGCATTGGCCGCCTCGGCAATGCTCTTCAAGGTATTGTCAATGATGATATGCTCAACGTTTTCCATACGCTTAAAACAAGCTCAACTGACGGTGCTCCAGAGCAAACGACTTGCGATGATAGGGGGTGATGCCATACTGCTCAATGGCGGCATAATGGTCCTTAGTGGGATAGCCCTTGTTGTGCTGCCAGCCATACTGCGGGAAATCCTGGGCTATGCGCATCATGTACTCGTCGCGGTGGGTTTTGGCAAGAATGGACGCGGCGGCTATGCTCAGCATTTTGCCGTCACCTTTCACAATGGTGGTGTAAGGGACATCTTGCCAGGGCTTGAAGCGGTTGCCGTCAACCAGAATATACTCTGGCTTCACGGTCAGCGCGTCGAGTGCTCTGTGCATAGCGAGTATCGATGCGTTCAGAATGTTGATGCGGTCTATTTCTTCAGGCCACACCATGGCCACTGCCCAGGCTAGAGCATGATGCTCAATGACGGGGCGCAGCAACTCACGCTTGCGCTCTGTGAGTTGCTTGCTGTCATTAATGAGGTCGTTACTGAAGTCGGGCGGTAATATCACCGCAGCGGCTGTTACCGGCCCTGCGAGCGGACCACGTCCGGCCTCGTCACATCCGGCTTCTAAGCGTCCCGGTTCCAAATAAGGGGCTAATGTTGCCATAAGATTGTAGTTTAAGTGTGTAATGAAAGTTTTATACCGTCTCTAATTCACCGTTATGCACCGCCCCGTCTTCAAGGTCATGATGATGCCGGCGTAATTGCGTGTCCACACTGTCAATTACATTAATAATGTAGTCGCCCAGTTTCTCGGCCTCGCAAATGATGTCCATGTAGAAGATGCCGGCCTGGTAGGCATACTTCTTTTGGTTGATGTTCTCAATATTCTCAATGCGGCACTGATTGCGGAAGTTATTGATCTCGCGCTCCTTGTTGTAGTTGCGCATTAGGTCGTCACGCGTCACCTCGTCAATGTCGCACAGCACCGAAATCATGTTGGTCATCGCCTCGCTCACATATTTCAGTATCGTGTCGATGTTTTGATAGTTATATTCGCTGAAGTGGGCATGCGCCTCCTCTTTGCGCACCAGCGAGCGCGCTATGTTGTTGCAACTGTCGGCTATGCTCTCAATCTCGCTCACGATGCTCAGCAGCATGCTCACGCGCATCTTGGCATCATAACTCAAGCGGCCGTCAATCACCTTGTTCAGGTAGTTTCCTATCTCTATCTCCATGCGGTCGCTGATGTCCTCGTACTTGCCTATGCGGGTGTACAATTTGTTAAATTCCTCGGTACCCGTCTTGGTGTGCAGCAATGTCTTCACCATGCCCAGCATACGCTCTACCCGCTCGGCATAGACCGCCGTCTCGCGTTGAGCCAACTCAATGTTCAACTCCGACGCACTGAGCAGACCGCGCGAAATGTAGCGCAATTGGAAACTCTCCTCGTCTTTTTTCTTGGTCTTCACTATCTTGTTGACGATGTTCACCAACTGCTTAACAAAGCCGATGACCAGCAACAGGCTGAACACATTGTAGACCGTGTGATAAATCGTTGCGCCAAACGACATTGAGAACATCATCGACTTCAACTGCGCGGGGTCGGTGACACCGCTCTGAACCGCTTGATACAGTGCGGTGGGATCGCCGGCGTTCAGCACATCGCGTGTGAGCCACACTATCATCTTCACAAACGGGAAGAAGACCACCAGCATCCATGCGGCACTAATCAAATTATACACCAAGTGCCCCATAGCCGCCTTCTTGGCCGCCGTGTTTCCGCCTAGCGATGCCAGTAGCGGGGTGATGGTCGTTCCAACATTGCTGCCCAGCACAATCGCGCAAGCCATGTCAAACGGAATCCAACCCTTTGTGCCCATGATTATCACGATGGCAAACGTGGCCGCACTCGACTGAATGACCATCGTAACGATCACACCCACCGCGAAGAAGATGAGCAGGGACCAGAATCCCATGCTCGTGTAGTACTGCAGCGACTCAAATATCTCCGGACTCTTGCTCAAGTCGGGTACATTTTGGCTAATGGCCGCCAGCCCCATGAACAGGAACACAAATCCTATCACGAACTCGCCTATTGACTTGGTGCTGCTGCGCTTGAAAAAGAGCATCGGCACACCCACGGCCAGTAACGGCAGGCATATCAGCGACATATTGACTTTAAAGCCAAATATCGACACAATCCACGAGGTGAATGTGCTACCCATGTTGGCGCCCAGTATCACCGCCATTGACTGCTCAAGCGACATTAAGCCCGCATTCACAAAACTCACGACCATCACAGTCGACGCACTCGAACTCTGAATGAGCATCGTGATGAGCATACCGGTCATCAATCCGGTGACACGGTTGCGGGTCATGGCCGACAAAATGGAGCGAAGACGATCGCCCGCCGCTTTCTGTAGGCCTTCACTCATCACCTTCATTCCGTAGAGGAATAAGCACACTGAGCCCAGCAACGCAAGAAAATCAAGAATCGAATAGTCCATCTTTCACAGGTGGGATTAGGGTTTATAATAGCACAAAGTTACAATTTTATTACAATTTCAGCAACTTTTTATGCATTTCATCGCTAAAAAAAGCATAACCGGGAACACATTTTGCGCAGTCAGGCATTTGCTTATGACTGGAGAAATCACTACCTTTGTCAACGATAACAGATTCTTTTAACAACTTTACTTTAAAACTTATGAAGAACATTTATACACTGACTCTTGCCGCGCTTGCCGCTTGGAGCATGCAGGCTCGTGTGTATACATTCCAAGACCTTGCAGAATTTGAAAACTGTGGTGTGAGCCAGGTCGATGGCGCTTGGGTGATTGCACCCAACAGCGAAATGGGCAACAAGGACACCTTGAAATTTGACAACGGACAAGTGCTGCGCCTGAAGAGCAAAATACAGATTGCTGAAGGCAACACCTTGCAAGTGCTCAACAACGAGGTGGTGAAATTTGGCGACGGCATGCAGATTGAGGTGCTGGGCGACATTGACTTCGCTCCCGAGGACAATGCCACTTTCACAGCCACCGACGACGCAGTGGCATCGGCCAAAGGTTTCTTTGTGCACGGTGACAACTCGAGTGCAGTGGTCAAGAATGTACTGTTTGAATATGTGGGTCTGTCCTACGGCAGTTCGGCAGGCACCGGTTCGTTGACGATGAACAACTGCACCTTCGACAAGTACAACACCAAGAACGCCGGCGGCGCGGCACTCAACTTCTGCGCCCAGTGCGACGGCAATGTGGTGGAGAACTGCGTGTTCAGAGCCAGTCAGGTGAGCGCGATTGCCAACGGCTCCAACACCCCCGTGGGCATCGTCATCCGCAACAACGAGTTTGACAAGAACTCGACACAAAAGCGCAACCGTCCGCAGATAAACATGTCGGCAGGTGGCAATCACAAGATGATTATCGAGAACAACAACGTGATAGGCATTGGCGAGGTGACGCTTGCCGGCGGCATCGCTGTGAGCAACCTGCTGGGCGGTGCTTCGAACGAGATTGTTGAAATTCGCAACAACCATGTGGAGAACAACCGTTATGGCATCACCGCCACTGGCGGCATGGAGGTGCTCATTGAGGGCAACTACCTGCTGAACAACAACTTCGAGAGCAATCCCATGCAAGGCGGCAGCGGCATCAACGTCACCGACAACAATGGCAACGCCATTGTCTTGATTGTTGACAACCACATTGAAGGTCACTTTTGGGGTGTTACAATCATTGGCGGCAAGGACATTAACTTGGGCAAGGTGAGTGAGGCGAAGGCCGGCGAATCGCGCCCGGGCAACAATGTGTTTATCAACAACGGCTGCGAAGGCCAACTCTATGACCTGTATAACAACTCTGCCAACACCGTCTATGCCCAGGGCAACACCTGGAATGTGGAGGTGCAGGATGAAGAACACATCGAGCAGGTTGTGTTCCACCAAAACGACGACCCATCGCTGGGCGAGGTCATCTTCATACCCGCCAAGGCAGTTGTAAGTGTGAACGACGTGAACACCAGCAAACAGGTTGCCGGCGTGAAGTACTACAACCTGGCCGGTGTTGAAGGCGCTAAGCCCTTTGACGGCGTGAATGTGGTAGTCACCACCTACACCGACGGCACTAACGCCACTACAAAGGTCATTAAATAAACATTTTGCCTTGAAAAGGGAGAGGTGGGGCTGTTGGTGACTCGCCTCACCCTAAACTCAAAAACCTATTGAGAGATGATGAACTTTACACCTCTTGCCCGCAAGCACTTCATTGACCGACTGCACACACAGTTGCGTTACAAAGACTATGCCGACAGCATTCAGCAAGGCGAACTGGTGAAACTCATTGAGCGCGCTGCCCTCACTGAGATTGGACGAAAGTACAATTTCTCGCGCGTGCGCACCTACAAGCAGTTTGCCACGACCGTACCGCTGTATCGCTACGAGGACCTCCGTCCGCAAATCATGCGCATGGTGAACGGCGAGAAAGATGTGCTGTGGCCCGGACGCACCTTTCACTTCGCACAGTCTTCAGGCACAAGCGACGGCAAGAGCAAGTACATTCCCATTACCACCACATCGCTGCGCAAGAACCACTATCAAGGCGCCAGCGATGTGGTTTCTCACTATCTCAACCTCAACCCCGAGAGTCGCATTTTCTCGGGTAAAGGGCTGATTTTAGGCGGCAGTTTCGCCAATGAACTGAGGCTCAAACCCGGCACCCGCGTGGGCGACCTGTCGGCTACCCTCATCAACAACATCAACCCGCTGGTAAATCTCTTCAGAGTGCCCGGCAAGCGCATCGCACTCATGGAAGACTGGAGCGAGAAGCTGCCCGCCATCGTTGAGGCCAGTATGGACCAAAATGTCACCAACCTCTCAGGCGTTCCCTCATGGTTCCTCACAGTGCTCAAGGAGGTGCTCAAGCGCAAGGGAGCCGGTTGCATTCACGAGGTGTGGCCCAATCTGGAAGTATTCTTCCACGGGGGTATCGCCTTTGCGCCTTATCGCGAGCAATATGAGAAGATTTGCGACATGAGCAAGATGCACTTCCAGGACACCTACAACGCCAGCGAAGGCTTCTTTGCCGTGCAGAGCGACTGGGACTCCACCGCCATGCTCCTGCTGCTCGATGTGGGCATCTTCTACGAGTTTATACCGCTCAGCGAAACACTTAGCGAAACGCCCGATGTGTTGCCCGTTTGGGAAATTGAGGCGGGAAAGACCTACGAACTGGTCATTACGGCTTGCAACGGTCTGTGGCGCTACCGCATTGGCGACACGGTCACCATTGAGCAGACGCATCCCGTCAAAATCAAAATTGCCGGTCGCACCAAGAGTTTCATCAATGCCTTTGGCGAAGAACTCATGGTCCACAATGCCGACGACGCCATCACGGCAGCATCGGCCGCTACCGGAGCTCAGGTGCTCAACTACACCGCCGCGCCCGTCTATGCCGGCGACAGCAACCACGGATGCCACCAGTGGCTCATTGAATTTGCCGCTCCGCCGGCCGACCCCGACGCTTTCATGCGCATTCTCGACGAGCAACTGCAGCAAGTGAACAGCGACTATGCCGCCAAGCGAGCCGGAAGCATCTTCCTTGACCCGCCTACCCTCACCATCGCCGCCACAGGACTCTTTGACCGATGGCTCGGCTCCACAGGAAAACTGGGCGGACAGCGCAAAATTCCCCGCTTGAGCAACAACCGCGACATCATTGACGATATGCTTTCTTTTAACCACTGAACACGCACAAGGCTATGAAACTTCTCGACGACTTCAACAAACTCTCTCCGCACGGCTTTAAAATCGTAGTTTTCATCTCTTTGCTACCCGTGCTGCTTTGGCCGCTCTTGATGGTCAACGCCAGCCAACTGCAATCGTCAACACAACGATTTCTCATGCTCGCCATGCCCGTCTACGCCCTGGCATCGGGCTATCTGGCTCACCGCTGTTACGATGAACGCCCCTACGTGTCATGGGTGATATTGGCCGTGCTGTGGCTCTCCTACATAGCCTTCACCCTCATGGTTTGCGTGCATTAACCCCATAGTTCCGATAAAATCTATTTCATATCATGATCTCACTGAAAGATTGCTTCTCTAAGATACGTCACATCGTCACTTCGACCATCGCGGCGCCGTTGCTCGCCCTTTTGTGTAACCTGGCTCTCGCCTATTTCGTCTATTTTGCGTGCCGCATCATCTTCCTGCTGGTCAACTACAGTTTCTTCAGCGACAATCTTTCAGCCGGGCACCTATGGCAACTGCTTCGCGGCGGCTTCTTGTTCGACACCTCTGCCATCATGTACACCCTCTCGCTGTACATTGTCATGATGCTCTTCCCGCTTCACTTCAAGGAAACTGCTTGGTATCAGAAACTTTGCAAGTGGGTATTCGTTGTTGTCAATACCATCGCCATCGTGATGAACCTGTGCGATACGGTCTATTTCCAGTACACGTCACGACGCACCACCAGCGCGGTCTTCTCTGAATTCAAGAACGAGAACAACCTGTTGGGAATCTTCGGCACCGAGACACTACGGCACTGGTACCTCGTCATTGCGGCTGCAGTGCTCGTTTTCATTCTTTGGAAATGCTACGTCAGGCCCAAGCTCAACCGCCATAGGTTGAATTGGCTCAAATACGACCTTGCGTGCCTCGCCGGCCTGCTGCTGATGGTGGGCCTGATGATAGGCGGCATGCGCGGCGGGTTCACTACCGCGGTCAGACCCATCACCGTGAGCAACGCCAGCAAATATGCCGACCGCCCCATTGAGGCCGCAATTGTGCTCAACACTCCGTTCTCCATGCTGCGCACGCTGGGCAAGAATGTGTTTAACGAACCCAAATATTTCACTAACGAGCATGAGATGCAGGCGCTATTCTCGCCCATTCATCTGCCCGACTCTGCCGCCACGCCCAACAACAAGAATGTGGTCATCATCATCATTGAGAGTTTCGGTAAAGAATATATAGGCGCGCTCAACCACAAAAACATTGGCCCCAACTACAAGGGATACACGCCTTTCACCGACTCGTTGCTCAATCACTCGCTCACCTTTGAGTACTCGTTTGCCAACGGACGCAAGAGCATCGATGCAATGCCCAGCGTCCTCTCGTCCATCCCCATGATGATTGAGCCGTTCATCCTCACACCGGCATCTATGAACGACCTGACGGGCATCGCCAAGATGCTGGCCGGCAAGGGCTATCATACCGCATTCTTCCACGGCGCGCAAAATGGTTCCATGGGATTCGATGCCTTCGCCCACGCCACAGGTTATAAGGAATACTACGGGCGCACCGAATTCAATGCCGACCCCAACTTCAACGGCGACAAGGACTTTGACGGCACCTGGGCCATTTGGGACGAACCCTTCCTACAATTCATGGAGCAGCGCATCAACACGTTCAAGCAGCCTTTTGTAGCCACAGTGTTCACCGCCTCGTCGCACAATCCGTTCAAGGTCCCCGAACAATATGCCGACATCTATAAGGAAGAGGGAGGGAATCCCATGCACAAATGCATACGCTACACTGACATGGCGCTGCAACGCTTCTTTGACAAGGCCAAACACGAACCCTGGTATCAGAATACCGTTTTTGTGATTGTCGCCGACCATACTAATCAAACCACACACGACTTTTACAAGACCGATCAGGGGCTCTACTCCATTCCCATCATCTTCTTCGCTCCCGACGGGTCACTCACGCCGGGTCTCAACTCCGATGCCATCGCGCAGCAAAGCGACATCATGCCCACGTTGCTGCACATTGTGGGCTATGACCGGCCTTATCTCGCCTTTGGTTGCGACCTACTATCCACGCCACCTGAACAAACTTGGGCTTTCAACTACAACAACGGAATCTACCAGTTCTTCAAGGGCAACTGGATGATGCTCTTTGACGGCGAGCGCGTCAAGGCGATGTATCGCTTCAAGACCGACCCCTTACTCAAGCAGAACATGGTGGGCAAGGTGCCTCAACAGAAGGCCATGGAGCAACAACTCAAGTCACTCATCCAGCAGTACATGCACCGCATGAGCAACAACCAGCTCATCTACACTCCAGCCAACTAAAATCTGATAACTGATAACGGATATAGGATAACTGACAACCGAACTTACGTCTCTTATTTTTCCTAAGAGACAGCATCTTATACCCTCGTCTACTAAACTGTGTGGTTGCTATAGCATCCGCATCGCCTCTGCTTTATCTTTGCCACACACCCACGCTCATTGAACCGCGAAGCGCTCGAGGAAGTTTTGCAGCAAGAGTCGGCCGCCAGGCCGGTGTGCGGTTCGCGAAGCGAAGCAAAACCTTCCTCACCTCCTTCCCATCCCTCGATCTTTGACATCCTTCCCATATTCTTTAATCGCACGAAAGTACACAAAACCGCAACGAACGCGGTACAATCATCATCGCCGCCCTGTACGGTCGTTACCTGTGACGACCCTACAACGACACACCATGTCAACCAACAAATTCTACTTTTTCCCACATTTCCCACATTTCCCACATTTCCCAAAAGATTCACCTTTCCCGGTTTTCTCATCAATACTGTTTCACGAGCCAGTAGCGCAGAGCGGTCTCATCAGGGCGGCCTGCATGTGACAGAATCACACGGTCAGCACCCGATTCCTCAATCGTGAACACATTGTCACGCTCTATGCCCGGCATGGTACAGACAAACTGGTCATCATCAGGAAAATACACATGGAGCAAGCCTTCAGACTTGTCATCCCACATTCCGAATGACTGCTCGAAATTATGTAGGCTATCAGTAGCCACCACGCGCACCACACCACTCTGGAACTGCATGAAGTGGTGCCCCTCATAACCCTGCACGGGCTCGCCGTCGACCACGCGTGCAATCTTCGACACATGCCATGTACCGAACCAGATGCCTATGTCGCCATTATTGTGCGTGCAGGCACTCAGCAGCACAGTTGCCACAAATCCCAAAACGATATATTTCAAGAATCTTCCTTTTTTCATCTTCCTATTGTAAAATTACCATGATAAGTCAGGGACAGCAATGCCCCGAAATTGTTGCCGTAGAGCGTGCCGCGATCCACTCCCACTTGCGCCGTGAGCGAAAGCCCCGGCACAGCCACTGGGCGATAAATCACCTCGGCAAAGATGGAGGTGCCGGTCAGTGGTTTGGGACGAGGCAAGAAGGGTGTGCCCCACGTCTTGCGGAACGAGAGCATAGCCCTGTATTCCAGCGGCGCGATGATGTTGCCCGTCAACGCCATGTGGAAACCGCGCATCATGTTGTCAGTGTAACGCAGATAACCGTCGGTGTTGTATAGCGGTGACTTTACAAACGGCGAACCTACACTCATGCCGCGTATCTGGTAGCCGTTATAGGTGTAGTTATTATAGTAGTCATCGTTGCCCGTGGCCTGCTTGGTGATGGCCGTGCCCTCAAAGTCCTTCGGTGCCCAGTGGATGGGGCCGCTCTGATTCGTCAAGTCCAAATACTCCACCACAGCAGCATTAATGATGCCTTTGTGTGGACTACGATACTCTATGCCCCACAACCCGTCGAAGCCATTAAGCATGCCAATGCCCGAACCATCTTCCCAAATGCGCTGGTGGTAGCCGCGCACCATGTGACCCGATGGCAAGCGATAGCGCAAGGCTATATCCCAACTGCCCAGATGATTACCCTCCACAAACTTGTCGCCCGGATTGCTACCGCCACTACCGGCTATGATGGTGCGGAAAAACGCCTTTAGATCGGCAGGCATCTTCATCGTGCTCACAAGCACACCGTTAGAGTAAGTGCTCATGCTACCGGCAAACTGGCACGCGGCCTGTGCTCCGATGCTGAACATCACGGGTTGCGAAGGTTTTGTACGCAATTGGAACTGCTTGTAGTGTAGCCACAAGCCGGCCGACACAAAGTGATTATAGTAGTTGTAGTGGTTCTCCATCCACTTGCCGTCGCCGGGTTTGTAGTACCCCACCTTGCCTTGTATTTGAAGCCATCCCTTGGTGAACGGGAAATTCTGAAAATTCACAAATCCCAATTCAAAACCTATGGGGGGACGTGCGTTGCCGCTCATAATCAGGTCACCGCTCGACAGCCGATTGTCTACCAACACTGACTCCGGTGCTTTCGCTCCCAGCGTCGCCAGCACGCCACGGTATTTCACTTGAGCATAAATCTGCTGTGCCCAAGCGCGCGACGGATGTCGCGACACGGGGTTGAAGTGTTGCGTTTCAGGGTCGTAGCGGTCATACTCCGCGCTTGAGGCAAACCCGGTCCACAACTCGGCTCCAAAACCATAGCTGAAGCGTCGCGTGGTATCCAACTCATGCCATAACGCACCATGTGCCATGAACGACTTTGACTGCGTGATGGTGCCACCGCGGTTCGATGCTATATAATAAGGTGCGAATTGCCCTGAACTTGCGTTGACAGTCACACCGGCTTCATAGTCCACGTCCACTTGCGCCATGAGCAACAGCGGGGTGAGCAATACCATCAACAATAAGTGTGTTTTCATGCTTCTCATCATTCTATCTCGCTCCTTTTCCAGTTTTTAGTATTCATCAGGATTATAAGTGTCAATGTGGCGACTCTTCTTGTGATCGGCAATTTCATCAATCTTGAAGAAGATGCCCGTTTCTTCCACCTCGCCAAACTCGTGATTCACGGCGGTGCCCACCATGCGCATGGTTGGCGACAGACTCATGTAGGCGTTCACCAGCGGGGGGATGTTGATGTTGTGCTCACGCACAAATGCGTTGAGCTTATTGTAGTCCTTTTTGAAGTCATTGCCATCATAGAAATTGTCAAGCACTTGTGCCTCGGTCTTGGCAGTCACCGGCTCTATCGGCCAAATGATGCGGTCGGGGTCGGGGAAATAGATGGTCAAGAATCGCAGCAGCAAGTCACGGCAGGGCAATGGATAGGTAGGATACATCGTCATCTTGCCAAACAGATACTTGATTTGCGGATACTTCACAGTGAGCGCGCCCAGTCCGTCCCACAGGTTGTCGAGCGCGAATATAGCCTTCACACCCACACGCGTTGACTGATACTCCGGCCTCACAAACGAGCGACCTAACTCTATTGACTTAGGCAGATAGCGTGTCAGGAACTCCGGCGAGAAATGAAACATGTGCGCCATGGCTATGTGGGGCGTGCCATCGGCATTCAATGTCATGTTCTCTCCCAGCAGAAAACGGTAGGCCCCAATAATTTCGCGCGTCTCCGGATTCCACACCAGCAGTTGTTGGCACGGTGACTCCATGGTGTCAAACTCATCAATGTCGCACTCCTTGCCGGTACCGCCGCCCGAGGCACGGAATGAAATCTCACGCAACCGGCCTATTTCGCGCATGGTCCACGGCGAGTTGTGGGCATCGACTACATAGATTTCATTGTTCGCCTTGTTGGTGCGGCGCAACAATCGCTCTGCGGTCAATTCCTGCTCTATGAGCTCGGTCTTCACGGGGTCAATGATAGGTTTCTGCATACCGTTATTATTTTTGAGTCTCGACGGGTTTCAGCCCGTAGGTTATGTCACAAATTCGTTGTGCCTCGGCGACGGCATGGCTCGCGTCAAGGCTCGTCCACGGGATGGGACGACCAAAGTAGACCTTGAAGTTTGAGCCTTTGCATTTAAACATCTCGCCCGGCAAATAAATCATCTCAAAATTGAACTTGATGCCCAAACGCTTGCGCCACTTGGCCATGCGATAGAAGAACTTTGAGTTTTGAGCGTCGAAGTAGATGGGTATCAAGTCGCGCTTTGATTTCACAGCTTGAGTGACGATGAATTTCTTCCACTCCAAGTCATGAATCACACCCTTCTTGCCCATGCGAGAACATAGACCAGCCGGGAAAGTTATCATTTGGTCGTCGCCCTGATACTCCTGCTCAATGAGCGAAGCAACCTCGCGAGCCTGACGGCCGTGCTTGTTCACGGGCAGCAGTATGGGGCGCAACGGCTTCACGGCCATGAGCAAATCGTTAACGATGAAACGGATGTTTCCGCCATACCTGTGCCCTACTGCCGACATCAGCGCCATGCCGTCAAGACCGCCCAACGGATGATTGGACACAAAGATGAAACGGCCCTCGGCAGGGATGTTTTCAGTGCCGATGAGCGTCGTCGACACCTCCAAGTCATGCAACGCGCTATCGGCTGCCTCCACACCGGTCTTGGTTCCCATATTGCGCAATATCTGGTTCAATTCATCTTGGTGAATGGTGCGCTCAAGCTTCCTGATAGCCCAGCGCGGAATGAATTTGTAATGGCGCGCTGCGCGTGTGCGCAACACTTCATCAACATTGATTTGTATGGGTTTAAATTCGTTCATCGGTTATATTGCCAACTTCTTTAGTCGCTTTTAAAAAGCAAAGATAACAAATATTGCCCACAATTACACTGAATACACCCAAAATTTTCATACAAATGGAATAAATGTATTAAATTTGCACCCGAAAAGCCTACCATTAACCGACTTTTCACGACAATGACACAACCTATAACCAACATAGGTAATCACAGCGCCGGCAAATGGCAACTGCTCGTTGAGGTGCTGTGTTTCGGCATCTTTGCTGCCGTGCTCTCTCATTGCTTTGACTTTAGCGATGCCGTCGCCATTTTGCTTGCAATGACTGTGGTCTATATCGTGCCTCGCCTCGCTTTCGCACGGCTCAACTGTTGGAGTCGCAAGGGGAGCTGGGTGCTACTCATTGCCAGCATGATGGTCATCGGCTTTGCCATTGGCAACCTTTGGGATTGGAGCGTGGGCAGCGGACGCTCGTTGGTCGACCCCAACCTGAAATCGGACGATTTGGGTTACTATCACTGGGCATTGCACCACTACGATGGTTCATGCCCCGAACCGTCCATGACTTTCCGCGGACTCCCTGTCACCATTCTGATACTCTGGAAAGTACTGGGCGTGAGTGTAGTGTGGCCCATCGCGCTCAATGCCATGATGACGCTACTCTCAATCGTCATCGCCGGAGCCACCGCGGCAAGAGTAGCAGGCGACAAGGTCAAGTCCAGCCCCGGCACCATTGCCATGATTGCTATGATTATGACGACCCTGCTGGGATTCTACATTTCTCAAGGCATCAGGGTGCAAAAGGAAGCCGGACTCTATTTGGGCATAGGACTCATGGGTTATGCGCTGGCGAGAATGGCGAGAACGCAAGCCGACCGCAAGATGTGGCGCGATATTCTCACGTTCACCATCGGAGCGCTCATCACTGCCTTCTACCGCAGCAATATGCTCTACTTCATCACGGCCGGCATCATCATTATGATTCTGAGCAATCGCCGGCAGTGGCGCTACGGATCCACGTTGCTGGCCATCAGCATCGCGGCTTTCATCATTGGCTTCTATTGCTCAAGTTACACAATGCTTCAGCAAATGAACATCGCCACAGGCAGCGGCAGAATGAGCGACGTGTTTGCCATGCGCACACCCTCGCAGTCGCCCTACAGAGCCATTATTGGCAACTACTTCACCTACCCCATTTGGCAACGAATACTCATGCTGCCGGTCACCGCCGGCGTGCAATACATCATTCCTTTCCCGTGGCTCTATGACTATCAGCCGGCCATCGACAGTTGGCTACCACGCGTGCGAATCGCCTGGTATGTGGTGGGAGGTATGGTTCTCTACTACTACCTCTTCATCGGGTGGCGCAAGGGACGCGGCATCGGCTCATGGGGGCTGCTACCCGCCGTGTGCTACTTGGGCGTTTGCTATGTGGTGGGCGGTACCGTCAGCCGTTATATTCTGCCCTTCCAACCCATGTTTGTCGTCATCGCCACTTTCGTGTGCTGCAAACTACGCGACGGACTCTGGCGGCACTCCTTCCGCGGATGGATGGTGGGATACACCCTTGTACTCATCGCTGTGCTCGTGCTGTGCTACAATATGCAACTCGCCTACTTTGACGAACTTGACGAATTCTACCATCAGTACCGCGTCACGCACGGCCTGTGATTGAACACACCTATCCCCTCCACAACACAGCCCTCGGGGTAATCTCCTTGTTTTTGTGGCACACCCCTCAAAACCATTCTTGTGCTTTTACATCTGAATCTAATTCGCCTCTTTCATCAAAAGACAATTATTGCACAATTATGGCATTTTTTTGAAAAGAATGTGCCATTCTCGGATATTATTATTAAATTTGCTAGCTTAAAATGAATAATACTGATATCCATCTTATTGCTGACAATAAGTTTAAACTACTTGCCTTACTTTGCGCTAATGTTTAAGAAGCAATTATATGCCATATTGATAATGCTGCTGGCATCAGTTATGATGCTAGATGCTAATGCTTATAACGTAAACCAGTACAATCAATGGGTCAAGGTCTCTACCGAAGAGCTGATGCGTCGTGGTCAGGATTACCTTCAAAACAAAGGATGGGTTGACAGCGCGA
>CAMKGM010000035.1 GCA_946412245.1 uncultured Bacteroidales bacterium
CGGCTGGGGGCGCGCAGCCCCCAATGAGCGTTTTCAGACGCAAACATAGTAACTTGTGTCTTTTTATATGTTTTGTGGTTTTTGAGGGGGAGATTTTAGGAGTGAAGAATTGACGGAGGAGTAAGCTCTCGTCAATCCAGGGGTTTCCAGGTGCCTTTCAGCTGCTTGCACTGGGTGTAGAGCGCTGGGCAATTGCTCACCAGGTAGTAGTCAGCGTGTTCAGGCTTCACCACCTCCACGCCTCGCCAGTTGGTATCCCAGCCCTTGGAGTCCACCTGAAGATAGATGACCGTGCCGCCCAGCATATTCGATTGCTGATAAGCCCTCGCGGGGTCAACGCGCATCTGCACGGTATAGGGTCGTTCAGGTTGGTAGCCGTTTTCAGGTGTCGCGCCTTTCATGAGCGCGGCGGCAATGTAAGGCCGGCTGTAATAAGCATCCTTCAGGTTCATCATCTCCTTGAGTTGGCGCAGTGTCGACAGCAAGTTGGTCGAGGTGTTGTTCAGCGTCAGCGCCTGCTCGCCCAGTGACGCGTCGCGGCGATACATCTCAAAGGCGATGACCTGCAGCGCGACGGCTCCCTGCGGCTCAACGCCCAGCTGAGACTGGAGCGTGCTGAACTGCTCAATGGTTGAGGGAATTTCCTGAAATGAGACGCTGGCTTGCTCACCGGGCTGCCAAGTGTCATGACTAATCTCCCCTGTCATTTGCGCTTTAGCGTCAGCCGATTGAGTTTGGGTTGCGACCTCAGTGCTTGCCGCAGCCGGTGTCGCATTCTGCCGTTGATTGCATGCGGCGAGCGTCAGGCTCAGCGCCGCTACCGCAACGATTGTTTTGCTATTCATATTAGTATTATTTAATGGTTTATAAATGAAGGTGGACATAGCCCTGCCCACCTTCATGGTTATTTGTGTGTAAATAGAGTGAGGCTGAACCGATTAGAGCACGCCGAGGATCATGTTGACGAGCGTAGTGACATCAGACACGTTCACAGCGCCGTCGCTATTCACATCGCCGGGCTTGGTGTTGCCCACAAAGGTCACCTTGATAATCTGATTAAGGGTAACCATATTAATGTCGATGTCTACCGAAAGAACCTGATTGTTGAAGCGCGCGGTGAGTTTCAAGGGAATGGGGCTAATGACCGGGCCAATCCACTGATCAATCTCGGGATCATTGCCTTCAGTAATCATAATATCCTGTTCGACCGTAATAGTCTTGATACCATAGGCTTCAACAGCCTCAAGGCCATTCAGTTCAATGTTGCCAACGCCAATCACCTGTTCGCCACTGACGAGCTTGAAGTTTTTGAGGCTAAAGTTGTATTTTCCACCATCCTCAACCATGGTGATGTTTGTGGGCATCTGGGTGAGAGTTCCATTGACAGTCACATTGAGCTGACCGGTGTAGTCAGTAGCCCAAGCTGCCACTGAACACAGCAAGAGTGCTGCAAGAACAAAAATTTTTTTCATAAAACGTTGATATTTTTTTAGATTTAACAAGTTAAGTCAAAAACTCATGAATCACAGAGCCGGCCATCAATTGCCGCCGAGAATCATGTTGATCAGTGCAGTCACATCGTTCACGTTGATAGAGGTATCCTGATTCACGTCGGCGTTAGCTGCAATAAACGGAGTGGGGTTCTTGCCCAGGATGTAGTTGATGAGCACGGTCACGTCGTTCACGTTCACCTCGCCATCGCCATTCACGTCGCCATATTTAACAACTACAGGCACCTCGTAGTTGATGACATAGGCATTGGCAGTCATCAGGTCGCCCGAAACTGCCATGGCCACCACGCGGTAACCGTTCTCGGTTTCTTCTACATTAACAGCAGTAACAGCGCTCTTGCCGTCAACTGCCAGCGCGTAGTCGCTTGCTACGGGAGCCGTCTCGTCTTCCCAAGTGAAAGAGTACTCGTGGATAGCGGGAGCAAAGCCTTCAACGGTAGCACCCTTGCAAGTGAAACCGGTCACACCGGCGTTATAGACCAGCTCCAGGTCGTCAATCCACACCTTGTCGCCGCTACTGCCGCCACCGGGAGTGGAATTGGTCGAGAATGTGACAAGAATGGCCTGGGCAGCTGCGTTATTAGATGCATAAGATGCATAGTCGAAGGGAATGTTGAGCAAGCGCCAGCCACCGGTCTGAACCTGCTTGTTCTGCGCCTTGGCAGCTACATTGGTATAGGTCTTGTCCTCAGGATCCTGATAATAAGTGCCATCGAATGCAATGGCGCTCACATTGGCATACTGCCCTTCTGCCTGGCTGCACTTGAGCCACAGCTGAATGGCATCGGGGGCGGCATAGAGGGCGGTATAGAATGGGTCACCATTACTGTCGGTTTTTGTCGATGATTTATCCATCTCACTATGGTTGTCGGGGTGAGAAGCACTCATGTTGCCAGCCTTCAGCAAACCGTTAGTCATGGTGCCGTTATTGGTGATGCCCCAAACATCGCCGGCGGTAATCACAGCACTCTTTGTGCCATTGGTTCCAGGACGAACATCGGTGGAACTCCCAAGCTTGCCTTGGGCCCAGCCTGAAAAAGTTCCATAGGCCGTCTGGAAGCCGTGCCAGTGATCGGGTTCGCCGGTCGATGATGCCCAACCCTCGAAGTCACTGTTGGGAATCTGGAAGTGGTCGCCCACATTATTGAACTGGGCAGCCACAGCTTCCTGCAGTTGCATATCTAAATTGATGGCCACATAGCCGTCTTGAATGCGACCCACCACCTTCACGGGCACAGCGCCCAAAGTGGGGCCTTCCCATGCCGAGACACCTGCAGCATCGCCGGCAGTGATGTTCACATTGGCGCTTGCATAAAACAGGGTTTTGTTTCCGGCTGCGAAAGCGGGAATTGCATTGATGGCTACGTTGCCTATGTTTTTAGTCACACCACCCACTTGATAGGTGAAGTTCTTAAGCAGGAAATTGTAATTGCCTGAATTGTCGTCGAGAGAGATTGAAGCGTTGGCCTGTTGAGTGGCCGATCCGTTAACCGCGATGTTGATTGTGCCCGTGTAGTCGGTTGCCATCGAGGCAAGCGAACACAGTGCCACGGCTACTGATAAGTAAAATTTCTTCATAATTAAAATGTTATAAATTAGAGTTTTGATTATTAACGAAGTCTGTAAGAGAGCCCGATGGCTCCGTAAATGGGATAGAGCGTCTGCTCCACGGTCTTAAAGTCGCTCTTGTGCAAGCCACTGAGTCCCCAATTCAGATCGGCAAAAGCGCCGAACCGCTTGGTGATGTGCCAATCGGCACCCAGGGCAATGCCCCACTGGCAACGGCGCACATGGCTCGAGAAGTCATAGTCGCCGCGCTCGCCGGCCTGATTACCCAACTCCACCTTCTCGCCGGTGGGATCGCCCACTCGCAGATAGCCGTCGTAGGCATACCCGCTGAAGTTGCGATTCGTGAGATAGGACACATAGGGGCCGAGTTTGAGTTGCACCTTGTCCGAGACATCGAAGGTTGCCTGCACCGGCAACGTGAACATCCACGCCGTGACATCGGTCGTGACACGACCGGTGAAGCGACCGCCCAGAGTCTGACCACCTCGGGTAATCTCCATGTTATAATTCTTGACAGTAGCATCGATGCTCATACCCTTGTTCTCGAAGTGAATGCCCGTCATGATGCCCCAGCGGCCGCTCAGCTGACGATGCGCGTCAAGGCCCAGCAACAGGTTGGGAGTCAAGGAAAACTTATTGAGCTTGCGGATGCTTGCCGGCATTCCTAACGGGGCTGTGCCACCTATTTCATAACCCAGGTGCACATCCACGCGCCAGGGCTTGAGAAACTGCTTCACATCTTTCAGAAACGACTCGGCGCTGACGGCCGTAGCCACCATGATGATTGACAAGATGAATATAGATAATCTTTTCATAATGTTTACTCCTCTCTTGTGCAAATGAGTCTAACTTTATCAACACACAGTTCGCTGCCCACGGCACCCTGGAAAATGGCGCCGTCGATGCTCGACGAGAACACAATCGTGAGGCTATAGCCGCGACTCTCAAGCACAGCGGGATCAAGTTCCTTGCTATAGTTGAACACTACATCAAAATAGGTCCATTCGTCGGTCACCTGTATCGGGGTCACACTGGCCATGGCCACGATATTGGGATTGGTCTTCACATCGTCGCCATAGAGCGTCACGGGATTGCCGGCAGCATCGTGGTTGCGGTAGAACACGGCATAGATGTCGCCGTTATCGGTCTTGCCCGACACCGGCTTGCCGTTTATGTCCTGATAAGTTGCGCCTCGCTTGTACTTGTAGTAGCCGGTGAGCTTCGTGGGTTTCTTGTCAAAGGGGATGCCGAAGCGCGTTGCCTTCATGGCATCTTTCAGCGCATTGGCCACATCAAAGGAGCCCAAGAACATATTGCCTGAAGCGATGCGTTTGTTCACCATAACGCCGAAGGGGCCCGTATCGCGTGTGGTGAGTTTCACCGCGTAGCCATCCATTCCCACGATGGGCACGGTGGGATAGTCATCGGGCTGCGCCGTGCTCATGCTGAGCTTGAATCCGCCGTTGCCGGTTGCCCAATCGTTGCCAAGCGAACCATCGGCGAGCAAGTTGTGCCAAATATAGAACTTGTGATAAGTGGGATCGAGCTCAAAGTGCTCAAGGTCAAATGCCAGCGTGTCGTTCACGGTCACCGCTGTGGGAATGAGCGAGACCACATAGCGACGATTCCAGTTGCCGTCTTCCGAGGTCACCATATAGGTTGCCTTACCCAGGGCAATGTCGCCCTCAATGCACTTGAGCGTCGCACCCGGAGTGAGCTTGAACTCGGGTGTAACGGTCTCAAGAGGAGCGCCCGAGCGCACGTTCACGCTCACCACGCTATCGGTAAAGAGCACCTCTTGAATGGTGTCAGAGGGGTTAAAGAAAACTTTGTCGGCTGCCGTACTGTGCAATATCACTTGCTCAATATCACATTCTGTATTCAAGGGTTCGTCCTTGAAGCATGACGTGAAGACGAGCGGAATGGCCAATGCAAACAGAGCGATACTCTTTTTCATTTTTTATCTATAAACAATAACTAATTAATTTATAATTATCCTATTGCGAATTTACACAAAATATTTCACAAATTACAAGGTGCAAAGTTATTAAAAAAAATCGGTTTTTCTTTATTTTTCAACAGAAATCCGCTATCTTTGCAGTCAAAATAACCACAGTGTAGTTTTAACTTATGATTGAATCAAGAACCAACTTTTCTGTTCCATGAACGAGCTTCTTGACAAAATATTTGAATTCAAATGGTTCAGGGCCTTCAAGATAAAGACCGCCCCGCGCTGGATGGTGCTACTGTGCGACCTCATCATTGTGGTGTTTGCATTCGCACTGATAGCGCTATCGGACTCGAGCGATGTTGACGTGGCGCAAACCCCGGCAACGCTCATTCGCAACCTGGCCATTTTCATAGGCGTGTATATGCTCACCAGCTATGTGTCAAAGAGTTACACGAGCATCATACGCCTTTCGGTGATTGAAGATTTGTATAGAGTGTTCTTAGTAGTAGTATGCTCTACCATCTTGCTGATAATTATCAATGTGTTGTGCCTGGTGATAGGCGGCAGTGAGCTGTACCGTTTCTGGAGCATCCTGATTGTGGGGGCCATCAGCTTCGCCTTCCTGGTCATGGAGCGCTTGCTCATCAAGCACTTGTATGCCCGCATGAATCAGGCCCAGAGCACCAAGCGCCGTGTGCTGGTGCTGGGCACATCGCTCAACTCGCTCATTCTTGCCAACGCACTCAAGAGCGAGGTCAGGGGAATGTATGAGCCCATCGGCTTGCTGAGCTTGAAAGACGGCAAGGAGAACAGCACGCTCAATGGCTTCACCGTCTACAAGTTTGACCCTGAAACCATTGCCAACACCTTTGTTGAGAACAGCATCCACGCGCTGATATTTGACTCGTCGAACATTGAACTCATGCGCAACGGCTTTGCCGACCACTTTATCAAGAATAATCTGGCCCTACTCTCCATCAACAAGATTGAGGAATATGAGGGCGAAGACGAGAAAGACAGCGACAGCATCTCAACGCACATCAAGGAGGTGCAGATTGAAGACTTGCTGGGCCGAGACCAAATTCAACTGAACAACACGCTCGTGCGCAACTACATCAAGGGCTCGGTGGTGCTCATTACCGGTGCCTGCGGCTCCATTGGTAGCGAGATTGTGCGACAAGTGGCATCGTACAAAGCAAAGCACATCATCCTCATAGACCAGGCCGAGACACCTATGCACGACTTGTCGCTGGAGATGAAGGAGCGGTTCCCGGATGCCAACGTGACGCTGTTCATGGGCGACGTGCAGAACAAAAACCGCATGGAGAAAGCCTTTGCCAAGTTCAAACCCGACTATGTGTTTCACGCTGCGGCCTACAAGCACGTGCCCATGATGGAACTGAATCCCACCGAGGGCGTGCTGACCAATGTGCTGGGCACCAAAAATATGGCCGACCTGGCGCTGAAATACGAGGCTCGCAAGTTTGTGATGATATCGACCGACAAGGCGGTAAACCCCTCGAACGTGATGGGATGCACAAAGCGACTCGCCGAGATCTATACCCAATCGCTCTTCTTTGAGGCCAAGGCACGAGGCGCGAAAACCCAGTTCATCACCACTCGCTTCGGCAATGTGCTGGGCAGCAACGGCTCAGTGATTCCCATCTTCCGCAAGCAGATTGAGAAGGGCGGCCCCGTGACCATCACCCACCGCGACATCATTCGCTACTTCATGACCATTCCCGAGGCCTGCTCGCTCGTGCTTGAGGCCGGTTGCATGGGCCATGGCGGCGAAATCTATATCTTCGACATGGGCAAGCCCGTGAAAATCTATGACCTGGCCACGCGCATGATTTCGCTTGCAGGACTGCGACCTAACATCGACATCAAGATTACCGAGATAGGACTGCGGCCGGGCGAGAAACTCTACGAGGAATTGCTCAACGACAAGGAGAAGACGATGCCCACCGACAATGAGAAAATCATGATTGCCAAGGTGCGAACCTATGACTATCAGGACGTGTGTAATCACATTGACGGCATCATCTACTATGCCGCCAACGACCGCATTCACGACATGATTTTGGCCATGAAGGAGTTTGTACCTGAGTACAAGAGCAATCACTCAGAGTTTGAAGAGATTGACAAAGAGATAACAGAACATCAGCAACAGGAGGCAAAGACTCCCGAATCTGAGGTTTATTATTCATAAAACAAGGGTAAATTTAGACATGACCGAGACCCTGAAACACAACGGCTGCGACAAGCATGCTACGGTTCGGGCCGGTCACTTGACAACATGTGGATTGCGTTTGCACTGATATCATCGCTTAGCCTAGGTTTCTACGACGTGGTTAAGAAAGTGGCACTGAAGAACAACAATGTGTTCTTCGTGCTTTTTCTCAACACCCTGCTATGCACGCTGTTCATGTCTCCGTTCCTGGTTGGCACTGCCACCGATGCGACGAGCAACTTCGTCAAGCCCATGAATCATGTGCTCATCTTCATCAAGTCGGTGATTGTGACATCGTCGTGGCTGCTGGGCTACTTTGCCATCAAGCACTTGCCGCTGACCATCCAGAGCTCCATCAACGCATTCAGGCCCATTCTGGTGCTGGTGGGTGCCATACTCATCTTTGGCGAGAGCCTCAATGCCTTGCAATGGATAGGCATCGTGCTGGGCTTCTTCTCGCTGCTGTGGGTGGGCTTCATTGGCAGGCGCGAGGGTTTCTCTATCAGGAAGAACAAGTGGATTTGGGCGGGCCTGATCTCGGTAGTGCTTTGGGCCATCAGCGGCTTGTATGACAAGTACTTGATGACCCGTTTCAAGCCCATCAATGTCGAGGCGTGGTACTCGTTCTACCAACTCGTGATCATGTCAGTAGTGATGCTCCTGACGTGGAAAGGGCTCAAGAAACGCGAGAACTACGAGTGGCGCTGGTCCATACTGCTCATCTCGGTATTCATCTGCATAGCCGACCTCTCCTATTTCTTTGCCCTGTCGGAGCCTGACTCGCTGGTGTCGATCGCGTCAATGTTGCGTCGTGGCAGCGCACTGGTGGCCTTCTTCTACGGCATCTTTGTGCTCAAAGAGAAGGATGTCAAGCTCAAGATTATCGACCAGTGCATCCTCATTGCCGGTGTCATCTTCATGATCCTCGGCAGCATCTAACCTCAATTCATCCCTCAGGGTGATGTTCACACTGAGGCTGTGTGATCTTTTTTCAAAAAGTTGCACCTATCGGTGTCGAACCACGAAGTGAAGCTTTTCGTCCTTTTCGAGATTATTCTACAGTGCCCAAAGAAATCAGCATAATCAGATTAATCCGTAGTTTATTCACTGTGTGTTATTGCCCTCGCGCAACCTCCATCGTTCCATTATCTTTGTCGCACACACCCACGTTCACACCGTCCTTCGGTCCTCTATGGAGGGTGTTGCAAAATCATTGAAAAAGTCCTCGAAGAGGTAAAAAGGCTCGGAGAGCCGCAATGTGATTAACACCATGCAAGAGCCTCGAAGAGGTTCGCAGCTTGGTGATAGACAGCAGATTGGGAGGTGCCTCGAAGAGGAACTTCAACAGCGACAGTATAGTGCTTTTCACTCCTGCTGAAATATACTTGTAACTTTTTGCAACACCCTCCCCCAAGACTTCTCATTCCACGTTCTTTGACATCCTTCCATTCCTCAACTGTTCACGGTAGTACACAAAACCACTACGAAAGCACACGAATGCAGTACAAAAACCTACGAAAGCAGTACAAAGAACCACGAACGCAGTACACTGCAAAAATAGTCTTTGTTCCTGGGCTTCAATGCTTTACCAAAAAATATCATCATTTTTCCCACATTTCCCAAAAGATTCACATTTCCCGGCCTTCCCAAATGCTTCACCCTTCCCCGCTTTTCCCGGTGGAACCGGACATTTAGTCGCCTCATGACCGATTTGGGTAAAAAAAATGCGGACACCCCGCTGAGGTGTCCGCTGTGATGTTTTTTCTGATAACAAAACTCTTGAACCGTGTCGCCTGTCACTGGTCGGTTGAGTCGTCTTTTTCCTTGCTGCGCTTCGAGCGGCGTTCTTTCTTGCTCGACTCGCTATTGCTTGTGTCTTTCTCTTCTTTAAGGTCTATTTCGTTGTTGTTGCTGTCGATCACCCTATATTGCAGATAGGCCAGTGACTGGTCGGGCTGAATCTTGAACTTCTTGCCAAACTCTCGCCGCCACTTGCTATAGAGGCTGTTGAAAAGCCCTTTCTTGAGATAGGCATCGACAAAGGGATGGACATACATGATAAAACGATTCACTCCGAGCGAATGCACGAGATATGATATCTTATCCTTGAGTAAATCAGTAAAAAGCAGTGATGGCTGAATCTCGCCCGTACCTCCACACGACGGGCAAGTCTCGGCAGTGACGATATCAAGGGCCGGGCGAACACGCTGGCGCGTGATTTGCATGAGTCCGAACTTGCTCAGTGGCAAGATATTGTGACGCGCGCGGTCCTTTTTCATCACTTCACGCATGTGGTCGTACAGGGCCTGACGGTGCTCGGACTTGCTCATGTCGATGAAATCGATGACTATGATACCGCCCATGTCACGCAACCGGAGTTGACGAGCCACCTCGTCGGCGGCAAGCAGGTTCACATCAAGCGCATTCGACTCTTGATCGGTCGAGGCCTTGGTGCGGTTGCCCGAGTTCACGTCAATCACATGCAGTGCTTCAGTGCTTTCAATTATCAAGTATGCTCCGGAACGAAACGAAACTGTCTTGCCAAAAGCCGTCTTGATTTGCCTGGTGACGCTGAATCGGTCAAAAATAGGCATCTCGTCGGTATAGAGTTTGACAATGTCGCTTCGCTCGGGCGCTATAAGGCTCACATATTTAGAAATTTGCTCATAAATTTCGGCATTGTTCACATGAATTGCCTCGAAGTCGGGGTTGAAGATGTCGCGAATGAGGCTAACGGCCCTGCTTTCTTCTTCATAGACGAGCGAGGGGGCCTCGACATAGGCGATTTTAGCGATGCTTTCTTCCCAACATTTGAGCAGCACTTTCAGTTCGGCATTGAGCTCGGCGGCTTTCTTGTTCTCGGCCGAGGTGCGCACAATGACTCCAAAGTTGGCGGGCTTGATGCTCTCAACCAGGCGTCTCAATCGCATCTTCTCGCCACTGTCCTTAATCTTTTGCGAGACCGAGATTTTGTTATTAAACGGAATCAAGACCATGAACCGCCCCGTAAAAGTGATTTCGGTGGTGAGTCTTGGTCCTTTGGTCGAAATGGGTTCCTTTGCAATCTGAACAAGCAACTCTTGTCCTTGCGTGAGGACATCGTTAACTGTGCCTTGCTTGTTGATATCGCTCTTGAGCTTGAGTTTAGAGATGCTCGGAACCTTCTTTCCGCCGCTCTGCCTAACTGCACTGATGTAGTCGGCAAATGTGCTGAATTGTGAGCCTAAATCAAGGTAATGAAGAAATGCCTCCTTGGGGTGACCAACATTGACAAAAGCAGCGTTGAGCCCCGGCATAATCTTTTTTACCTTGGCAAAGTAGAGGTTGCCGACGGCATAGGAGGCGTCTTGCGACTCCTTCTGCAGCGATACCAAACGCCCTTCTTCGAGCAAGGCGGTTGATATGTCGGCCGGTCTTACGTCAACTATCAGTTCACTTCTCATGGTGTGATAATGTGAGACTCGACAGTCACAATTGATAATACAAAGAACAAACTCTCTGGTTATGCCGGGGTATTGTTTGAATACTGCGATACCATAGAGTTTGCCCTGTGTATTGCGTGTGACATAAACTAGAAAGAATTATTTCTTGTTTTTGTGTCGATTCTTTCTAAGTCTTTTTTTACGCTTGTGCGTAGCCATTTTGTGGCCTTTTCTCTTTTTTCCGCTTGGCATAATTACTTAGTGGATTAAATGATTATTAATGATATGAGCCGCAAACCGAACGATCACAGCTCATGTGTGAGTTGTTTTATTGAATTATTGAATTATTTCTTCACCTGCTCCATGAACACCTTAGCGGGCTTGAAGGCGGGAATCTGGTGCTCGGGAATGATGATAGTTTGGTTCTTAGAGATGTTGCGAGCGGTCTTCTGAGAACGTGTCTTCACGATGAAGCTACCAAAGCCACGAAGATACACGTTTTCACCATCGGCGAGAGAATCCTTCACGATGTCCATGAATTTCTCAATTGTTAAAAGAACAGAAGCCTTGTCTACACCTGTAGATTTTGAAATTTCGCTTACGATGTCTGCTTTAGTCATTGTAGTATAAGTTTTAAAAATTAAAAAATAAACAAAACTGAAGAAAACTCAAAAGGCAAGTATAATGCTGTACGTGAATGCTTTGCAACATTATCACCATGAATTTTGAATTTTGCAACTGCAAATATCGCACTTTTTTTTCAATTAAGCACTATCATTCAGCATTTTTTGCTCAAAAAAGTCGTTTTTTGGGCTGAAATTAGGGAATTGTAACACGACTGTCACAAAAAAAAGGGAAAAAGAGCCATAAACAGTTAGGTTTTAGCACTTCAACGCCATGCCACCCTGCCAGTCGTGAGAAGTGAACAAAATCACGAAAACTTAGCCGCACGTAACCTATAATTCGAAAATTATAATTAATTTTGCGCCATTATGACACAAGAAACACGCAACAAGATTGAGGAGAACATCGTCAGGATGCTCAAAACCGTCTTTGATCCCGAGATGCCGGTTGACATCTATAGTTTGGGGCTTATATATAAGGTAGACCTGCAAGATGACGGCATGGTCGACATTGACATGACGCTCACCGCACCCAACTGCCCCGCCGGCGACTTCATCTTTGAAGACGTGCGCCAAAAGGTGGAGAGCATCGAGGGCGTAACCGGTGTGAACGTCAAGCTGGTGTTTGAACCTGAGTGGAACATCAACATGATGAGCGACGAGGCCAAGCTGGAGCTCGGCATGCTTTGATAGCGACAACAACACCACTGAGCGACAACAACACCACTGAGCGACAACAACATCATCGTCAACAACATGAGCACAGCACGCCGCACATATTTCATAAGCGACCTGCATCTGGGCGCGAACTACATTACCAATCCTCGCCTGCACGAGGGTCGAGTGGTGTCGTTTCTGCAGTCGATAGAGCACGATGCCGATGAGCTCTACCTTGTGGGCGACATCATTGACTACTGGTATGAATACAAGTACGTTGTGCCACGGGGATACATCAGGTTCTTCGGCCAACTTGCCAAGATGGCCGATGCCGGCGTAAAAATCACCTGGTTCACCGGCAACCACGACGTATGGCTCTTTGACTACCTGCGGGATGAGATAGGCATGACCGTAGTCAAGTCAAACAGCATCGTGGAGATTAAGGGCAAGAAATTCCTACTTTCACATGGCGATGACGTGGGCCAACAGCCGGCTCGATACCGCTTTATGCGCTGGTGTTTTTATAATAAGGTATGCCAAGTACTCTATGAGTCGATACATCCACGATGGTCCTACGCGCTCGCTCACCTGTGGAGTTCCGAGAACCGCACCAACCGCTCGCAGGCTCACATTGACAAGGGCGTGGAGCGGAGTCTGAAGCACCTGACTGAATTTGTTGAGCAGCATGCCGGGGAGCACCCCGAAGTGTTTGCCTACATCTTCGGGCACTTGCATGTAGCACGTGACTTGACCTTAGCCGGCGGCAAGCGCATGGTGGTGCTGGGCGAGTGGATTGAGCAATGCACCTATTGCACCTTCGACGGCGAGCAACTCGAAATGCATAAATTTGACGGTGCAGTCATCTCTGCCACATAGCCATAGCTCTATACATTACTCCAACACAAATCCTAATATCCGAACAGGGCTCACCAAATCAAGCCCCTGACCGAACCGGGGTTCACCCAATCAACCCCTGAGCGAACCGAGTTCTCCAAAAACCGGTCATGAGGCCGAAAATGGCTAAATGGACTGATTTTTTCGTGTTTTTTAACAAAATTGGTTTTAGGATTCAGAAAATACGGCGTAACTTTGCACCTGTAAACAGAAAACAATCTTTTTTACCTTAAAGAGTTTATGCCTATTGGAGACGTAAGGAGCAATTCTTGAACAGAGAATTGCTCTTTAGTTTTGTCTCTCAAGTTTCCAAAAACCTTTGCCCCTTTGTGACAATTGAGTTAGTATGAGTCATCAATATTTTCAGTATAAGACATCAATGTTTAGAACAAAGTTCAACCGATAGCAAAAAGCCACCAACTCACATCAATCGATATCACAATTTCGGTAGTTTCCTATTTTTTTGGCTAATTGTTTCTGTCGTCTCTAAAAATGTATTACCTTTGCATGGTGAAAAGCAGTTCTAACTGCCTGAAAAACCACAAGAATTGAGAAATACACAATTATAACAACCACTATTATTCATTTTCTTTATTCATTTCAAACAATTAACCTATGAAGAAAAATTACAAGAAATTGTTGTCAATGTTGGCACTTGCCAGCATGACGCTTGGCATGAATGCCGAGTCATTGCTCGTGGGCGATAGTACTGTAACCAACGCCTATGCACCGCTTCACAGTACCTACCACGACACTCCGGGTACCGTGACACAGACCATCTATCCCGCCGAACTGCTGACCGCCATGGTGGGCAAGAACATCAATGCCGTGACCTTCTACGTGAACGATGACGGCTTGAAGATGTCAGGCGGCTTGCTGCGCCTGTCAATGGGCGAGACCTCGCAAACCTATTATGAGACCACTGCCGACCTGGTTACCGACCTTCAAGAAGTGGCTTCAGTAGCTGTTCCCGGTGGAGCCGGTGTCTACGAAGTGACTTTCACTTTCGACACTCCTTACACCTATGCAGGCGGCAACTTGGTATTTGAGTCTTACGTTACCACAGCCGGCTCATGGGCTTTCACCTATTTCTTAGGAAAAAACAACGGCAGCGTTAACAACGTGATTACTCGCGGTAGTCTCTACTCGTTCATTCCCAAAACCAACTTTGACTATGGCGACCCCGCTCAATACGCAGCTCGCGTTGATGCCAACTCTATCAACTTCGGTAAGGTTCGCGCCGGTGAGTCGGTCACCAAGACTGTTAAGCTGACCAACTGCGGTCTTCAGGCCTTCACCCCCACCTTCACGACTGAAGCACCCTTCTCAGTGACCCCGAGCCGCGCCGAACTGGCAGCCGGTGAAGCAATGGATGTTCCCGTGACATTCGCCCCCACAGTCGACGGCTTGTTTGAAGGCACTCTCAACATTGACTGCGGCGAAGCCGGTACATTCGATATCGCTCTCAACGGCTATGCTAAGCCCGAGGGCAAAGACCTGACCGTGTGCGATGAGACTGTTTCGACCAGCAACTATGTACCCTTCTACCAGTACTACTCCGACACCCCCGGTGCCAAGTCACAGATGATATATCCGGCCGAGATGCTTGAGCAGATGGCAGGCGGTGAAATCCTGGGTGTCACATTCTATCCCACAGCCGGCATTGGCAAGCTCATCAACAACATGAAGGTTTACGCTCTTGAAACCGAGCAGTCAGAGTATACTCGCGAAGCTACCTATGGACTTCCCGACGACATGATTACCGGCCTCACTGAAGTTGCTACCGTGAGCTATGCTGCAGGTGAAGAAATCATTGAAGTTGAGTTTGACGCTCCCTTCAAGTACAACGGCATGAACCTGGCTATCCAGACTGAATTTACCGAGAATTGCGGATGGGTGCAGACCAATTTTGCCGGAGCAGTCCAGGATCATTACAGTGCATGGTATCGCACCACCAGTGATACCAGCGGTGGTTGCGCACAATTCCTGCCCAAGGCTACTTTCAGCTATCGCATCACCACTCCCACCGGCCTGACCGAAACCATTGGCAACCGCGTGGTGAAGGCTACCCGCTACTACAACCTTGCCGGTATGAGCAGCGACAAGCCCTTCGACGGTGTGAACATCATTGTTACCGAATACACCGACGGCACTCGTTCAAGCGCTAAGGTGATTCGCTAATCACACATAACAATGCGGGTGCAACAGCGCTCGCAGGAAATGAGAAGAGGTGTGCCCGTGGGTGCACCTCTCTTCAATTTTTGACATCACAACTTGACCGCAATAATCATTGATTCAACGGATTATGCGGTGGTGTTACGGAGTGAGGCGGTGGTATTACGGAGTGAGGCGGTTCTGCTTCATGCGAGTGACATATTGCTGCAGCAAGGCTTGGATTTGGCGCTCCATGAATGGTAACTTGGGGAATTGTGCCTTGCGCCCGATGAGGTTGCGCTGGAGCGAGAAATCGTTCTTGAAATCGTAGATGCCATAGAGTTTGCCACCTCGGTACTGAATCATGAGGTCATCAAGATAGTACATAGTGGTGCCGTTGCGGTCGTTAAAGACATAGTTAACATAGGTAGAATCGCTTGCGAACACGTTCTTACCGAAGGAGAAATAGGGTTTCTGATAGTTGAGCAGCGTGAGCACAGTGGGCGTGATATCGGTCTGCTGCACAAGCCGTGTGGAGTCGCACTTGACGGGCAGTTGTCCGCCGGGGGTGTAGAAGAAGATGGGGATAAGGAAACGCCCCATGTCATTATTGTAGTCCTTGCGGTGGCTCACACCGGTGTGGTCGGCAGTAAAAACGAAGATGGTATTATTGAACCAGGGTTGGTCCTTGACCTTGTCGAAGTAGCGGCGAATGGAGTAGTCGGCATAGCTAATGGACTTGTGCATGGGAATCTCGCCGCGGGTGAAGGTATTCTTGTGCTTCTCGGGAATGGGGAAAGGCTCGTGACTCGACGCGGTGAAGACGGTGAGGAAGAACGGCTTGCCCCGGCTCGCAATGCGGTTTGATTGGTCAGCAAAGTACTGCAGATAGGGTTCGTCGTAGATGGCCCAAGTGCCATCGAAATCGTCCTTGCGAGGATACTCGTCCATACCGTAGTAATGCTCAAAGCCTATGGAATTGGTAAATGCCTTGAAGCCGAGCGTGGTGTTGGGCGCTCCGTGGAAAAAGGCGGTAGTGTAGCCTTCGTCCTTGAGCATTTGCGGCAATCCCAAGAGGTTGTTATTGGCATAGATGTAGTAGCAATAGGGGTCAATGTAGCGCGGAATGCCGGCAAACGATGCAGGCATGCAGTCAACGGAGCGCATGCCGTTGGCAAAGCCCCAGCGGAAACTGTAGCTCTGGGTCAGCAACGAATCCAAGAAGGGTGTGTAGCCCTGGAACTTGCCACCGTCGCGCTCCTTGTTGAAATAACCCATGTACTCCATTGAGAAACTCTCCATGAGGAAAACCACCACATTGAGTTTGCGCATCTCACCGCCGGCAGGTTTCAAGTTCTTGACCGGATTGAAGATATTGTCGAGATCCTTCTCGGCAAAGAACTTGGGTTGCTCATAGCCGCGCTTGTGCAGGGTGGTAATGAGCGTGAATGGGGTGTTGAGCACAATGGCCGCCTCAATGGGCTTTTTGCAGTAAATCTCGGCAGAGTCTTGCCGTAGCGGGTGCATCTTCCAACTGAGACCGCCACGCATGCCGCCCAGTGTAAAGAGGACGATAAGAAGGAAAATGGCGGTGTGCACGGGATAGTAGAACTTGGCCGGTGCAATGTCGTCAGGATTATTGCGGCGCTTCAGCGGGTTGTAATAGAGCCACACAAGGGCAGCAATCATGGCGATACCGAAGAGCCACACCTGCCAATAGCCGGTGATGCTGTTCAGGAAAATCTTGCCCAGGTTGCTCTCGCCGCCGAATTCCGAGAACACGATGGCTGTGGTGCGACGTCCACCGAACTCAAAGTAGACAATGTCGGCGGCATTGACGATGATACCCAGAATATTAACCGTGAGAAAGATGATTTTGACAATGCGCTGATACCGTGCCGTGTGCCGTGCCTTGATGGGCAGGAACTGAAGGATGATGCACAGGGCATTGATATAGCACAAAGCGCTGAGGTCGAAGCGCAGTCCGCCCCACGACATGGTCATCATGTCGCCAAAGGTCACACCCTGGAAGGTGTCGCTGTTCATGTAGTAGAATACCCACCGTGTGAGCATATACACGGCCATAATAATCAGGAAATTGACGGCCATGATAAAGCCCGGCTGGCGCCTGAGTAGGCCAAAGTTGAATTTGGGAATCTTATTACGCATATTCAATGAGTTCAACATATTTGCGAATGTTTTTAGCATCTTACATCGGGGCCGAAATGGTTTTGAACAGGTCGGTCACATTGCGGTCGGTAGCCTGTGATACCACCTCGGGCGACACACCCAACTGACTCGCCACAAAGGCGCAGATGTGCGGAATGAAGGCACTCTCGTTGCGCTTGCCGCGATGCGGCACAGGTGCCAAATAGGGAGAATCGGTCTCCAGCAACAGTCGGTCGAGCCCCACCACCGGCAGAATCTCTTTCACCGCACTCTTCTTGAAGGTCACAATGCCGTTCACACCGAAGTAGAAGTCGCCCCGGCGACGCACGGCCTCCACATCGTCCACGCTGCCCGTGAAACTGTGGAACACGCCACGCGGCAGCGATTCGCCGAAGTTGTCAAGCACCCACAGGCACTCATCCAGCCCATCACGGCAGTGCATAATGAAGGGAATATCCTTCTCCACGCACCAGTGCAACTGCGTGTCGAGTGCCTCAAGTTGTTGCTCGCGCCAAGTCTTGTCCCAGTACAGGTCAATGCCCACCTCGCCCACTGCTACCCAGGGTTCGGAGTCAAGCTGCTTACTCATCTCTTCAAGTACTGTGGCAAAGTCGGCATCCACATCCTCGGGATGAAGCCCGATGGTGAGTGACACATAGTCGCCGTAGGCATCGCGCACCGCCTTGAGACGGTTGAGCGACTCCAGGTTCTCGTTGGGCATGATGATGTGGCGCACGCCCGCCTCGCGAGCGCGTGCAATCATCTGGTCGCGGTCTTCGTCGAACGCGTCACAATAGATGTGGCTATGTGAATCAATCATAGGCAGTCTCTACTTGTCGCGTTTCACCAGCGAGGCGGCCAGAGCCTTGAACGATTCACGAGCCTCTGCGTTCATCTCTATCGACTCCAGCACAGTGAGCGCGCGTTGTGTGTACTCCCCTATCGCCTGGTCGGCAATCTCCTGTAGCCCGAGTTCCTCGTAGATGCGAGTCACGGCCGGCACCTTCTCTTGACGCATTGCGTAGTCGTCGGTGTACCAGCGACGCAGGCGGCCCGCTTGCTCCTCGTTGGCGAGCCTGAAGGCGTTCACCATCAGATAGGTCTTCTTGTTGTTCATGATGTCGCCGCCAATCTCTTTGCCAAACGTGGCCGGGTCGCCCCACACGTCGAGCACATCGTCTTGCAGCTGGAAGGCGAGACCCAGGTTCACGCCAAAGTCATAGAGCGATTGCGCCGTCTGCTCGTCGGCTCCACCTATGATGGCACCCAACTTGCATGCACATCCCAGCAACACCGAGGTCTTGAGGCGTATCATCTTGATATACTCGTCAACGCTCACCTCGCGGCGGCGCTCGTAGTCCATGTCATATTGCTGCCCCTCATAGATTTCAATAGCAGTGGTATTGAACAGCTCATTGACAGCTGCCAAGTGCTCCGGCGCTACGCGGCACATGTACTGCGATGCCATAGTCAGCATGGTGTCACCGCTCAGAATGGCCACATTGGCGTTCCAGCGGCGATGCACGGTTGGCTGACCGCGACGCACGTCGGCATTGTCCATCACATCGTCGTGCAGCAGGGTGAAGTTGTGAAAAAGTTCCAGACCCACAGCGGCATCCACAGCCTTATCGGCATCGCCGCCCACGGCCTCGCAAGCCATAAGCACCAGCACGGGCCTGATGCGCTTGCCGCCCAGCGCCATCGTGTAGGCAATGGGTTCATATAAGTTGCCGGGTGCGGCAGGATAAGGAATGGCTTTGATAGCCCGGTTCACCATTTCAAGATATTCGTTAAAGGTTTTCATATCGTCATGTTGTTTGTTCAGTTCTTGATACCTTGTTTATATATAGCCTCAAAACGTTTCAGTTCCTCGGGAGTGTAAATCTCGCCCAGGGCTGCCACTTGTTGTTCAATAAGTTTCAGGTCGGCTCCCGGCTTTTGGGCATCCTCAAGCAGAGCGGCTGCAAGATCCTCGGGGGTAGAAGATGCAGCATAGACGCGCATTTGCTCCTTCATGCCCAAGTCCTTCACCATCGCCTCGATGCGAGTGTCCCAGTCGGTTGCCACGTCGGGCAGATTCAGTTTCTCGGCCAAGAAATGCAGGAGTTGCACCTTGTCGTTGGCCGCATCCCGGTCAAGTGAGCCGTCGAGCAGTCCGTCAACTATGGGCTGTGCCGTGCGCTTGGCGAGTTGTTCACCGTCAAGGGCCAACAGCATGGCGGCACATTGCAGCGTGTCATTGCTGTCTTTCTCCACCTCGGCCAGAAATGCCTCATTGAAGTCTTCGGCCGAGCCCTTTGCCGCATTGATACTGTCGAGGGCGGCTCGGTACACGCTGTCGGCCTGTTCAATGCCGGTGCTCCACGCGGCAGCGAAGTCAGCGGCAGCCTTTTGGCCGGCCTCCTGCGCCTGCTTGTCGGCACACGCGGCGAGCATCACACCCATTAGCGCTATGATTAATAACTTTTTCATCTGTCATCAGGTTTTTAGGGTTCATCAAATGCTTTACTTACCGCCCTTGAGCGATTTGGCGAGTTGCGGATTGTGTCGCCCCAGATATTCCATAAAGGCATTGTCAAAGTCTCTTGCCGCTATGCTATCGTCTTTCAGCAGATACTGACTGCGCAGGGCTGCTGCCTCAACAAGGGCCTGTTGCACGGCAAATGTGTCGGTAGCGTCAATGGCAACCACTTCCTTAGCCGCCTTCACCGCACGTTGCTTGGCCTGCTGGCTCAGTGGCGAGGTGGCATCACCACCACAACCCGCAACCATGCCGAGCAGAATCAGCGCTGTTATTTTGCCAAATTTCTTTTTCATATATATTGGTATAATTTATATCTCACAAAATTACAAATAATATCACTGCAATGCAACACCTCATGCCCCGAAAACACTGCGCTATTCGCTTCTCACACTAAAGAGTCGCCCGTCCATCACATCTCGCAAAATAATTAAAAAATATTAAATTTCAGATATTATTTATCGTTTTTCGATAATTCGTATTATCTTTGCAGCAGAAATTAATCAACGCATATAAACATTAAAACTCAAAACAATGGAAAAGAAATCGATCAAAGCCCTGAAGATTGTGAGCGTGTTCACCCTCATCTTCATCATCGTTGGAATTATGCTATTTGCATTCCAGACCTATTTCGTGTTTTCCCGGAACGGGATTGATTTGAACTCCCCCCGCGGCGGTTTCAAACTCGCTTGGTTCATTGCCAGCCGCGTGTTCATTTTCATCACCGCAGGTTTGCTCATCGCTTTTGTAAAGAATATCATCAAGTCTATTAAGCGAGGCGAAATCTTCAACCGCTGTAATGTGAGAATCCTGTTTGTGCTGGCCGTGGTGCTCCCCATCAACGCCTTCTTGTCAGACAACTTGTCGACCGTGTGCTTGGCTGCCGACCGAGGCACCATCATTCTCACCGACACACCTTTTGTATATATTGCCGTCACGCTGTTGGTGGCCATCCTCTACAAACTAGCCTGCGACGCTGCCGAAGAACAAAAACTCACCGTCTAACACCTGTACACTATGATTATCGTAAATCTTGATGTGATGATGGCCAAGCGCAAGATGTCGCTCAACGAACTCAGTGAGCGCGTGGGCATCACCGTGGCTAACCTCTCTATTCTCAAGACCGGCAAAGCCAAAGCCGTGCGATTCTCTACGCTCGACGCCATTTGCCGCGAACTCGACTGCACTCCGGGCGACATCCTGGAATATCGCAACGAAGAAGCATAACTAACAATATTAAAACACTGCACAAATGAACTTCAAACAAATATTAACGATTTTGGCCTATCTATTACTGCCACTGCTCGTGTTGGCTCAAGAAACCGGCCAAACCGACACAACACAAGTGATTAACGAACCTAAGAAGCATTTTCAGATTTTCTCGAGCGATGCCTATATAGGTTGGGGCGGCAACAGCACCGCCAACAGCGAACATATCAAAAAAACGCACTCCGAGGTGGGTATTCTCAACCTTGTGGCACTGGGCTACAACTTCAACCGTCAACGGACGACAGTCTCAGTGGGTATCGGTTTCAATTGGTCGAGCTACAGGCTCAAAAAGCCTGCCCAGTGGATGCTGAGCGACGAGGGAGTGGTTAGAGTCTCCACCATGGCTGAGCCTTATAAGAGCCATCGTGCCTCGCTGCTGATGAGGTCGATGCAGTTCCCCATCTTGATTCACCACAATCTGGGCCATCGCTTCAACATTGCCGCGGGACCAGTGCTCAACTGGAATTTCTATGCCAGCATGTCAAATGGCTACGACAAGGACAAAGACGACTACGTTGTCACTACGCGTGGGCTGCACCAGCGCAAGTTCTCGGTCGACGGCATCGTGAAGTTGACATGGCGTGGAGTGGGTGCCTATCTGCGTTATTCGCCTCAATCGCTGTTCAAGAGTGGCTACGGACCCGATATCAAGAATCGCTGGACCATAGGCCTCATTATCAGCGGTTTCAATTTTGGCATCGGTAAATAGCCTGTTTCACATCGCATAGATAATCTGTGGAAAGCTGGGAAGGGCGGGAATCCTGGGAAGGCTGGGAAATGTGGGAAATGTGGGAAAAATGATGATATTTTTTCGGTAAAGCATTGAATCCCAGGAACAAAGAGTATTTTTGCAGTGTACTGCGTTCGTGGTTCTTTGTACTGCGTTCGTGGGTTATTGTACTGCTTTCGATAGGATTTCTGTGTACTTCCGTGAGGTGTTGAGGTATGTAATAATGTCAATGAGCGTGATGTGGCAAAGATAGTGCAGTGGTAATGCTGAAACTATAGCAAACACACAGTGAATAAACTACGGATTAGTCTGATTAATCTGATTTGTTTAGACGTGCTGCGCACTTAAAATTAAAAAACTTCGTTTTAAAATTAAGTATTTAAAAATTAGAATGGCTATCGCCATTAAAATTCCTGCGATAACAGGGTCCGCCAGGAAATTTTAAATGCGAATTTTGCGAATGGGAGTCGTGCCGGCGCGCTAAAATTATTGAACTATTAGTGAGCGGTAAGCGAGGGGGTCGCCGCCGGCGACGAGAGAGAAGGGCATCAATACCCCCCCCTTGATGATTGCGCCGCTCGCTAACGCTCGCTCCACAACCATCAAAGGGGGTTAACCAGAGGTGAAAGTGTATCAAAAGGGCAATCAAGAAGAATAATCAACAAAGAGGTAACATTGAGGTAGTAGTAGTTCCTCAATGTTGAGAAAAGCTTCAATGCTCTTCGAGCACCGCACACCGGCCTAACGGCCGACTCATGCTTTGAAGTTTTCTCGAGCGCTTCGCGGTTCGAGGCACGTCACTAAGTCGCAGTCTGTCACCAAGCTGCGAGGACCTCCGGCCCTCAATGTTGGGTCGAGTGGTGCTGCCTGACGGCACCGCACGCCACTTCGTGACTCGTGCTGCACCATCTCCCCGAGCACTTCGTGGTTGCATGGTGTTAATCATGGTTGCGACTCTCCGAGCCGCTTGACCTCATCGAGGTCATTATCGCTTTTGATACAGTTCCATGCTATGAAGTTTTCTCGAGCACTTCGTGGCACACTCGTTCTAACCATTCTAGACTCTCTAGCCGCACTAGCCTTTCTAGACTCTCTAGCCGCACTAGCCATTCTAGACTCTCAGGCCGCATTAGCCATTCTAGACTCTCTAGCCGCATTAGCCATTCTAGACTCTCTAGCCGCATTAGCCATTCTAGACTCTCTAGCCGCATTAGCCATTCTAGACTCTCTGGCCGCATTAGCCATTCTAGCCTCTCTAGATTATCTAGACTCCCAGGGAGTTTCTTTATAGGCGGATGGGAAGGGTGGGAAAATGGGAAGGATGTCAGACATAAATCCTAATGACCGAATTGGGTTTAATCGTCTTCGGTGATAAGCCAGTATCTCATAATTCTATCCAAGAAGAAGCCCGCGAGCCGTAATGGCGTCGCGGGCTTCCTTTTATTGGCTTAAATCGCCTTGAGGGCGATTAGTTAGCAGGAGATTATTCTCACTTCTCGCACTTGTCGCAAGGCTCAATCACCTTCCAAATAAGGGCTGCCAGAGCGCCGCCCACAAATGGGCCAACGATGAAAATCCACAACTGATTCAGTGCTTCACCACCTGCAAACAGAGCAGGACCAATCGAGCGGGCGGGGTTCACTGAGGTGCCGGTGTAGTGGATGCCTACCAGGTGGATGAGGATGAGCGACAGACCGATAGCCAGGCCGGCGAAATTGTTGGTAGCGCCATTGGTCTTGGCGGTAGCACCGAGTACTACGAGCACAAAGAGGGCTGTCAGAACGATCTCGGCTACAACGCCGACACCTACTGATACCTGCCCTGCTTTACCCACTTCTTCAAGTTTCTGCAGTCCGTTAGCACCCAAACCGCTATCGCAACCTGCCAAATAGCAAAGCAAAGCTGCTGCCAGAATGGCACCAATCACCTGAAACACCATATACATGCAGGCGTCCTTAGCGCTCATGCGCTTGCTTAGCCAGCAACCCAGCGTGATAGCAGGATTGATGTGGCAACCGCTGATGCCGCCAATGGTGTAAGCCATGGCAACCACAGCGAGACCAAAAGCGATGGCTGTACCTACAACTGCAGGGGTTCCTGCAACATGTGCTGTGTCGCATCCAAGACTCACTGCAGCACCGCATCCAAGGAATGTGAGAACAAATGTTCCTACTAATTCAGCTAAATACTTCTTCATAGGTCAAATAATTTAAAATGTTATAATTAAAATGTAGTTTCCAACTCACAAATTTATGCAAAAAATCTTGCATAGACAACATTTTTTCAGAAAAAGTGCCACATTGTAGCCACATTCACCGTGTGTGGAGTGTCAGTGCATCAGTTCACCGATGCTTGTCGTCAGGTTCACCATGAAAGTTGTGGCGCTCGTGTGAGGTTGGGCAAGCGCGACACCGAACCCGAAGGCCTTCACCCGCATTCCGGCACCGAGTGAGAATCCCGACAGGAAGTTGCGCTGATAGGTCGACATATCGGTGCGTACCTTGTGGTTGTAACCCAGTCCTATATAAATCTTGTCGGTGGGCAGCACTTCAATGCCGAACACCAGGTGGCGCAGCAGGTTAGCTCCGAACTTATCTTCCTTCACAAACTCCGAGTTAGGATTGTTCTTGTCGGCAATCTTGTAGTAGGGCAAGTGCCAGTAGCGCAGGTTGTAGGCCGTGAGCGAGAAGCGAATGGGAGCACTCTTGAGCATTTTGGAGATACCCACCTGAACGTCCCACGGGACATCGGAGGTTCGGTCGTTGAACTTCTTCACCTGGCCACCCAGGTTCTTCAACACCAGCGAGAGCGACAGCTCGTTGTCGGGATTATAGTAGTTCACGCCCAAATCGGCCGTGATGGCACCCGCCGTGTATTCCTCGTATTTCGAGTACAGATACTTCAGCGTGATACCGCCGCGCAAGTTGTCGGTAATGTCGTGGGTATAGGTCACATTGAAATTAATATCGTTGGCATTGAACGTGCCGGTGCTAATACCTTCCTGGTCCATCCCCTCAAACTTGCCGTAGCCGTAGTATTGCAGACCCACCGCAATGGCGCTATGCTCGGTCAGTCCCTGTCCGTAGCGAGCTCCCATGAAGTTGGTCGAGCCGATGTATTTCATGTAGTTCAGTCCCACTTGATGGTCAATCTCCGGACCCAGCAGTGCAGGGTTCTGCTCCACCAGGTTAATGTCATCGTCAATAATGGTGATGTTATGACCGCCCAATCCGTAGACGTGCGACGACGGGGTGATGTTCAAAAACTGATAGGCATTGGTTGTTTCCTCAGCCTGAATTGTGCCACAGCCAAGCAGTAGCAGAGCGGCGGCAATATGTCTATATTTCATGCTCTTCATTGCGCAATTATTCTCTGTATTTTCTCTTATAACGTAAAAAATGCGATTATAGTATAAATCTTTAAAATTTTTTTACAAGAAGGGCGAAACACAGGGTCATCTGTAAAAAAAAATGAAACATTATTAATCATTTCCAATTTCAACCTTACAAAGCATTGACATTTCCAAATTCACGCTTATATTTGCATTGGTTTTAGTTGACGATACTTGAACCATAACCTAAAAAACTGAGTTTATGCACCGATTTTTACGCTTGAATTTGTTGCTGATTTTCTTTGTTGCCACACTTGCAGTGATGGCGCAGGGCAGGCGTGTGGGTACAGTCAACCCGCTCAGTCCCGACAAGTCGAGCTACATGATGTATTATGAATTTGAGCAGGTGGAAGTGCAGCCCCAGTTCCCGGGTGGCGAGCATGGCTTGGTCAACTTCATCAACGACACTCGCGAGTACCCCTATGAGGAGTATGTTCACCACCGTCAGGGCCGCGTGTTGTGTAGCTTCATCATCGGTGCCGACGGACAGGTGACCAATGTGCGCGTGTTCCGCAGTTCAGGCTACCGCTCGTTTGACGAGGAGGCTGTGCGAGTCATCAAGAAGATGCCTCGATGGGAGGCCGGTGCCATCAACAATGTGAAGGTCAATGTCCGTTGCATCATTCCCATCGCATTTCGTCTCTGACAAAACTAATTTTTACTCCATATGAAGAGAATAATGACTATTATGGCGGCCATCCTCATGGGTGTGTCGCTCAGTGACGCTTGCACGAGCATTATCGTGGGCAAGAAAGCCAGTGCCGACGGATCGGTCATGACCACCTACAACTGCGACTCCTACGGGACGTTCCATCCCCTGTATCACTATGCCGCCGGCAAGCACATGGCGGGCAAGATGCGCGATGTTTATGACCGCGACACGCGTGTGTATCACGGGCAAATAGCCGAAGCCCCCGAGACTTATAATGTCATAGGCGACATCAACGAGTGGCAGGTCACCATCAGCGAGACCACCTTTGGGGGGCGTCATGAAATGATTGACACCACCGGCATTCTGGACTACGGTTCGCTCATGGCCATCGCCCTGCAGCGCTCCAAGACCGCGCGCGAGGCTATCACGGTGATGACTACGCTTGCCGACCAATATGGTTACTGCAGTAGCGGCGAGTCATTCTCGGTGTGCGACCCTAACGAGGCGTGGATTCTCGAGATGGTGGGCTGTGGTCCCGGTAGCAAGCGCGTCGCTTGGGTTGCCTTGCGCATCCCCGACGAGGCTATTTGCGTCCATGCCAACCAGAGCCGCATCAGCCGCTTCAATATGAAAGACAAGCAAAATGTGCTCTATTCAAAGAATGTGGTGAGCTACGCACGCAGTCAGGGCTGGTTCACGGGCAAGGATAGCGACTTCAGCTTCAACGATGCCTACGATGAGCCCGACTTTGGCGGACGCCGCTACTGCGATGCCCGCGTGTGGACCATCTACCGCAAGTTTGCCGACGGTTTTGACCGCTATCTGCCTTACGTCGAGGGTAAACTCCCGCTTGATCAGGTAGAACGGATGCCGTTGTGGATTATTCCCAACCGCAAACTCAGCGTTCAAGATGTGCAAATGTGCCTGCGCGACCACTATGAGGGCACCGCACTCGCCATGGACAACGATCCCGGACAGGGCATCTACGAGAGTCCCTTCCGCCCCTCGCCTCTCAAGTTCACTGTCGACGGCAAGGACTACTTCAACGAGCGTCCCGTGGCCACGATGCAGACGGCCTTCACCTGGATTAGCCAAATGCGCAGCTGGATGCCGCGCGAGGTGGGTGGAGTGCTCTGGTGGGCTAATGACGACGGCGATGTGGCCGCCTACACTCCCATCTACTGCAACAATACCATCCAGCCGCGTTGCTACAACACCCCCAATGCCGATGCGGTTACCTTCAGCATGGACAATGCCTACTGGGTATGCAACTGGGTGGGCAATATGGTTTATCCCCGCTACAGTCTGCTCTACCCTGAGCTCAAGCAGGTGCGCGACTCACTTGAGAACAGCTACTTTGAGAAGCAACCGCTGGTTGAGGCTCATGCCATGGACCTGCTCAAGAACGACCGCCGCGCTGCGCTCAAGTATCTCAACGACTATAGCAACGGTACTGCCGAGCAAATGCTCACTCGCTGGAAACAACTCGCTACACACCTCATTGTCAAGTATAACGACGGCATCGTCCGCCAGGAGGAGAACGGCCGCTTCAAGATGAGCAGCACCGGGTTCCGTCCCGTGACCACGCGTCCCGGCTATTCGCAAAAGGTAGCCAAGAAACTGGTTGAACTCACCGGCGACCGCTTTGCCATTCCTGAAGAAAAGAAATAACCACACACGTCATTATGAAACGATTACTCTTTGCGCTCATCGCGGCACTGACCGCGGCACTGCCTGCACTCCCTTGCACCAGCATCATTGTGGGCAAGGACGCCAGCGCCGACGGATCGGTCATGTGCACCTACAACATCGACACATGGGGCGGATTTCACAAGATGTACCGCTTTGAGGCAGGCAAGCATCCTGCCGGAACCATGCGCAAGATTTACGATCGCGACTACCGTACATACCACGGCCAAATTCCTGAGGCACCCGTCACCTATCTGGTCAACGGCAACATCAACGAGTGGCAAGTGGCCATCTCCGAGACTACCTTTGACGGACGCGCCGAACTCACCGACGAAAAAGGTGTCATTGACTACGGATCGCTGATGGACCTGGGGCTGCAGCGCTCCAAGACCGCGCGCGAGGCCATCAAGGTGATGACATCGCTCGCCGGCAAGTACGGCTATTGTAGCACGGGCGAGTCCTTCACCGTGTGCGACCCTAACGAGGCATGGATTCTTGAGCTCATCGGTTGCGGACCCGGTAGCAAGAGCGTTGTGTGGATTGCCGTCAGGGTTCCCGACAATGCCGTGCTGGCGCATGCCAACCAGAGCCGCATACGCAAGGTGGACCTCACCGACACGGCCAATGTGAAGATGTCGAAGAACTGCATCAGTTTTGCCCGTAAGATGGGTTACTTCAAGGGCAAGGACAGCGACTTCAGCTTTTGCGATGCCTACAATCCCCCCACCTTCGGCGGCCGTAGGCTCAGCGACTCGCGAGTCTGGGCTATCTATCGCCGTCTGACTACGGGCATGGACCGCTATCTGCCCTATGTGGAGGGCAAGCTGCCTATGAGCGAAGTCGAGCCGCTGCCCATGTGGATTATCCCTGACAAGAAACTTACCGTCAACGATGTGATTGTGTGCTTGCGTGACCACTTTGAAGATTCGCCGCTTGCCATGGACGATGACCCGGGTGCCGGACTCTACGACAGCCCCTACCGTCCGCAACCCCTGCGCTATGACGACGGCGGCACTACACTATTCAACGAACGACCTGTGGCCACTGCGCACACCGCATTCACCTGGGTGTGCCAATTGCGCAGCTTCATGCCGCGCGAGGTGGGCGGTGTCATTTGGTGGGGCAACGACGATAGCGGTATGGTGCCTTACACGCCCGTCTACTGCTGCACCAATCGTGTGCCGCGCTGCTACGACACGCCCGGTGCCGACGCTTTCCACTTCAGCCTTGATAATGCTTATTGGGTGTGCAATATGGTCAGCAACATGGTCTATCCCCGATGGAGCCTACTCTATCCCGAGCTGGCGCAAGTGCGCGACTCATTGCAGGCAAGCTACTTTGCTCGCCAGCCGCAGCTTGAGCGTGATGCTCTCGCGCTACTACCCGCCGACCGTGAGGCAGCCATCGCACTGCTGAGCGACTACAGTCATGAGGTGGGCGAGCAGATGGTGGCACGCTGGCGGCAGATGGCGGAGCACATGATTGTCAAGTACAACGACGGCGTCATTCGCCAGGAGACCAAGGGGCAATACAAGCGCAATGCCAGCGGATTCAGACCCATTCTTACGCGACCCGGCATGACCAAGAAGGCGCGCCGCCGCATCCATCAAGCCACCGGCGACCGCTTCCAAGTCCCCAAAAAGTAAAAAACTGTATCAAAAGCGATAGTGAAACTGTGTGACACTTCCTCCACCATGTAGGGTCGTCACCTGTGACCAGTGACCACTGTCTTAGCCATAGATGGTTTAGGGGATGGCGAGGATGCGGTGGGTCTGGAGAGAGAGCCGCCACCGAGGGTTGCGAAGCACGGCTCGGACACAAGCGTCGATGTTGCGCCGGCGCTGCTCCTCATCGTCAACGAAGCAGGGCTGCAAGAAGCGGTGCGAGGCACTGATGTGGTCGTATTGCGACAAGTCCTGCCCCAAATACACCACTTTGAGTTCATCGCACCGGTCAAGGATGCAGGGATGAGCAAAAGCCCCTTCAAAGCCCGTTTTGGGCGAGAGGGTTACCCAGTCGATGCCCTGCGGCATGGGGTGAGTGCCATTGGTCTCAATGGCAATGCGTTTGCCTGTGGTTTTGAGGGCGGCAATCAACTCATCGTCAACGAAGAGCGATGGCTCGCCGCCGGTGAGCACGATGAGCGGCGCATCGGGGTAATGCAAGACTTGGTCCACGATTTCACGGGCAGTCATCATGGCGCCTTGCTGATGGTCGGTGTCGCAAAAGGCACAATGCAAGTTACATCCACTCAAACGAACGAACACGCTGGCGGTGCCTGTGTTGAAGCCCTCGCCCTGCAGCGAGTAGAATATTTCGTTGACCTTATACATCTTGTGATTTAATCGAAGTTCTGGGGCGCGTCGGGGGCAATGTAGCTTGCCTTGTTGTCGCGCGACTCCCACACATCGGCACGGTAGCAGTTGGGCACGGTGTCCACAATCCAGCGTGCCACATTCTCGGCAGTGGGGTTGAAGTCGAGCACCTCGTTGAGGTTGCGGTGATCGATGCGGCCGTGAATGAGTCGCTTGATTTCGGTGAAGTCGCACACCATGCCGTTGCTGTCGAGCTCTTCGGCACGGCAATAGACATTGATTTTCCAGTTGTGGCCGTGCAGATTCTCACACTTGCTCTCATAGTCGAGATAGAGCTGGTGGCACGATGAGATTTCGAGGGTTTTCCTTACGTAATACATATTTATCAGTTGTTGTTTAATCGTCTAAATATTGGGTGGTGTCGATGATGCCGGCTTCGAGCAGCGCAGCGCGGCGTTCGCGGCAGGTGCCGCACTTGCCACAGTGCTTCTCACCGCCCTTGTAGCATGAGTAGGTCTCGGCATAGTTCAGTCCCAGCGCCTTGCCGTGACGGGCTATGTCGGCCTTGCTGATGTGGGTGTAGGGGGCAAATACCTTCACATTCTCATAAGTGCCCATCTGCATGGCAAGCGACATGGCCTCGACAAACTCGCCTCGGCAGTCGGGGTAGATGGAGTGGTCGCCGGCATGGTTGGCAATGAGCACGCGCTTCAGGCCGTTGCTCTCGGCAATGCCGCAGGCAATGGAGAGCATGATGCCGTTGCGGAAGGGCACCACGGTCGATTTCATGTTCTCGTCATTGTAGTTGCCTTCGGGAATGGCGTCGGGGCTCTCGAGCAGGGCACTCTTGAAGTAGCGGTGCATGAAGTCGAGACGCACAACGATGTGCTTGATGCCCAGTCGCTGGCAGTGCGTGATGGCGCACAGGCGCTCACGCCCGTTCTGCGTAGAGCCATAGTCAAAGGTGATGGCGAGTGCAATCTCGTCCTTGTACTCATAGAGCATGGTGGTCGAGTCCATGCCACCTGATATGATGATAACGGCGTCTTTCATTATCGTGTGTTTAGCGTTTTTGGTTGTCGAAGTTGGCAAGAAGCCTCTGCTGCACCAGTTGCTGGTGATCAGCGTCGCCATAGTTGGCAAAGGGCAGGATGGAAATACCGCCGCGTGGATTGAACAGGCCACGCACCTCAATATACTTGGGGTCCATGAGGGCGATGAGGTCTTTCATGATGATGTTCACGCAGTCTTCGTGGAAGTCGCCGTGGTTGCGGAAGCTGAAGAGGTAGAGTTTGAGGCTCTTGCTCTCGACCATGCGCACGCGCGGAATGTAGCTGATGATGATGTGGCCGAAGTCTGGTTGTCCGGTCTTGGGGCACAGTGAGGTGAACTCGGGGCAATCCAGAGTCACGAGGTAATCGTTCTCGGGATGCTTGTTATCGAATGTCTCGAGCACCTGCGGGTTGTATTCATAGTCGTAGCGGGTGTTCTGGTTACCGAGCAGGGTCACTCCTTTGAGTTCGTTTTCGTTGCGTGGCATGATGAATATCGTTTAAATAATTGAGTGCAAAGATACAAAAAGTTATGCTACTGCCCAAATCGTGTGGCACAGACAAATGGTGTAGAGTTTGCACAGTTGGGAATAAATGGCTAACTTCGTGGTCACAAAACGTAAACGATGACACGATTTGAACTGAACATACTGGGCTGCGGGTCGGCGACAACGAGTCTTCAGCACTTGCCGTCGTGCCAAGTGCTGAACATTCGCGACAATCTGTTCATGATTGACTGCGGCGAGGGTGCCCAACTGGAGATGCGGCGTATGAAACTGAAATTCTCGCGACTGAACCACATCTTCATCAGCCACTTGCACGGCGACCACTGCTTCGGTTTGCCGGGGTTGTTGTCGACTCTGGCGCTACTGGGCAAGACCGGTAGCGTGACGCTGCACATTTTTGAAGAGGGAGCCGAACAGTTCAAGCGGCTGATGGACTACTTTTGCCGTGACATGTCCTACGAATTGCGTTTCCACATCATAGAGCCTCGCAAAGCGGTGATTTATGAGGACAATGGCATCACGGTGACCACCTTCCCGCTGCGGCATCGCATTCCGGCGGTGGGATTCTTGTTTGCCGAGAAGCCCAAGTTGCGGCACATCAATCCCGAGGCAGTGCTCCGGCATGAGGTACCTCAACACTACATGAACAACTTGCGGCAGGGCAAGGACTACGTGACACCCGGTGGTTTAGTGATTCCAAACAGCGAGTTGACTACCGACGCCGACCCCGCCATCAGTTATGCTTATTGCTCTGACACGATGCTGTCGAAGCGGGTGATTAACGCGGTGCGAGGTGTTGACTGGCTCTACCATGAGGCCACCTACGGCGACGAGTGTGCCGTGCAGGCCCGCAAGCGCTATCACAGCACGGCGCGCGACGCGGCCACCGTGGCACGAGATGCCGGTGTGAAGCAGTTGATTATCGGGCACTTCAGCAACCGCTACATCGACAACGAGCCGCTGCTGCTCCAGGCGCAGGAAGTGTTTCCCGCCACCACCCTTGCCCACGAGGGCCTCGTCCTCGATTTGAATGAATGATTTTCAAGCAGACGAGCAAACAAGGGATAGTCATGCAGCCATGGCATAATTCTCTCACAAAGTCGCGCGGTGATTTTGACGGGCTTCGCCCTTAAAATTATAGCTTCGCTAAAATTACGAAATTAAAAATTTAAACGGCAAGCCGTTAACACTGCTGTCGTTCTTAAGCGCATTTCCATAAATTCTTTAGGATGGATGAAGCATTGGGGAAGCGTGGGAAGCATGCAACTTTTGGGAATTATGGGAAATTTGCAGATTGATTGCATAGGTATTTGATTTTAAGTGTGTTGATATTTTTGGCATTGTACCGTATTCGTTGTTTATTGTACTGCTTTCGTTAATTATTGTACTGCTTTCGTTAATTATTGTACCGCTTTCGTTAATTATTGTACCGCTTTCGTTAATTATTGTACCGCTTTCGTTAATT
>CAMKGM010000036.1 GCA_946412245.1 uncultured Bacteroidales bacterium
CGTTTCATCCTAAAATAAGTTTAATTTTTAGTCAACCTATTTCAGGACAAGACAGGGATGGGGGTGTGTAGGGATACGCGGGAAGTCCGGGAAAGGTGGGAATCTTGGGAAGACCGGGAAAAGTGGGAATCTTGGGAAAAGCGGGAAAAGCGCTGAATACCTGCAGGTTGACAAAAACGAGGCAGGACGAAGGCGGTACGATAAAGGGGTGACGAAAGTGGTACGATGGGCATTACGAAAGCGGTACAAAGATTGAATGCAACTTTTCGGGAATAAAGATGTCCGAGATCGGCCATCTTTTTGTGAACAGTTGCCGAGATCGGCCATCTTTTTGTGAACGGGGATGGGTATAGTGAGATTTGTCATGGGAGTTTTTTCAATTAAGGTTCGTGTGTGGGCAAAGATAAGGGCTTGGGGGTGGGGTGAGCAATGTGTATCACACACTATATGATGCAGCTATAGCAAAAAAATAAGGGGCAACGGGTGGCACATAACCCATTGCCCTTTTTTCATTGCGCTATTGGCGAATGAAGCCTCATGACCTAATCGCCTTGAATCTTGGCCATCTCAACGATTTCAGGAGGGATTTTGCGAATGGATCTGGATTTCCAATTCTTCAACTCCTAAATTGCTGACCTATACATAGTTATCTTAATTTTTTAGACTGCAAAAATAATGTTTTTCGCAACACAAAACAAATTTAGGGCCTTAAAAATGTGATTTCAGACAAATTTATGGCCTTAAAAATGTAAAATTTCACAATTTTATGGCCTTAAAAATGTAGAGCCGGACAAAGAAAAACGGATTTCTTTATCTTGACTGGATTATAATCAGGATTTTTATCTAAATTTGCGGTGATGAAATACTTTTTGATAGCCGGGGAGGCGAGCGGCGACATACATGCCTCACAACTGATTAGGGCGCTGAAAGCGCACGATGAGGAGGCTCGGTTTGAGTTTCTGGGTGGCGACTTGATGGCCGATGCGGCGGGTGTGGAACCTGTGATTCACTACCGCGACATGGCGTTCATGGGCTTCATTGAGGTGCTGAAGCACCTGAAGAGTATCATGGGCTTCATGAAGACGGCTAAGCAGCGCATTGCCGCCAACCGCCCCGATGCGCTGATTCTGGTGGACTACCCGTCGTTTAACCTGAAGATGGCGAAGTATGCCCATCGGCGGGGCATCCCCGTGTTCTACTTCATCTCGCCCAAGGTGTGGGCCTGGAAGGAGTACCGCGTGAAGAGCATCAAGAAATATGTGGACAGGATGTACTCCATTCTGCCTTTTGAAACAGCCTTCTACGCCCGTCACGACTACGCGGTGACCTATGTGGGCAACCCCACGGTGAAGGAGATTATGGAGCAGAGTCTGAAGTTCAGCGATTTTGAGACATTCTGCCAGAAAAATATGCTTGGCAAGCAACCCATCATCGCGTTGGTGCCCGGATCGCGCCGCAAGGAGATTCGCGACAATCTGCCGTCGATGATAACGGCCGCAAAGCGCCACGAGGGCTATCAGCTGGCAATCGCCGCCGCACCTAACATCGACGAGAGCTTGTATCGCGAGGTAATGCAGCCGCTGGGCGTTGACGTGAAGCTTGTGCACCACCAGTCGTTCGAACTCATTCACCACGCTCGCGCCGCGCTGGTGACCAGCGGCACTGCCACGCTCGAGACCGCCATTTTGGGCACTCCGCAGGTGGCGTGCTACCGCATGAACGGCAGCAAGCGCGTGTACAATTTTTATAGCAGGCTTATCAAGGGAAAATATGTGACCCTGCCCAACCTCATTGCCGACGAGCCGATTATAGCCGAACTGCTACTGCACCTGTGCACGCCCGACAGCATTGATGAGCACCTGACTCCCCTACTCCCGGACGGCCCCGAGCGGCAGGCTATGCTTGACGGCTACGGCCGTATGCAGGCGATACTGACCACGCAAGACTGCACCGACAACACCGCGCGCCTCATTGTCGAGGCCCTTACATCCAAATAGCTATGGCAGTCGAGATCAAGCCGGAATTACTGGAGCAATTCAGCGCCGAGAGCCCAAGAAATCAGGAAATCGCTGAGTTCTTGATGAAAGAGATTGTGCCGCGCTACGACGCGTTTGATGCCGGTCACGATCGCAGTCACGCGCTCTATGTGATGACGCAGAGTCTGCACTTGGCGCAGTTCTACCCCGAGGTGGACCGTGCGATGCTGCTCACTGCAGCCGCCTATCACGACGTGGGGCTGGTGAACGGCCGCGAACAACACCATGCCGACAGTGCCAAGATTATGCGCACCGATGAGCGGCTACTGCGCTGGTTCACACCTGAGCAGGTGGAGGTGATGGCGCAAGCAGCCTTTGACCACCGCGCCTCGGCCAAAGGCGAACCGGCCACCATCTATGGCCGCATTGTGGCCGAATCGGACCGTCAGATTGAGATAGAGACAGTGGTGAGGCGCGCCATTCAGTTTGGCATGAAACAGTACCCCGACCTGACCGAAGCTGAGTGCTATGAGCGCACGGCAGAGCACCTGCGCGAGAAGTATGGCGAGGGCGGCTACCTGAAACTCTGGATTCCCGAGAGCGACAATGCTGCCCGACTTGAAGAGTTGCGCCACATCATCGCCGACGAAGGCCGGCTACTCGCCTTGTTCACCCGCCTCTACCACTCCCTGCACCACAAGTAGAATAGGTCAGTTGACAGTTTTCAGTTGACAGTTGTCAGTTTTCAGTTTTCAGTTGTCAGTTTTCAGTTGACAGAGGTCGGTTGAGAGAGGTCTTTGCGTCAAACCGAATGACCGCTTCGAGTTAAACCCGATTTCATATTGTTTCATGTAGTTTTTGAGGCTGTTCGTTGATTTCCGGTTGCAAATCATCTAAATAGTTTCTACTTTTATACCCAAAAATTAATAAAACACCAATCTATATGAAAAACTATAAGCTATTATCACGTCGATGCCGAACCGTGGCCATGCTGCTGCTGTGCATGGTTTCTGTGTCGCTTTTCGCACAAGACTACGATAAGATGTCGGCAGGAACGCAAATGTTCCTCAGCGAGCGCAACCGCGAAGTAAGATTGCCGCGACTTAACGCCGGTCGGCCAATCGCTCCGGTGAATGACACGCTCATGCGTTTCGTTGACCCCAACTTAGAGAAAAAAGAATTTAAACGCCCCATTGCCGAGGTGGAGACCTATGCCGGACAGGAAATGATTTCAGCCTTCGTCAGAGTCAACGACAACAACTTCGGTTCAGTTGTAGCTTTGGGTGCTGTCATTCAATCACAGTTTAAGGACGGACTGGCCGCTATGCTCTTGCCGGCCGATAAAATCGCTGAGATTTCTGAACTCTCCAATGTCACCTACATTGAAGTAGCCGAGGTACTTCAGCCGCTCAACGACCGGCAGCGCACTGTGACGCAGGCTTTTGATGCCATGACCAATAGCGAAGCCGCTCAAGCCTTGGGCCTCACTTCGGGTTACACAGGCAAGGGCGTGATTCTTGGCATCATTGATACCGGTGTTGACTTTCAGCACATTGCTTTCAAGGACAAGAACGGCAACAATCGCATCGTGAGGGCATACAAGTTGAGTACTAACAGCACATCTCTCACCACATACTCAACTGCTTCGCAAATCAATGGTCTCACCTATGACACCAACGCAGAGGATCATGGCACTCACACCAGTTCCACGGCAGGTGGCTCAAGTGTGATTGTCAATGGATCAACTGTCACCGTGACCGATGACCATGCCAATGCCACCTATGGCGGTATGGCTCCCGAGGCCGACCTCGTGATTGCAGGTTTGAGTAGCCTGTATACCACCTCAATCGGTGCTGCCATCCAAAACATCTGCAACTATGCCGACCAGGTGGGCAAGCCCTGTGTCATCAGCCTCAGTTTAGGTTCCCATGAAGGCCCTCACGATGGAACAGGAACAATTGCAAGCATCGTTGACCAGTATGCGGGCAATAACCACATCATCGTTTATGCTGCCAGCAATGACGGTATGCGAGCCGCTGGGTTTGATGGTGCAGATGGCGGTATGTATGCCAGCGGCACATCCTCCAGCAGTAAACCCATGCTTGTTAATGTGCAGCGCAACTTCAGCAATGCTGATGGAAATGTGGAGATGCTTTATCCTACCATTACCGCTTATGCTCGCACGGCAGGTGTGCCTACGTCACTTAAGTTTCATGTTGTGAATGTCAATACTGGTGCCGTTGTCTATTCAAGTAGCGCATATACATCAAGCACAACAATTGATTTGACCGGTAGTTCTGGTCTGGCTGCTTATTATAGATCTTCCAGTAGTTATTCCAACCAATATGGTGATGCTGGTAAAATTCGAATAACTCGTACTCAGGATTCTAATAACAATAAATATTACTGGCAAATTTATGCACCTATTATGCTGTCTACGTCCTATGCCGACAATGATGGTGATGGTGTCTATAATAGCAATTACGCCTTTTGCGTGTCGGTTTATCCTACCAATACAAATTCTTCGACCATCATTGATATGTGGGAAAATACCTACTGTTGGTTTGGCACCGACCTGACGTTGAGCAGTAGCGCTAGCAACAGTTACAATCTTGTCCAAGGCAATGATGAGTGCTCGATAAGTGACAACGCCTGCTATAGCAAGGTGATTTCGGTTGGTGCCTATGTGACCAAGAACTCTATTACCGACTATAACGGGACTACGCATGATTTCAGTGACGAATATCCCAATATTGGCGACCATGCATCGTTCTCGAGTTGGCAGTCAGCTGGGTATGGTCCGTTGGGTACAGCGCTCCCGCATATCAACGCACCAGGAGCCCGCATTGTGGCTGGTGTGAATCATTACCACACTGCTTCAGTGGATGACTACAGTTATTGGTCCGACGATTATATATCCGATCTTGTTGTTAATAACACTAATTATCCCTATGCAGCTATGGAGGGCACATCAATGGCTACGCCATGTGTGTCGGGTATCGTTGCCCAGTGGCTTCAGGCATGTGTTGAGGCTGGAAAGACTCCAACTCCCGACTATATTAAAGAGGTGATGGCTGCCACATGGGACACCGATGAGTGGACCAACGGAACCGGGGCAGGTGCTCATGGCGCCAAGACCTTTGGCACGCACGGCAAGATTAATGCCCTCAAGGGCATCCAGTACATTCTGGGTTGCTCGGGTGGTGCCAAAATTACAGCGACGCCGACGGAGGTAGCGTTTGGAGAATCTTATGTGGGAGCCACTTCGCCCACCAAGAAGTTCAACGTCAAGGGTGTGAACCTCAACGGCCCCATCACCGCAACGCTCAGCGACGCTAACGGAGTCTTCTCAATTGACGCGACCACCGTGAGCCAGTCGCAGGCCGCCGCCGGCAAGGACATCACCGTGACCTTCACACCACAGGCCGCCGGCAACTATACCGCTACCGTGACCCTCACCAGCACAGGTGCCGAGAGCGTAACGGTCACCATCACCGGTACGGGCAAGGTGTATGTGCCTGAACTGATTACCGACCCCGAGCAACTCACGATGGAAACCAAGCGTGGAGTTACAGCTACCAAGACGTTTAGTGTGCTGGGAGCAAATCTTACCGGTCCCGTTACCGCCTTGCTCACTGACCCCAATGGCGCGTTCCGCATTGACAAAACTTCCATCACACAAGCCGATGCCGAAGAGGGCTGTGACATTACCGTCACCTTCACGCCGCGCGACTTCCTTGACTATAGCGCTACCGTGACCCTCAGTAGCGCAGGTGCCAACAGTGCCACAGTCACCATCACCGGCAAGGTGTTGGAGCCGGAGATTATTCTCGAGCCCGAGTCGCTCGCTTTCACTGCCGGTGTCAGCGAAACAGTCTCCAAGTCCATCCTCGTGATGGGCGGCAACCTCTATGATGACATTGCCGTCACGCTCACCGACCCGAGCGGCGTGTTTGCTGTTGACAAAACCAGCATCACTCAAGCCGAGGCTGAGGAGGGTATTAACCTCAATGTCACCTTCGTGACCGACTATGAGGGCGACTACGAGGGCGCTATCGTGCTGTCGTCGCTCTATTGCGAAGACATTACCATTCCGCTCACCGCTTCAGTGAGCGACGGAGGCACCGCCAGCGATGCTTATCTCAACATCGCCAAGTATGCCACCATCTCCGACGCGGGATGGAATACTACTTACGTCAACACGCTCTATAAGTACACCGAGTATGAGCAGGCCAATGTTGCCTGGCTCACCCTCCCTGTCTATGGCGCTTGGAGTTCAATTTATTATTCGCCTAAGGCACAAAACTGGATTAAGACCAATGTGACAAATACCAGTAACAAATATGCCGGTAAAACTTGGAATAGCAATGGTGAGTTGCTGGGTAGTTCTACCTATTTCACCAGCGCCTCAGCCCGTGTTATGGGTTACAATGCTTGGAATAATTACACTCAAGAAACATTCACATTCTACGTCACTAACACAACGGCTGTCAAGTTACTGGGATTAGGTCAGAATCGAGCATCTAGCAGTTATCCCGCTTCTCTCAAGGTATATGAGTGCACCAAGAATGCTGATGGCTCATTGACTGACGGGACAACAGCAGTTAAGAGTTACACCAACTCTGCCACATCAGGCACATTCGTTCTTTCGGCAACAGATCTTGATGAGTCTAAGATCTACAAGGTCGAGGCTGCTACCTATCGCAGTTATTTGTGCGAAATTGCCTTCTGCACCCCGCTGCCCGAGATCGTCACCCTGCGCCAGCTCGTGAGCGAGGGCGTGGAGAAGAAGGCCTATAAGATAAAGGATGGCAACATTCGTCCGGTCTATGTGTCGCTCGACGGCAAGAAACTCTACTGTAAGGACGACAATGACTATGCCTACCCCAGCACTGCCGCCGACGGCGAAATTGACTACTCCAAGGATCAGGCCTACCTCATGAACGGCAATTGGGACCAGAGTAACTGGATTTGCCTCCAGCTCGACAATGGCACCCAATGGCAGAAGGCACAGATTGACCTTGTGGGTCACCTGCTCAAGAATGTCACCGGACGGTTTAACGACAAGACCAACCCCGTGTTGCTGGTCAACAGCAAGAAGCTGCCCGAGGCTTACTCAAACGAGGTGAATAACTACTTCGACGGACTTCACAACATCTTCATCACTTGCAACATGATGTCGACCTCGCAGCAAGGTGCCGACGGCAAGAATTACTTCTTCGTAGCACCCAAACCCATGGAGGTGGCCGACATTACCTGGGCCATGTGGGATGGCGAGAAATTTGTAGTACCCACCTATGTTGAGGGCAAAAGTAACTTGCTCCAATTCCAAGGCGGATTCTACATTGATGCCAGCGAACTCAACGGCTATGAGGTCACGCTTGAAGAAAATACCGTGTACAGTTTCACGGGCCTCATCAAGCGAGAGCAGGCATCGGCATCACGACTCAATGCCACGCGCGACTCCGCCGTCTCGACTAACTATGTGGTCTATCCCTTGTCAGGCTTCAGCTCGATGGGCACGATTGAGAATGGTATCGTGACCCAAGTCAACGACCTGCATCACGGCAAGACCGTCAAGGCCACACGCTACTACGACACACTGGGCCGCGCTTGCAGTCAGCCTCACAGCGGTGTGAACATCATCGTGTATGAGTACACCGATGGCACACACCGGACTGTCAAGCAACTGCTCCCATAACAATTCAGTTTATTGACAATCCCGAAAAGAGATTATCACACATTGATTCCCGTTTGACTTGCACAGTTGAGCGGGAATTATTACCTTTGCACCACGATTCATGATGAGTTTGGGGTGCTCCACACTTGGGGCTGAGATCATACCCACTGAATCTGAACCGGGTAATGCCGGCGTAGAGAACAAAAAACTTATTTGCAATGAGAAAAACAACTATGACCACTGTCGCCATGTTGTGCGCCAGTTTCGCGGCTTTTGCGGGGCAAACGCCCGCAGCCGATGCCGACACCTCGATGCAGGTGCTTCTTCAAGATGTGGAAGTGCTTGGCACCCGTGCCACAGCCACCACTCCGGTAACCTACAGCAATGTGGGTAAACAACAAATCGCCGAGATGAACCACGGCAAGGACATCCCCTTCCTGCTCACCACCACGCCCTCGGTGGTGACCACCAGCGATGCCGGCAACGGCATTGGCTACTCGTCGATTAGAATTCGTGGTGTGGATCCTACACGCATCAACATCACCGCCAACGACATTCCCATGAACGATGCCGAGAGCCACGAGATTTTCTGGGTCAACACGCCCGACTTCGCCACCAGCCTGCAGGACATTCAGGTGCAGCGTGGTGTGGGTACTTCAAGCAACGGTGCGGGCGCATTCGGTGCCAACATCAACCTGCGCACCCAGCGCATGAGCAGCACCCCCTTTGCCGAAGTGAGTGGTAGCTACGGCTCGTTTAACACCAACAAGGAGAGCGTGAAAGCGGGCACCGGCCTGCTGGGTGGTCACTGGATTGTGGACGGACGCTTCTCGCACATTGCCAGCGAAGGCTATCGCGACCGCGCCTCGAGCAAGTTGCACTCCTACTTTGTGCAAGCGGGCTACTTCTACAATGCCGGCTCGGTGCGCTTCGTGAACTTCGGCGGCAAGGAGCAGACCTATCACGCCTGGGACGGCATCAGCCGCGACAAGCTCACCTCCAATCGCACCTATAACCCTAACGGAGCCATCAAACACGATGACGAGATAACCGGGTTCTACAAAGACCAATTCGATGTGTATCGCCAAACGCATTACCAACTCATTTGGGAGCACAGCTTCAACCCGCGCTGGCACTTGAATATGGCCGGTCACTATACCGATGGTTATGGCTACTATCAGGAATATAAGAACGCGCGCACGCTCAAGGAATATGCCATCGCACCGTTTGAACTCAATGGCGAGACCATCAAGAAATCGAGCCTCGTGCGTCGCAAAGTGCTCGACAGTGGCTTTGGCGGCGTTGTCTATTCGCTGCGCTACAACCACCCCGGTAGCCACATCTTCACCTTTGGCGGTAGCGTGAACCGCTATGGCAATGACCACTACGGCCGCGTGCTCTGGGTTGAGAACTATCTGGGACAACTCAATCCCGACCATGAGTATTATCGCAACAAGGGCAAGAAGACCGATGTAAACTTCTATCTGAAAGGCGACATGAAGATTTGGCGCGGCCTGCGTGGCTATCTCGACTTCCAGTATCGTCACATCGCTTACACCATCAAGGGCGAGAACGACAAGTGGGATTGGACGGCAACGCCCGAGCATCTGCAGATTCTTGATGTTGACGAGAAATTTAATTTCTTCAACCCCAAAGCCGGTCTATTCTATCAAATTAATCCCAATCACTCGGTTTATGCCTCATTTGCCGTGGCACAAAAGGAACCCACTCGCAACAACTACAACGACGGTCCGCTGCTCGTGCATCCCAAGGCCGAGCGACTCTATGACTACGAGTTGGGTTATGGTTTCCGGAGCAGCCGCTTCAGTGCCGGCGTCAACTTCTATTATATGAAGTACAAGGATCAGTTGGTGCTCAACGGCAAACTCAACGAGATAGGCGAAGCCATGGTGGAGAACGTGCCCGACAGCTACCGCATGGGTGTGGAACTCACGGCAGGTGCCAAGATTACCGACTGGCTGCGTTGGGATGTAAATGCCACCTTTAGTCGCAACCGCATTCAGGACTATGTGGGATATGTGAGCGACTACGACGAGAATTGGAATGAACTCTGGACCCAGACCGCCATCGAGAAGGGCAACACCACCATCGCCATGTCGCCCTCAGTCATCTTGGGTAGCTACCTGCAGTTTGCCTTCAAGGGCTTCAGCGCACAGTTGCAGTCGCAGTATGTGAGCCGCCAGTATCTCGACAACTTCGAGAGCAAGGAAGACAGTCTTGACCCCTACTTCGTGAACAACCTGAACCTGGCTTACACTTTCAAGTTCCGTTCGGTCAAGGCCATCACGCTGGGTTGCACCATCTATAACCTGTTCAACGAGAAATATGAGAACAACGGTTATAGCCAAACGGCTGCCGTCTATGGAGCCGACGGCAAGATGACCCTCGCGAGCGACCCGCGTTTCTATCCCATGGCAGGCACCAATGTGCTGGCCCACATCACACTGAGTTTCTAATTCATTGTTGTGGACTGGCTTAACGACCTCATAACACAAACCGACTGGGTGCGTGTCACCGATGTGGCGGGCCTGGTGCTGGGGCTGCTCTACCTGTGGCTCGAGTTCAAGGCAAGCATCTGGTTGTGGCTGGTGAGTGTAATCATGCCCATTGTGCATGGTTACACTTACTTTGCCCGTGGGCTCTATGCCGACTTCGGCATGGAAGCCTATTATGTGCTCGCAGCCATCTACGGCTTCATTATCTGGAAATTTGGCGCCAAGCAGGGGGCGGGTGAGAAAAAGAAAGAGAAGCCCATCACTCATCAGCCACGGCGCCTCATCATCCCCACCTTGGTAGTCTTCTTGCTGCTTTGGGGCGCTATTTGGTGGGTACTTGTTTCCTTTACCGACAGCAAGGTGCCAGTTCTCGACAGTTTCACCACCTCGCTCAGCATGGTGGCCATGTGGGCGCTGGCGCAAAAGTGGGTCGAGCAATGGCTCTTGTGGCTGGTGGTCGACGCGGTGTGCTGCGGCCTCTATATCTACAAGCAGATTCCTTTCTCGGCCGGCCTTTACGGTTTCTACACCATCATGGCCGTCCTCGGCTACCGCAACTGGCTCCGCCTCATGCACCGCCGGCAACACCCCACCATACAGGAATCAAAGTCTTTGCAATAACCACTCTTTGTGAAAATATTTAGTATTTTTTGCAAAACAATTTGGATATATTAACAATAATCCTTATCTTTGTAAAAAATTAACACAAAAACAATTATCATGAAAATCAAATTGCCAAGTATTAATCTGTCACGGAAAGCGCAGATAGCGTTGCTTGTGGCATGCGGTGCAGTGGTGGGTGCTGGAGCCTATTTCATGTATGCACTGCGCTTTCACACTTATCTTGGCAATGATCCTTCGGCCTGTGTAAACTGCCACATCATGGCGCCTTACTATGACACCTGGCAGCATAGTTCACATGCCCGCAATACCACTTGCAACGATTGCCACGTGCCTCACGACAACATTGTCAAGAAATACTTCTTTAAAGGAAAAGACGGCATGGGGCATGTGTTTGCCTTTCTCACCCGCAGCGAGCACGATGCCATCTTTGCAAAAGACGAGAGTGCCGAAGTTATCATGGAGAATTGCATACGTTGCCACACGCAACTCAACCAGGAATTTGTAAAAACAGGAAGAATTGACTTCATGATGGCAAAGAAAGGCGAAGGCAAGGCATGCTGGGATTGCCACCGCAATGTGCCTCATGGCAAGGTTTCACTTTCCAGCACCCAGCAAGCGCTGGTTCCTTATCCACCCTCACCAGTGCCTGACTGGCTGAACAAAGCAATCAAGAATAAATAAAAACAACAACGATATGGCAGAACAAGAGAAAAAAGAAAAGAAATTGAAGAAATGGCAGAAGTGGGGCATCTTTGGAGCCGCACTGGCCGCCGTCTTCTGTCTGGGGCTTGTGGTGTCGTCGCTCATGGAGCGTCGCGCCGAGGTGGCAAGCGTGTTCAACAACAAGCGCACCGAGTTCACCGATTCCATCATAGCCCAGAACGAGAAATTCAAAGCCGACTATCCTCGTGAATATGAAACCTGGGCCATGACCGAGGACACCAGTTTTGTAAGCGAGTTCAACAGTTCGCAAGCCGTGGATGTGCTGGAACAACGTCCTGAAATGGTGATTTTGTGGGCTGGTTATGCTTTCTCACGCAACTACAATACTCCTCGCGGTCACAAGCACTGCCTCGACGACCTGCGCGAAATTTTGCGCACAGGCAATCCCGGAATTGACGGCGATGCCGACATGCAGCCAGGCACCTGCTGGACCTGCAAGGGGCCCGACGTGCCACGCATGATGCGTGAACTGGGCATCGATAAGTTCTATCACAAGCGCTGGAGCGAACTGGGTCCCGAAATCATGAACACCATTGGCTGCAGCGACTGCCACGATGCCCGCACAATGGACCTGAAACCTGCCCGCCCGGCCCTCTATGAGGCCTGGAACCGTCGTGGGCTTGATGTGAAGAAGGCTACGCACCAGGAGATGCGTTCGCTCGTGTGTGCACAATGCCACACCGAGTACTATTTCGACAAGGAGACCGACTACCTGATGTTCCCGCAGGACAAAGGCTTGACGCTCGAAGATGCCGAGGCCTACTATGACAGCATTGGTTTCTACGACTACATTCACCCACTCTCGAAAACTCCCATTCTCAAGGCTCAGCATCCTGGATATGAAATCTTCATGCAGGGCATTCACGGCCAGCGTGGCGTGAGCTGTGCCGACTGCCACATGCCCTACAAGAGCGAGGGTGGCGTGAAGTTTACCGACCACCACATCACCTCGCCACTTGCCAAGATTGACCGCACTTGCCAGGTGTGCCACCGCGAAGATGCCGAGGTGCTGCGTCAGAATGTGTATGAACGCCAGCGCAAGTGCACCGAGGTGCGTGACCGCGCCGAGAAGGAACTGGCGGCTGCCCACATCGAGGCCAAATTTGCCCTCGACAAGGGTGCAACCGATGCTGAGATGAAACCCGTACAGGATTTGTTGCGCAAGAGCCAGTGGCGTTGGGACTATGCTATTGCCTCGCATGGTGCCACATTCCACGCTCCGCAAGAGGTGACTCGCCTGCTATCGCACAGTGTGGACTATGCCCTGCAGGCTCGCCTGCTCATCGGCAAGATTCTTGCCAAGCACGGTTTCACCGGTGATGTGCCCATGCCCGACATCTCCACCAAGGCAAAGGCTCAGGCATTCATCGGCCTTGACATGAATACACTCAAAGCCAAGAAGAAGAAATTCCTCGAAACCATTGTTCCCAAGTGGATTAAAGATGCCAAAGCCAAGGGTAAAATCATAGAGGTATGACACGCACCAAGGCTTGGAGCATCAAGCACGGACTTTTACTGGGTGGCGGACTGGTACTGGTCGGTCTGCTGCTTCAGTTTTTGCTGGGACCCATCGACTGGCAACTGATTTCATGGCCAGTGAATGTTTACCTGCTTCTGTTCTTTGTCATGCTTGTTGTGGCATTGCATCTCATGCGAGGCGCTTTCTATCCTGTGCGCTGGCTCACTTCGCTGCCTGCAGCCATAGGTGTACTGTTATGGATAACAGCCATCACGCTGGTGATGGGACTGGTCAAACAACTGCCCTCGACGCAGCCACCTGCCGATGCTTTGGGCATCACTCACATGCTCTCGTTCTGGCCCTTTGTGCTGCTCTACGGCTGGCTGGCTCTTTCATTGGCGCTTGTGGTGCTGCAAAGGTTGCTGAGCTTCAAGTGGCGCAATGTGCCTTTCTTGCTGCTACATGGAGGCATACTGGTATCATTGCTCACCGCCACTCTTGGCAGTGCCGATATGCAGCGAATGAAACTTATCACCACTGTTGGAGCAACAGAGTGGCGGGCCTATAACCAGCAAGAGGAAATGGTGGAACTCCCCATTGCCGTTGAGTTGAACCGCTTTATTATGGAGCAGTATGACGACGGCTCGCCAAAACGATATGCCTCCGATGTCAATATCTACACAAAGAGCGGCAAGAACTTTCATGCTACCGTCGATGTGAACAAACCCATTAAGGTTGATGGCTGGAAGATTTATCAGTATGGCTACGATACCGCTGCCGGTCCAGAAAGCCGCATCAGCATCCTGGAACTGGTGAGCGACCCGTGGTTGCCCGCTGTGTATGCTGGCATAGCTATGATGCTTGCTGGAGCCTTCACGTTATTATTTATCTCTCGCAAAACCAAGGAGGATTGACATTATGGACTGGAATCATTTCATCATATATGCCTTTGCAGCCATCGTTTGCTGGATAGCAGGTGCCGTGCTGGCGTGGAAGTCCTCGAGAAGGCTGTGGCCTAATGTGCTCACCCTGCTGGGACTTGGCATTTTCTTTTCATTCATCCTGTGCATGTGGGTGTCGCTGGAACGGCCGCCACTGCGCACTATGGGCGAAACACGCCTGTGGTATTCTTTCTTCCTGCCTATGGTGGGGCTGGTGGTATACAACCGTTGGCGCTACAAGTGGATTCTTTCGTTCAGCACGCTCATGGCGGTTGTTTTTATATGCATCAACATTTTCAAGCCCGAAATACACAACAAGACACTCATGCCGGCTTTGCAGAGCGCATGGTTTGCGCCTCATGTCATTGTCTACATGTTTGCCTACGCTCTGCTCGGCGCAGCCTTTGTCATGGTCCTCTATTTGCTCTTGCGCAAGAGCAAACCGATAACGGCTCAAGAGATGGACATGACCGACAATCTGGTGCGCGTGGGTTTGGCATTTATGACCTTTGGCATGCTATTCGGAGCCTTGTGGGCCAAGGAGGCATGGGGACATTACTGGGCTTGGGATCCCAAAGAGACATGGGCCGCCATCACCTGGATGGCCTATCTGGCCTACCTGCATTACCGCCATTATGCCCCAAGCAAGGTGCGGCCAGCATTAATACTCCTGATCGTGTGCTTTGTTTTCCTGCAAATGTGCTGGTGGGGCATCAACTATCTGCCCTCGGCGCTGGGCAGCAGCGTCCACACCTATTCGCTCAGCTGAACCCCAGCCAAAGATGATAAAAATAATGAAAATTGTTACTAAAATTGCTCAAAAAAATATTTTTTTAGCGACAGTATCACTCTTTGATGTCTTGTCCTGAAATAGGTTAACTAAAATTAAACTTATTTTAGGATGAAACGTCAAAAAGTAAAGCATTTTTCGGACGATGAGAAGCGGATGATTATCCAGGAATATCTGGAAGCCGGCGATTACAGCCAGCAGAGCATCATGAGAAAGTACGGAATATCCGGTCACAGCACACTCTCCCGCTGGATAAAGAAGTACACAGTCGGCAATCAGATCATTCTAGAGACGCCCGAGGAGACTTATGAACGCCAGATGAAAGAAGAAAAACGTCAAAGAGTGAAGACCCCTGATTCCTCGCCTGTTCCTGTCAGGCCGACGGATTCGGAGAAGGCCAAGGACCTGGAGATTCTTCGCCTTCGCACCGAGCTGGAGCGTGAGCGAACCATGACCCTTGCCCTGAACCGCATGATAGACATAGCCGAACGCACCTACGAGGTTCCAATAAGAAAAAAATCTGGAGCCAAACAATAGAGAGCTTGCGCGTGGATTATCCATGGCTCGGCGTGGATTATCTGTGCGGATTGTTTGGCTGCAGCAAGCAAGCTTATTACCAGAGCCTCAACCGCAAGAGCCTGACATCAGTCCAGGAGGACATGATATTGGAATCGGCCAAGGAGATACGGGCTGTGATGCCTCGTGTTGGCGTACGCAAGATGCAATATATGCTTTCAAGGAACTACGGTCTGGAAATAGGCCGGGACAGGCTCTTCGGCATCCTCAGGAGCGCGGGCATGTTGGCGAAGCCGCGCAGGAAAAGGACACGGACAACATACTCCAACCATCATTTCCCGGTGTATCCCAACCTTATTGCCGACGTCGTCCCAAGCCGCCCCAACGAGATATGGGTCAGCGACATAACCTACATATTGCTTGGTGACAGGTTCTATTATCTCTATCTGATCACAGATGCCTACTCAAAGAAAATCGTGGGCTGGAAGTTCTCTGACAACCTCCTTGCCGCCAATGCCATTGCCGCGCTGAAGATGGCGCTCAGACAGTGCGACGACACAAAAGGCATCATCCATCACAGCGACAGGGGATCGCAGTATTGTGCGAGCAAGTACATCGCCATGCTCAAGAGGCACAAGATGATGCCCAGCATGACCGAGCACGGAGACCCCAGGGAAAATGCCATCGCCGAACGCGTCAACGGCATCCTGAAGAAGGAGTTCATCGAGCTCGCGGATTTGACACAGGACAATGCAGAGAAGAGATTGAGACAAATAATAAACACTTACAATTCAATCCGGCCACACCTCAGCCTCGGATATTTCACGCCCGACCAGGCACATCTGATGAACGGCAAACAGACGAGGCTGTGGAGGCCTTATTACAGCAAATACAGTGACATGTCAGAAAAAAATGATAAATTTGCCGTCGCAAACGACAAGGACGACGACCTTTTAGACCGTAGTCCGACCTAAAATGGGTGGGGCATCGAGCCCCACACCATTCTATGCAAACAGCAAGCAAATGCAAGTTAAATGGCAGGCCTTCCTTAGGAAAATCATGAAAGATGACAAATATGTTCCCTTTTATGATGTGATAACCTACATACAGACAACCTTGCGCCCGTACTGGGAAAATCTAGCTCAAATCTAAAAGCATAATCTTCGACCCAATTCGGTCATTAGGATTTATGTCAGAACAGATATTTTGAACAGAATGTAAAGATTTTATTGTACACTCCGCTCAGTAATTATTCCAAGGCGTCAGTGCACTAAAAAATCAGGATTAATCATGATTGCGACTCTCCGAGCCGCTTGACCTCATCGAGGTCATTTTTACTGTTGATACAGTTTCCTAAATATCACATTTGATAATGTTTCCTGTGTGTCGGTTACTTGCGAGGGATCTTGGCGCAAGGTGTGGCATCGGCGGCATTCATGAAGTAGCGCAGCATGAAGATGCCCTTGTCGTAGCCTTGGGTCACAGCAGTGCCGCTTTCGCTCACAAAGATGCTGCCGCCCTGGCTCACAAAGCCCGCGCGCCCCATGTTGCGCGACAAAATAGCGTCCAGTTCCAACTCAGTTTGGTTGTCGTAGGCATTCGCATCCAGCTCCAGTGTGACATATTTCACCGGTGTGTTGAAGTTGAATTCGCCGCCCGTCACAATGGGACCTGCGAACCGGTAGGTCATCTTGAGCGGTGCCACAAAGTTCACCAAATCGCTTTGACCTTCATATTGTTCGGGATGTGTGCCGTCAAGCACTTGATAGAAGTCGCCCACTTTGGCACCTGCGGGCACGCCGGTCACCTGATTCTCATCAAACAGACCCATTATGTTTGTTGCCGTAATGGTGGTGTCAATGTATCCTCGCACAGCCACACCCTTAGGGGTGCCGTTGGCATGGATAATCTTGGCGTTGCCCACCTTATTGCCTTTCTTGTCAACCAGGTAGTGAACTGTTCCGTCGTCGCTCACCAGGTAGCGGTCGTCGCTCAGGTCTATGATATTCATGTATTTCACGGCCAGCAGACTGTCGGCACTTGCGGTGCACACGCCCATCTTCTCGCCACGGAACACGATGAAGTTGCCCGAGCCTTCCATCATCGCGTTGTCGAACTTGGCATTCACGATTGCCTCGGGCTGTTCAAATGGGTTGTCAACCTCCTTGCCTTCAGGACTCAGGCACACCACAGTGTCTCGTTTAGCCACGGGAATCACGCCACGCTTGAAGTAGGTGGCGATGGGCCGGTGCATCGTTGAGTTGGTCTCAAACGTCACATTGCCGCTCATGTCGATGAAGTTGATGTCTACGATTGAGTCTTGTTGTTGGTTCATAACCACGGCGTAGTCGTCGAACGAGAACGGCTCGGCCTTGTCGTAGCGTGCCGGTATCACCAGCGCACCGTTTGTGTCAATGTAGCCATACTTGCTATTGTTGGTGTGAACTATGGCGCGTCCGCGAATGAATATGGAGCATTCCATAACACTGTCGCCCAACTGTGCCACGGGTTCGCACTTTGTGTTAATCACGCACAGATTTTCGCCCTTGACGCTCGCCACGGCATAGCCATCGGCCGAGAACTCGGTCACGCTACCGTAGTGGGTCTTGTTCACAGGATGCTTCAGGTCGCTCACGTTATAGTAGTCGTAAGTTCCCTCGTCATTCAGAACATAGAACAAGTCGCTCACGATGGCCGACGGGGCATTGCTGAACACGTCTTTAGCAATCACCTCACCTGACTCAATGTCCAGGATGCTCCACTTCTCAGAGCCCTGCAGCATCACAGGCAGGTAGTGTGTTTCATAGGGATAGTTCACGTTCGTTTTGTTACATGAACTGAGGCAGAGGATAACTGCCGCAATCATGGTCATGAGTGAGTATTTCTTCATTGTCGTAGTATTTTTAAATTAAGGGCCGCGCCATGCCGGGCGGCGAAACTTTGTGCAAAACTACAAATTTTTTTTCGGTTTTGGGTTCTAAATGTCTAAAAGTGGCAAAAAATTATTATCTTTGCTTTTTAAACTCATTGAAAAACCACCTGTAACACGAATATAACGCATGGACGCATTCAATAGTTTTTTTAAGGAGCTAAGTTCAATACTGTGGGGCTGGCCCATGGTAATTCTCTTGCTTGGCACACACTTGTTTCTCACCTTCAGACTCAGAGTGCCGCAGCGCAAACTGTTCACGGCTATCAGGTTGTCGGTGAAAAAGGACAAGGGAGCCAACGGCGATGTGTCGCAGTTTGGTGCTCTTGCCACAGCGCTTGCGGCCACCATTGGAACGGGTAATATCATCGGTGTGGCCACAGCGGTGGCACTCGGTGGCCCCGGAGCCGTGTTGTGGTGCTGGCTTACGGGTGTGTTTGGCATGGCTACCAAGTATGCCGAAGGGTTGCTGGCCATTAAGTATCGCGTGAAAACGCCCGACGGCAAGATGCTGGGCGGACCCATGTATGCGCTTGAGCGCGGACTGGGTCTGAAGTGGCTTGCCATGCTTTTTGCCATTTTCACCGCCATTGCCGCCTTCGGCATAGGCAGTTCGGTACAGGCCAACGCCATTGCCACCATCGGTTATGAGACCTATGGCATCTCTCCTTACATTGTAGGCGGTGTGGTGTGCGCGCTGGTTGCCGCCGTGGTGCTTGGTGGTGTGAAGAGCATTGCCCGCGTGTGCGGCTTTTTGGTGCCGTTCATGGCGCTATTCTATGTGCTGGGCTGTGTCTATATCCTTTACCTCAATAGCGAGCATCTGTGGCCTGCGCTGAAACTCATTGGTGAGTCGGCATTCACGCCGCAAGCTGCCGGTGGCGGTTTTGTAGGCACCACAGTAATCATTGCCGCCCGCTATGGCATTTCTCGTGGTCTGTTCAGCAATGAGTCGGGTCTGGGTTCGGCGCCCATTGTGGCTGCCGCCGCTCAAACTCGCAATCCGGTGCGTCAGGCACTCGTCTCAGCCACCGGCACTTTCTGGGACACGGTAGTCATTTGTGCCCTCACAGGTCTGGTGGTGGTGAGTAGCATCATTGCTTACCCCGACATTTCAAGTACCGATGGCGCAGCACTCACCAAGATGGCGTTCAGCAAGATTCCCCATGTGGGCTCGCATTTACTCGCCTTTGGCCTGCTCACCTTTGCTTTCACCACCATCCTGGGCTGGTGCTACTATGGCGAGCGAGCCATTGAGTACTTGCGTGGCAAGCGGTGGACCTATCCCTATCGGGTGGTCTACATCGGCGTAGCCTTTGCCGGCAGCGTGGCTCACATCGACATTGTGTGGAACATCTCAGACTGCACCAACGCACTCATGGCTTTGCCTAACATTGTGGCGTTGCTGCTGCTCAGTGGCGTGGTGGCACGCGAGACTAAGAAATACCTGTGGAGCAACCAGCTCGACATGCACATGGACGACGTGGTGCCGGAGCGTTTGCGTTTTTCCAAGAAGAATCAATTAACTAAAGAAAAATAATCCAGACTTATGAAAATCCAGTATGCCTCAGATTTACATCTTGAGTTTAACCAAAACACTGATTGGCTTGCAAAAATGCCACTGCAGGTGACCGGCGATGTGCTGGTGCTTGCCGGCGATATTACCATTTTCGGTAATCCTGAACTTGAGAATCACCCTTTCTTTGACTGGTGCTCAGAGCACTATCGTGAGACATTGCTGGTGCCGGGCAATCACGAGTACTATGGCGGTGTGGAGATGCGCGACACGCTCACCGACTTCGAAAAGCAGCTGCGGCCCAATGTGCGCTACTGCAATAATCGCAGCGTGCTGATTGACGACGTGGAGTTTTTCATCACCACCCTGTGGAGCAAGGTGCAGCCGCAAAACGAGGCCTGGATTCAGCGATGCATGACCGATTGCCGGCGCAATGTGCTCGATGGCCATGCCCTGCGAGGCAACGACTACACTCCATTGCACGAACTCTGCTTCGCCTGGCTCGACCGGGCGCTACGTCAGTCGGCATCGCTGCACAAGGTGGTGGTCACGCATCACAGCCCTGTGAACTACGAAGATCCGGCCTTTGCCAAGAATAATTTGGCCGATGCCTTTATCGTGAATCTGGAGCATTATATTGCCGAGAGTGGCATTGATGCTTGGATTTTCGGGCACACGCACTACAATGCCGCCCAGGGTGTCAAGTTGGGCAAGACCCACATCTGCACCAATCAATTGGGCTATGTGATGTACGGCATTTGTCCCGGCTTTGACTCAGCCCGCTTCATTGAGATATAACCCTCCGACCTCGGGGAAAAAACGTTTTGCTACTTGTGAATGGTGACCTGAGTGGCACCGAAACCGTATTCCCTGAAACTGGCATCTTGCACGGCGCAGCGCGGATAGCGGCGGCGCAGTTCGTCGAGCAGCGCACGTCGTAGCACACCCTCGCCCTTGCCATGGATGAAGACAATCTTCTGACCCACTCTGTTCTTGTTCGCTTCCATCACCTCGCGGAACTTGTCGAGTTGGTAGTTGAGCATATCTGAGTTGGAGAGTCCGCTCAAGTTGTCAATCAGTTCGGCGATGTGCAAGTCTTGAACAATGAGCTCGTCTTGTCGCTTGGCTGCGGGTTTCGATGTGTGATGAGGTTTGTCTTGCTTTTCCTGTCGTTTCTTTTCGCGCATGGCAGCCTCGAGTTCGCTGCTGTCAATGTGTGTGATGCGCGCCGGGCGGTCGTTACTCACCACTTTCAATTCTATCACGGGTTCGTCAAAGTATTCGCTGGCATGGAAGCAGTGTAGCTTGTAGAACTTGGTCACATCGAGACGCATCTCCACCAACGCAGGATTTTTGAGCTTGAAACCCTTGCCCTGCTTGAATGCCACATACTGGATGGCGACGTGGGTCATATCGTTCAGATCATCGTGGCCGAACTCGTCGAGTTGCAGTTGGATGTTGGGCTCCACCAGACCGTGATAACGCGTGGTCCACTCCACCGACTCATCGCCGCGGGTCATATAGGTGAAGTACAGATAGTAGTTGCTGTCATTCACCAGATGGGAGTAGAAAGTGGTGGTGTTCAAGTGCTTGATTTCACGTGCCTCGTAGGCGAGTACCACATTGAGCACTTCGCCTTCAGGCGTTTCAAACACCGGTTCTTGAGCAACTGCGGGTTGAGTAGCCTTGGTGGGTTTCTCGGGCTCCACGAGCCGTATCTTGATGTCGAGCGGTCTTTCGTAGGCGGTGGGCTTGCTGCGGGCCTGGTCCACCACAACCACTTCGTGGGCCAAGGCGGGGCGTTCAAAGCCGTCTTCGTCTTCCACATACACCATTTTGCCCTCAATGCGGGTCACTCGGCCGCCTCCAACCTCGTTCAGGAAGCGCACTATATCATTAACTTTTACCATAGTTTTCAGTTTTCAGTTTTCAGTAATCAGTTGTCAGTTGTGAGTTTTATGAGTGCAAATTTACGCAGTTTTTATTACTTCTTCAAAAACCATTGTCAGGGTTTTACATTTGAAACTGCAAGAAATGCCCGATTTTTTATATTTCAAACTGCATCACGGTTCAGGCTCAAGGTGATGTAGCCGCAATCAATCTGGATTATTTCCTTTAAACCCAAATCGGTCATTGGGATTTGGGGTTAAAAAAGCAATAGAAAAACTCTTTTATAAGAGCCATAACTTGAAAACTTTATTTATCTTTGTTGAATAAATTATGTCATAGGCAAGAATTTCATTAATTGGCTTGAAGAATAAAAACTTTCAGCAATGACTTCACTACGCTCGAAACCTCATTCTCTGTTTCCCATCATTGCAATTGTTTTTGCTACTTTTCTAGTGATGCTGGGAATGAGTATTGACTCTCCCACCCACGATGTCACAGGGCACATTGACTCTTCATGGTATATGATGTGTGGCCGAGCTTGGATGAATGGCTTGACTCCGTATGTGGATTTCACCGATAGCAAGGGGCCTTTGCTTTGGCTCATTTATGGTATCGGCTACTTGATATCTCCTTGCAATTACCAGGGTGTATTTCTTCTCTCATGTTTGAGCTTCATAACCACATCTTTCATTGTTTATCGCACAGCACGCCTGCTCGTTACCAACAGATATATAGCTCTATGGGTTGCAATACTCATGTTGCTCGCTTTTTTTCATCCTTTGCATTACGAAACTCGGTCTGAGGACTTTGCGCAATTATTCTTTGTTACAACACTATACTATTGTATTCGTTTTTGCTATACCGATGAAAAAATCACATCACAATCGTTTCGCAATGCGATGCTTGTAACGGGAATGTGTATGGGTGCTGTAATGATGATGAAATTCACCTTTACTTTCATGCTCATTATTATGGTAATCGTAATGCTTTACGTTGCAATGAAAGCTTTGCATTGGAAATACCTTTTTCAAGGGGGAGCTTATTTACTGCTTGGTATATTGCTATCGCTGCTCCCATTTGCGGTATATTTTTTGATCAAAGGCGCCCTAACACAAGCAATTTATCAATATTTCGTAGTAACTTTAAGTACAGCTCCAGATAAAACTCCATTTTTCTTTTTATTACATGGCAGTAAGACTTATCTGATAATCACCATTATTGCAGGTTTGAGCATATTACCCATGCTCAAACAATATCGTTTCGTCCCCATCATTATCGCATTATGGTTCTATGGCATTACTACCATTAATGCCGATTGGAGTTATTACTACAACAGCCTTAACTTTTTGGCCTTTTTCCCATTAATTGCATTAGGTCTCAAGTTAAATAAGCAAGGCATTACTTTCCATGATAGCAAAGCAAGGGCAATAAGCATAGTCATCATAATACTCCTTTCAGTTTATGCTATATTATGGGGGACTAATCATCGTGGACACATCATTCATGGTCAAACGCCTGAAAAGATACAGTATCATATGTTTGCATCATGGGTTGGCAAAGTGCCACATGCTCGCATTGCCTACTTGAACTGCCATTGTATTCCGGCTTGTGGTGACCCGGTTGAAGCTCTCCCTGCGTGCCAATATTGGGCACGACAAAACAATGTCACAATCACCATGAAGACACAACAAGATAGGCAAGTAATGAAACAAAAACCTGATTTCGTTATTGTCACGCTTACCGATAGTGAACATGTTTCCATGCTCACTAACCTAGGCTATCATCAACTGCCCACACATGTTGAGAACGCACCATTCAACAACAAGGGCCTTTTTACCCGTTATGCTTTGGAGTAAAAATACCAGCGGAACCAAGCGATGATTTGCTTGATTCCGCCAGCCGCATGATTCTCTAAGAAACTACTATATGCTGTGAATTAGTAGCCGAATGATAGGGCTGTGTAGTAGCGCCCTGCGTCGTGGTTCAGGCTCAAGGTGATGTAGCCTCGTCCGTCACCGCCCACCCAGGTAACCTGGGGATAGCTTCCGCGCACATAGGCCACCGGAGTGCCGTAGCTGTCGCACAGACGACGATAGAGTCGGTTGTAGCGAACACGGTCATTGTAGCCGGTGGTGATGGCAAACTGTGCGTAATTGAGTTGGTTGTAGTCGTCGTAGCGCAGCATCACGTCGGGCCATTCATAGTCAAACAGGGGCACGTCGCGCAGATACACAATGTTGTCGTAGTATCCGTCAATGTTGAAGCCGTTGTAGTACAAGTAGTCGAGCGAGGCGTCATAGAGTGTGCCGAAGAACAGTCCCAAGATACCGTCTACGATGGGCGCGTGGCGGTAGGGGCGGAATCCGTAGGGGATAGTAGGCCGGTAGTACCACAGCGTGTGTCTGTAGGGACGCACAGGGGGCATGATGGGCCGATTCCAGCCGCGCATGTAGTGATCGTAGAAGCGGTCGTGGTGCGGTCCGTGCGGACGGAAGCCTTCGCGATAGCGATACTGGTTGTAGCGATTGAAACGACCGGGGTCGCCACCGCCGGGACGCTCATGGCGCGGACGGTTGTCGGGGCGAGCGTTGAAGCCGCCGGGACGATCCTTGCCACCATGATTGCCTCCGCGGTTGTCAGGACGGTTGAAGTGATTGCCATGACCATCGTGGTTGCTATTGCCACCGCGACCTGGGCGATTTCCATAGTTGCCACCACGGTTATCACGGTCTCGGTCGTTTCCTCCACGACCCGGGCGATTACCATAGTTGCCGTCGTTATTACCGCCACGACCCGGGCGATTGCCATAGTTGCCAGTGCCACCGCGATTATTGTCACGGTCATTGCCTCCGCGGTTGTCGATGCCGCTACCACCGCGATTACGGTCGTTTATGGAACGAGACTCGCCACGTGAAACTGCCCCATTGTTGAACGAGGGCCTCTCCGTTCTGATGTCGGGAGCTACAGAGCGATTGCGTAAAGTGCTAGGGCGAGATGAGCTGCTGCTGCCACCCGAATAGTTGCCACTGCCATGGTGACCACCACCCGAATAGTTGCCACCGCCATGGTGACTGCCACCTGAATCACGGCCAGGATTCCGGCCCGATGACGACGAAGAGGGGCGATTATAGGAACCGCCATTGCTCTGGCCACGGTTCACTGTAGAGCGTTCGCGACCCGAAGAAACCGACGGAGCTGCGTCGTGACGCATCGAAGAAGATGGGCGCTCCACACGCTCACGAGGAGCCGAGGAGTGACTCTGACTTTGACTGCCGCCGCGTGGCTGGCGGTGCTGGGCAAGTGCCGGCGTAGTGGCTATCATGCCACCCAGCAGCATGGCTGCCGCAATTGTTCTAAAAGTAAAATGTATCTTCATAGTGGTAATTATTTATTGTTTCTGTATTGATGTTATTTGTCGCCAGTGGTTTTGTGATACTATGACTCGCTAAACTGCGTTTCGTTTAATCCTTTAACCCATTAACAAGACAAACCAGGCATTTTTACCGACAAATGCCTGCTTTTTATCATCGTTGTGAATCAATATCCGGGATTTTGCTCACTGCCCGAGAGCGAGAGAATCTCGCCCGGAATGGGGAATACCGTTGTGTAACCCTTTATATCGGCAGAACTGCGTGGGTGCTCCCAATATTCTTCGCCATAGACATTGAAACGGATCATGTCGTTGCGGCGCCATCCCTCCCAGGCAAGTTCAAGCAGTCGCTCATTGAGCACATTCTCGAGAGTTGCCGTGCGGTCAGGTGCCCCCACTCTGCTTCGCACTGAATTCAGTAAAAAGTCGGCCTCAGCCCCCGCCTGCCCATTGCGCAGCATCGCCTCACACTGCATGAGCAGCACATCGGCATAACGGAACAGCACAATGTCGTTGTCGCTCTGGTTGCCGTCCTTGGTGCCATTCGGGTCTACCTCATATTTTTTCATGCGTGCCCCGGCAGTCTTCTCATAGGGGGTGCTCGAAACATCACACGCCACGGCCCACGGTTCATACACGAGGGGTGTGCCATCGTCGAGCAGCACCTGCTTGTTATTGAGGTCAAAGACCTGACCCGAATAATAGGTTTTTACAAATCTTGGGTCCACATCTGGCCCCGTGCCCTCAATATCACCTTCTTTCAAACCGAAGATGCGCAACGCATCGAGCGTTGCGCAAGGGCCATTCTCACCGTTCAGCCCCATGGCGGCAGCATGGTTGTAGTGCCGCGAACGGAACAGATAGCAGTACTGGTTCTGGAAAAGATACTTGTCCATAGGAATCGTGAAGATGTTCTCGATCGATGCCTCGTTATGCACCAGGAAATTGTTCTCAAATACAACTTCAAGCTCATAACCGGCTGCAGTTATCCTGCCACAATAGTACTGGCAAGCCTCCCATGAATTCATCACATTGCCGCCTACCGTCCATTTGATGTTTTTGCCATCGGGACGAGTCCCGTCGGTCCAGTCGTCGTCGCAATACACCTCGCTGTTCAGGAATATCTTAGCCAGCAGAAAACAGGCCACGGGACTGGTGAAACGGCCATAATATTCACCCCTCACATTTGAGTGCGCCTCTGAAAGGTCGGGTATCGCCTGCTGCAATTCGTCGATCACATACTTGATAGCCTCGCTGCGGTTTCGCAGTTTCAAGTCGGCCACCGAAGGCGCCGAAGAGGTGAACAGCGGAACTCTGCCATAGAGGTCGATGGCATAGAAGTAGAACATTGCCCTGAGTCCACGCACCTCGGCACGATAGGCTTCAAGCCGGGCATCGGGATGTGTCTTTCCGAATCTGTAGATTTGCTCCAGCGAGCCATTACAGCCCATAATGGCTTTCATCAGGTAGTTCCATGTGTCGCCTATGGGGTCAAGACCCGCAAACTTATGCTGATAGAGATCTTGCCACAAGCGACCGTCATACCAGTCCGAACCGCGTGTGGGAACGATTGCCTCGTCGGTAGTGAAGGTGTTGAGGTCATAAACACCTCGTCCTGTACCTTGAAGTCCTTGACTGTTGGCATGGCCACCTACATCGGCATACCGCGCCGCTACGGCATTGAGATAGAGGTCGTTGATGTTGTTGATGTCACCGTCGACACGGTCGCTGGGTTTCTCATCGAGAAAGTCGGTGCAGGCAGCAGCAAGCCCCAGCACACAGCAGCAACACAGCAACCTGCATAATATCATTATATTCTTTGTCTTCATAACGCGGTTTTTATCAGAAGTTAATGCTCACACTCAGGGTGTAGGTGCGCGAAACAGGATACACATTCTTGTCGTCAACGCCTATGGTTGAATTAATGGCCGAACTGTTGATCATGGGCGTGAGTCCCGAGTAGGAAGTGATGGTTGCGAGGTTGTTTACAGTTAACGACAAGCGCAACCGCTTCACATACTTGGCAGCACTGCTGCTCAAAGGCACATTCCAGCCCAGCGTCAGGTAGTCTAAGTTCAGGTAGTCGCCACGCTCCAGCCAGTAGTCGGTAGCAATCTGGTCGTGGATGTTGCGTTCAGGAGCCTTTGCTAGCACATTATAGCCGGGCAGGCTGTTCATATTCATATAGGTAAGCGAAGTGCCGTTATAAATCTTGTGACCAAAGGCCCCATTCAACTGTAGCGACACATCCCACTGCTTATAACGGAAACTGAAGTTAGAGCCAAGCAGCACCTTGGGAACGGCCTGACCACACACCTGTCGGTCCTTGCCATTGGCTATATCAATCACCCCGTCACCATCAAGGTCCTCAATCGAATAAACATAGGCATTAGCGTCTTCTGCACTCTTCACAAGCCCATTGCAATGAGGCAAATAGAAGACGCCCAGCGGCTGACCCACAATTTGATAAACGATGTGGTTGTAGCCTCCATGGAAACCTGCTCCATTCAGACTTGCTATGTCGACATAAGCAGGCGCCTCAAGGTAATAATCATTATAATAGCCGCTCAACGAGAGCAACTTGTTCTTTTGATAAGCCACATTGGCATTGATGTTGAGTTCCATGTCGGCAGTGGCAAACGGTGTGATTCCTAAGGCAATCTCAACACCACTGTTGCGCATCGAACCCAGATTGTCGAGCAACTTGTTGTAGGCAAAGGGTGGCACGCTCACATTGTAAAGATAGAGCATATCGGTAGTCTTGGAGGTATAGAAATCGACCGAGGCTATGAGCCTGTTGCTCCAGAAACTGGCATCGAGGCCTGTGTTGAAGGTGTGCTTCACTTCCCACTTGAGGTCGGGGTTGGCATTGCGCAACGTGCCCAGGGCCACAGCCGCCGCATTGCCTACAGGCACAATGCCCGTGGGTTGCAGCCAGTTGTACGACATATAGGAGTCGATGCCGCCAAGATTGCCCGCCAAACCATAACCCACGCGCCACTTCAGGTTATCGAGCCACGACACTTGCCGCAGCCAGGGTTCTTCTGAGAGTGTCCATGCAGCCGACACCGAGGGGAAGAATCCCCACTTGTGCCCTGAGCCAAACTTCGAGGAACCATCGGCGCGCCCCGTGGCAGTGATCGAATAGCGACCCAGGTAGTCGTAGCTCACACGGCCCATAAACGCTACCAAGCTCGGGTCTTCACGGTAACTGCCAGTTCCCTCCCACAGGGTGAGTGCGCCCGCCTGAATGCTATTGAAACCCATATCGTTGGTACTGAAATTGGTCGTGGTGGTAAAGAACCCCGTGTAGATATCGCGCTGCGCCTCACCCAAGGCAAGCACATTCAGGTGATGCTCGTTGAAATGGCGGTCGAAGACGAGCGCCACATTACCCAGCAGCGACTCGGTCTTTTTCGTGCCTTTATAGGCCTGACCATGCGCCCAGATCGAGGTAGGCAGGAACTGCGAAGTCTCGACCTCGTTGTGACTATATGCCCCAAAAAGGCTCAAATGCCATGATTTCGACAGATTAAAGGTGAGCTTGCCATGGGTGCTGATGTGCACCGTCTTGTCTTGCGTGCGGCTGTTCATCAGGGCAAGCGGATGATTGATCTGGTTGGCATAGGTGAAACCGTCATAGCCGCCATCTTCATTCTTGGATGGGGCAAAAGTGGGATTCCAGCAGGCAGCACTGTAGAAGGTCTTCTGCACATCGTAGACCGAGGTCACATTCTTCTGGATGTTGCCGAACATGCCCAGGTCAATTTTCAGGAAATTGTTGAACATGTGCTGATACATGCTCATGTTGCTGGTGAAGTTTCGCATCTTTTCGTGCAGTATCACGCCATTGTGCTCCATGTAACCCAGCGACACGCGGTAGCCCGAAGCATCGCCACCGCCCATGAACGCCACATGGTGGTCTTGCAAGAAAGCCGTCTGCTGTATCTGTTTCTGCCAGTCGGTGTCATGGCCCTTGTCAATGAGCATGAGTCCCTCATTCTTGAGCACAGTGCGGTAATCGTCGGCCTTGAGCATGTTAAGATTCTTATACACATTATTGATGCTGAAACTCGCATTGTAACTGACGCTGGCAGCACCTTTTGAGCCCTTCTTAGTCAACACCTCAATCACACCCGATGCGCCACGGCTGCCATACTGCGCCGTTTCGGTAGCATCTTTCAAGATGGTGAAATTCTCGATATCGGCAGGATAGATGCTCGACAAGGTAGAAAGGTCGCCAAACACACCGTCGACGATGATGAGCGGGTCGTTACCGCCCGTGAGCGAGGTCGTACCGCGCACACGCACGGCATTCATGGCGGCCACCCCGTTGTTGCTCTTCTGCACCGTCAAGCCCGCCACGCGGCCATTGATGGCATCGAGCGGATTGGTCACCTGCTTTTTGTTCATCTGGTCTTCAGTGATTGTCTCTACGCTCCCCGTCAGCACCCCCGACTTGGCATAGCCTACATCGGTAAGCGAGTCGGCTGGCGACGAGAGGGACTGCGCAGTCGCGGGGCAGGCAAGAGCAGCAACTGCCACTGAAGCTACACATAAAAAGAATTTTCTCATATCTCAACACGCTTAATTGGTTTTCTTGAAGTAGTATCGGCCCTTGTCCTGCGTCTGCTTGCCATACTGAATGGCTCTCACCGGACAATGATGCACACAGGCCAGGCACATGGCACACTGTCCCTGCCACTGCGGTCCCTCATCGGCAAGCTTGATATTGTGCATCGGGCACACATCCACACACTTGCCGCAACGGGTACAAAGTGCAGCATCGGTCTTGAACGGTTTGTCGCTCATGGCATAGCGCTTGAACCACGGCCTGATGATGTGTGACTTCACGCCTGGCCACTTGCCCGTCACCACATCGGTGGTGCATCGGTGCTCGGCGATGCGCATCGCCACACTCTCAATGCGCTCAGGGGCGGCAAGCAGTTTTCGCCTCATGACCGGTTGGTCGTCGGTGTCAAATCCCTTCATGCAGATGTAGTTGTTGGGCATCTGCACTGAGAATGCCCCTTGCAGCGTGATGCCTCGCTTGCGCAACGCCTTAGCGAAGATGTCAACCGACCGGCCCACATCGTCGCCACAGGTCGTCACCATATAGCAGTAGGTTGCCGGCGTGACACCGGCAACCTCAAGTTCCTTGATTAGTCGCAACACTACCGGAGCCGGACCCCATGAGTAGGTGGGGAACACGAATCCCAGCGTCTCGCCCGGTTGCAACGTGTAGTCAAATTTCTTATCATAAATGGCTTCGGCCACCGCTACAAGGTGTTCATTGAGTCGCCGGGCGAGTTTCTCTGCCACATAGCGACTGTTGCCGGTGCCCGAGAACCAGAAAATCATGGCTTACTGCAATTTGGCAAGAGCTTGCTTAATGCGAGAGCAGGCCTCCTTGATGTTCTCATCGCTGGTGGCGTAGCTCAGCCTGATGTGACCCGGGCAGCAGAAGGCATCGCCTGCCACCGTTGCCACATGAGCCTCGTTGAGCAGATACATTGCCACGTCCATAGCATCCTTGATTTCCACATCGCCGCAGCGCTTGCCGAACAGCGATTTCACGCCGGGGAACACATAGAATGCGCCATCAGGCTCATTCACATCCAGCCCGGGAATTTCGCGCAGCAGTTTCACGATGAGGTCACGACGACGGGCAAATGCCACGCGCATCTCCTCCACGCAGTCTTGCGAACCGCGATAGGCAGCCTCGGCAGCCTTTTGAGCAATCGACGAAGCGCCGCTGGTGTACTGACCTTGCAGTTTGTTGATGGCCTTGGCGAGGGCGATAGGTGCAGCCACATAACCGATGCGGTAACCGGTCATGGCATAAGCCTTCGACACACCGTTGATGATAATCACGCGGTCTTTGAGTTCGGGGAACTGAGCGATTGACTCGTGGCCACCTATGTAGTTAATATGCTCATAGATTTCGTCGGCAATCACCATCACCTGTTCGTGCTTGGCGAGCACCTGGGCCAGTGCCTGGAGTTCAGCCTTGCTATAGACGCTACCGGTTGGGTTCGACGGAGAGCACAGGATAATCAGTCTGGTGGCGGGGGTAATGGCGGCTTCCAGTTGCTCGGGAGTCACCTTAAAGTTCTGCTCCATGGTGGTGGGCACCAGCACGTTCTTGCCGCCTGCCAAAATCACCATTTGCACATAGCTAACCCATGCGGGAGTGGGGATAATCACCTCATCACCGGGGTTAATCACACTCATAATCACATTGCACAATTCATGCTTGGCACCATTGCCCACCACTATCTGTTCGGGCTTGAAGTCCAGACCGTTCTCATTTTTGAGCTTATCGCTAATAGCCTGACGCAACGACAGATAGCCCGGCACGGGTGAGTAGAACGAGAAGTTATCGTCTACCGCTTTCTTGGCGGCTTCTTTAATGTGGTCAGGGGTGAAAAAGTCGGGTTCGCCCACCGACATATTAATCACGTCTACTCCTTGAGCCTTGAGTTCTGCACTCTTTTGCGACATGGCAAGTGTGGCCGATGGCGACAGTGCCTGAATGCGATTAGAAATTTGTTCCATAGTTGTTTTTAAGATTTATGCTAATTGTTTTTCAATGTTTTTGTTTGTTGATTTTCGAGCTTCTCATGCGCGGCCGGCATGGCCGTCAGGAAGAAGAATTGCAAATTTAAGCAATTTCGCCCAATCCACAAAACTTTCACCCCTTTAAAATCGGCCCCCAACCCGAAAATAAAACAAATGTAGAGTCAACTGGCAAGTGCAAAATTAAATAAAATGTTTGAAGAACTCTTTC
>CAMKGM010000037.1 GCA_946412245.1 uncultured Bacteroidales bacterium
CAGGCATAGTGGATTGCAGTGTGCCTAAAATCTTTTATCGGACAACAATATTTTTTAATGAAAAGACAACGATGGATATCGCGTCAACGACCGCTTCCTGGCCATTTGGCTCAGGCAGCGAAACGGATAAGAAGACAATGGGTTGAAACAAATGAGGAGAGCGCTTTTCGCTCCCCTCATGTTATGATAACTGAAGTGCAGGTTGGTGAGACTTACTCTTTCACTTCCCAGCCCAAAGCCGATGCGCCAAGCACGGCAGCATCGCTCTCCTTGAGTTCGGAGATGAGGATTTTCACCTTGCCCTTGAACACCTTCATGACGTTCTTTTCAAAGGCTTCGCGCACGGGTTTCATGATAAGCTCGCCACTCTTGGTGAGTCCGCCGAACAGCACAAATGCCTCGGGGCTTGAGAAGGTGGTGAAGTCGGCCAGCGCTTCGCCCAAAATGGTGCCGGTGTACTCGAAAATCTCCTTAGCCAACTTGTCGCCTGCTATAGCGCAGTCGTACACGTCCTTTGAGGTGATTTTATCGGCATCCAAATCGCGCAGTTTAGACTCGTCGGTGCGAATGTCGAGGAACTCGCGTGCCGTGCGTGCCACACCCGTAGCCGAGCAGTAGGCCTCCAGGCAGCCCGTGCGTCCGCAACCGCACATGCGACCGTTGTTGCGTTTCATCACCACATGGCCCAGCTCGCCTGCAAAACCGTCGTGGCCATACACCATTTGGCCGTTAATCACGATACCGCTACCCACACCGGTGCCCAGGGTAATCATGATGAAGTCCTTCATGCCGCGTGCCACGCCGTAGGTCATCTCGCCGATGGCGGCAGCGTTAGCATCGTTAGTGATGATACAGGGAATGCCGAATTTCTTTGTGATGAGGTCGGCCAGCGGAATGGGAGTGGGCCAGGGCAAGTTCACGCCATCTTCAATGATGCCGGTGTAGTAGTTGGCGTTAGGAGCGCCAATGCCGATGCCGTTGATTTTGTCTACCGCGTCGTTGGCGACAATGATGCGGGTAATCTCGGTGTAGAGTTCATCGATGTAGTCGTTGATGTCGCTATGCTTGCCGGTCTTGATTGAGTCGCTGGCAATCACATTGCCGCGTGCATCCACGATACCGAAGGCGGTATTGGTGCCGCCCATATCGATACCTATTACATAAGGTTTTGCCATATTGAAAACAGTTTAGAGGTTTATAATAGAGTTGTTTGGTTATTGATAGTCACAAAGATAATGCTTTTTTGATAAAAAACCGTGCGTCGGCGGTCATTTTTCGGCCCGGTTTCATCAGAATGTCATTGAGATGCGGGCATTAATTTGGCGACGGGTCAGATAATTGGGCACGGCATACTGAATGGCGTTCACGTCGGTCACCCAGTAGTAGCTGCTCACGTTCGAGATGTCGAACAGGTTGAACACGTCCACACCCAGCCAAATGCTCTTGAAGTGGCTCAGCAGGCCCGACGACGGTTTGTGCTCCTTGCCCACAAGCTCAAAGCTGAGTCCGGCATCCACGCGCTTATAGGCGGGTTGGCGGAAGTAGGCCACGTCGCGTGTCATTTGGGGCGAGGTGGTGGGCAGACCGTCAGAGATGATGCCCTTCAGACTGAACTTGAAGCGCGGATGATTCGGGAAGTAGTCGGTGAAGAAGATGGCGATGCTGTAGCGCTGGTCGGTAGGCAGCGGCACTTTCACGCCGTTCAGCGTTTCCTGGGTCTTCATCAGCGACAAGCTAATCCACGAGTCGGTGCCCTCCACAAACTGTCCGAAGAATTTCAGGTCAATACCGGCAATGTAACCTTTCGAGCTATTCGTACCGGCATAGACCAGTTTCAGGTTGTCGACCTCGTAGGGTATCATGTTCGACAGGTTCTTGTAGTATACCTCAGTGGTGAGTTTGAAGGGTCGATTCATGGCGCGGAAGGTGTAGTCACCGCCCAGTATGGCATGGATGCTTCGTGGCGACTTGATGTCGCGGTTCAGCTCAATGTAGTTGTTGCCCAACTCGTCGGTGCGTTCTATTCGGTACTCCTTGTAGAACGGCGACTGATAGTAGATGCCGCCCGCAAGTCGCAGTGAGAAACGGTTGTTGCGGCTCGGCACATAGCCGATGCTGAAGCGGGGCGAGAACAGTGTCTCCTTGTTGAAGTCCCAGTACGATACGCGCACACCCAAATTCACGGTGAGCATACCGGCATCCATATATAGTTTATAGGTATCTTGCACAAAGCCTGAGAATCGGGTGGTCTTCAGGTCGTTGTGCGATGCCAGATTCGAAATCACATTCACCTCATTCGGGAGGTGGGGCAGCGAGTAACCCGCCGAGTCGCGCCACTCCCACTCGCGTGAGCGCTCGTAGATGTCGTCACGCCTGAAGTTGAAACCGTAGGTGAAGTTGTTGTGACTAATCGATGTGTTGCCCTTGAAACCAATGTTGAGCACCTTGATGCGCAAGCGGTTTCTCGCGTGCTCGTGATACTTGCCCACGCCCAGCTCACCGCCTATCGATTCCTCGCCTGCACTGGTGCCGGCGGCATCGAGCCAGTATTCGCCGTGAATGTCATAGGACACCAGCTCGTTGGTCTGGTAGGCCGATCCCAGCAGCGTGAAGTTGTTGCCCTTGTTCAGGTTGTAGGTGAGCGACAAGGCTCCGAAGTAGGTCTGGAACTTGTCCTTCTCATGGCCGTCGAAGTACACGAGAAACGACTTGGCGTTTTGTGAAGTACCGAAGCTCGTTTCCCTGTTCTTGGGCGTGAAACGGTAGTCGTTGATTGAAATGTTGCCCAAAAACGACATCTTGAACTTGTCGCTGGGCTTCAAGGTGATGAAGGTCTGGTAGTCGAGATACTGCGGGTCATATTCGCCCTTTGAATCCATCGAGCCCAGCAGCGATGAATTGCGCTTGTAGCGCACGCCGTGCAGTTGCGAGAACTTGGTGCTCGCCTGGCCTATTGACACACTGCCGCCCTGGAGGCTCGCCGCGATGGCGCCCTCGAAGGCTTCGGGCTCCTTGTAGGTGATGTCGAGCACCGACGACATCTTGTCGCTATACTCGGCATTGAAACCACCGGTCGAGAAACTCACGCCCTTCACCATGTCGGGGTTAATCACACTCAAACCCTCCTGCTGACCGGAGCTGATGAGTTGCGGACGATAAATCTCGATGCCGTTGATGTACACGCTGTTCTCATCGTAGGTGCCACCGCGAACCATATACTGCGAACTCATCTCGTTCTTCGAGCTCACGCCGGCTTGCGTGGCGATGAGGGCCTCAATGCTGCCGCCCGATGCGTCGGGGGTGAGCGCGAGGTTGCTCGCGTCAATCTGCTGCATGGTGTTGGTTTGCTTCTTGAACTCGGTAATCTGCACCTCGGCAAGCTCATGGGTCTTCTTGTAGAGCTTGGGGTTGAGCGAAACGGCTCCGGCAGGTTTCACCAGCTGGCGGCGCACGTCGCTGTAGCCCAGACACGAGAATATCACCATGATGGTGTCGGCAGGAGGCACGCTGAGCTCGTACATACCCTTAGTGTCGGTCACTGTACCTATCGCGGTGCCTTCAATCCTTACGGTGGCAAAGTCGATGGGATTGTCCTTATCATCGACAACCTTTCCTGATATTTTCACTTGTGCGGCCAGTGGCAGCAAGCAACTTGCGACCACCAGCAACAACGTCAATTTGAGTCTTGAAATTTGTTTCATACTCTATATAACGAGAAAAAACGCTTTTCAGTATATTTAGGTGTAAGTTTTTTTAAAAAAACACTATGTGCTGACCTATTTTTTCAACTCTTGGTTGATTTGATCTATGTAGCCCAGCAGCTCGTCACGACCCTCGCCCGTCTCGCTCGATGTCACAAAGATGGGGGGTAACTCTTCCCAGGTTTCCAGCAGTTGCTGCTTGTAGGCAGCCAGATTGGTCGCGCCGGCTTGCTTGCCCAGTTTGTCAATCTTGGTGAACACAATGCTGAACGGCACGCCGCTCTCGCCCAGCCACTGCATGAACTCCAGGTCTACCTTTTGCGGTTCATGGCGTGAGTCTATTAGCACAAACAGGTTGGTCATCTGGGTGCGCCCCATCACATAGCCGCGAATGATTGACTGCAGTTTCTCGCGCTCTTCCTTGCCGCGCTTGGCATAGCCGTAGCCGGGCAGGTCCACGATATACCACTCGTCGTTAATTAGGAAGTGGTTGATGAGTAGGGTTTTGCCGGGCGTTGACGATGTCTTGGCGAGCCCTTTGCGCTGGGTGAGCATATTGATAAGTGACGACTTGCCCACGTTGCTGCGCCCTATGAAAGCGTACTCGGGTTTGTCGCCCGGCGGGCATTTGCGAAAGTCGCTGTTGCTGATGGTGAATTGAGCTTTCTTGATTTTCATGTCAATTGTTGCGTTAATTGGGTTGAAGTGAGGAGTCATGCCGTTCAGGCTTTGCGGGGCTTGGCTTTGCGCGCAAACTCAAACAGCCGCAAGGGCAAGTGGCAATAGCCGTCGGGATTCTTGTCAAGATAGTCCTGGTGATAGTCCTCGGCGGGATAGAAACACGCCAGCGGCAGCACCTCGGTCACAATCTCGGCCTCGTAACGGCGTGATTCGTCCGCTACGCGACGTTCTATTACGGGCAGGTCGGCTGCGTCGGTGTAGTAGATGCCGGTGCGGTATTGCGGACCCACGTCAGGACCTTGCTGATCCTCCACAGTGGGGTCGATGGCGGCAAAGAACATATCAAGCAGGAACTCAAGCCCTATCTGTTCAGGGTCATACACTACCTTCACGGTCTCGGCATGGCCCGTTTTGTGCGTGCACACCTGCTCATAGGTGGGATTCTCAACGGTGCCGTTGGCATAGCCCACTTGCGTGTCGATGACACCCTCTATTTGTTTGAAAAAGTGCTCGGTGCCCCAAAAACAGCCGCCTGCTAAATATATTTCGTGAGTCATGACTGGTTGTTTGTTTTTATTTTCTTGATTTTCTACTTTTTCTCTTTTTGCTTACCCATTTCTTGCTCTTGGATGACGATTTGGCCTTGGCGGTGGCCGTGGATGTCTCTTCGTCGGTGTCGATAGTAACTTGGTTCTTAGCGGCTTCGCGCTCTTTTTCGGCTTTTTCTACCCAGGGGGTGAAGAAGTGGGCTATGCCTTGGTAGGCCGAGACGGCCAGCGGCAACGGTTTCTCGGCAAACCACTCGGCATTGATGTGCTCGCCCGTCTCAAACTCCATGTACACGCGTTTGGTGCTACCGCCCATCATGCTGTCAAACACTTTGTAACCGTCAATCTCGTAGTATTTGTTGTCGCGCACCAGCGTTTCCATTTGATTGGCCACATCGGCTGTCACCTCATAGTGACGTTCGTCTGGTTTAGCCATGTCGCGATTGTATAAGTAAACCACTACGGTCGTTTTGCCGTTCTCGTTAATCAACTCGCAGAAGTGTCGGCCCCAACCGTCGTTGCGGGTGTTGGAATAACTGCAGTAAATCATGTGCCCCTTGGGTGCCTCGGTCGCGGCCCACGACGTGACAAATGTGGTGAGCAGTAAGCATGCTATAAGAAACTGTTTCATAATCGCCAAAGTTATGTTAGTGAAAAATGCTTGATTTCAAAAGTAGTTGACAAAGATAGCAAGAAAAAATAAAAATGAAGTAACAAGTTGGTGATTGGGTCAGTTTTTTTTGCTATTTTTGCTAAAAAATAACGAACTTGTCTCATGGATATCTTTGAACAACGCATTCACGAGTTGCGCGACCTGCTCAACCGCTATAACCACGAGTACTATGTGCTCAATGCCCCTACCGTCAGCGATCAGGACTACGATTCCCTCATGCGCGAACTTGAAGACCTGGAACGCGACAATCCGCAGTATCATGACCCGCTATCGCCCACTCAGCGGGTGGGTAGCGACCTGAGCCAGGGTTTCACGCAGGTGGCACACGAACGACCCATGCAGAGCCTCAGTAATTCCTATTCTATTGAGGAGGTGCAGGATTTTCTGCGCCGGGCCAAGGATGGCTTGGGAGGCGAATCGGTTCAGATTGTGGGCGAACTCAAGTACGACGGTACGAGCATCTCGCTCATCTATGAGCATGGGCGGCTGGTGCGCGCTGTCACGCGAGGCGACGGCGTGCGAGGCGATGATGTTACGGCCAATGTACTGACCATCAAATCGGTGCCGCTGGTGCTCACACCGGGCAACTGGCCCGACAAGTTCGAGGTCAGAGGCGAGGTGCTGCTACCCTGGGCAAGTTTTGAAAAACTCAACCGGGAACGTGCCTTCAACGAGGAACCGCTGTTTGCCAATCCGCGCAATGCGGCCGCCGGTACGCTTAAATTGCAGAATTCGGCCGAGGTGGCGCGACGTGGGCTTGATGCGTGTTTCTACTTCGTTCTTGGCGATAATCTTCCCGGCGACACGCACTACGACCGCATGCAAGCTGTCAAGTCGTGGGGCTTCAAGGTGGCGCAGATGACGTTGCTGCCCTCAATCGACGCGGTGCGGGATTTCATAGCGCAATGGGATGTGGAGCGCAAGACACTGCCGGTAGCCACCGACGGACTGGTGTTCAAACTCAATAGCCTGCGCCAGTGGCTCAATCTGGGCAGTACCGCCAAGTCGCCCCGATGGGCCATCGCCTATAAATTTGCCCCGGAGCGTGAGTGCTCAAAGTTGCGTTCCATCACCTTCCAGGTGGGCCGCACCGGGGTCATCACACCTGTGGCGAATCTCGACCCTGTGCTCCTCTCAGGCACCGTCGTGAAGCGTGCGTCGCTACACAACGAGGATGTGATACGCCAGTTTGATATTCACGATGGCGATAGCCTCTATGTGGAAAAAGGCGGCGAAATCATACCGAAAATCGTGGGTGTAGACCTCAAGCAGCGTTTACCGGACAGCAAACCGGTGGAATTTGTGCGCAACTGCCCCGTGTGCGGCACACCGCTGGTGCGGGTCGAGGGCGAGGCGGCTTGGCAGTGTCCGAACAAGTATGCCTGTCCGCCGCAAATCACCGGCCGCATTGAGCACTTTGTGAGTCGGCGGGCCATGAACATCGACGGCATTGGCGAGGAAGTGGCTATCCAATTGCATGACAGTGGATTGGTTAATGATATTGCCGACCTCTACAAGCTCACCGGCAACGACCTGCTGCAACTGGAGCATTTCCAAAAGAAAGCGGCCTCACGCCTGTTGCGCGGCATCGAGGCCTCGTTGCAAGTGCCTTTTGAGAGGGTGCTATTCGCTTTGTCTATTGATTATGTGGGCGAAACCACTGCCAAAGTACTGGCACGAAATGTCCACAGCATCGACAACCTGATGAATATGAACGCCGACCAGTTGGCGGCAATTCCCGAAATAGGACCCAAAATAGCGCAAAGCATCGTTGATTATTTTGCCGTGCCTGCTAATCGCTTGATTGTGGAGCGTTTGCGACAAGCCGGCGTACAAATGTCGCTCAGCGAGGAGCAACTCAGCAACCGCACCGACAAGTTGGCCGGCAAGAAAATCGTCATCAGCGGTGTCTTTGCCCACCACTCGCGCGATGAGTACAAGGCACTCATCGAGCAGCACGGAGGCAAGAATGTGAGTAGCATTTCAGGAGCGACTTCCTTCATCCTCGCCGGCGAGAATATGGGTCCCGCAAAACTCGAGAAAGCCCGGAAACTGGGTGTGACCATCGTCAACGAAGATGAGTTTCTCGCCATGCTGCAATAAAAAACTTTTTTGCGCGTCAACGCTAATATTCTGCCCTCGATGTGCGAAAGTTGAAAAAAATGCATTATCTTTGCCATAGTCAATGCCTGTGGGTGTGATTGGCTCTTCTAAATTTACTGATAACAAGACTTTTAACAACGATAAGACTATGTTTATTATTGGTATCGCCGGTGGAACCGGTTCGGGCAAGACAACCGTAGTGAGAAAAATCATGGAACGCCTTCCGAAAGGCGAAGTGGGCATCATTTCTCAGGATTCTTATTACAAGGATTCAAGCCATGTGCCTGTTGAAGAGCGACAAAACATTAACTTCGACGAGCCTGCTGCATTCGACTGGGAACTCCTTCTCAATCACCTCAAGGCACTCAAGGCCGGCAAGGCCATTGAAATGCCCACCTACGACTACCTTACCTGCTCCCGCCAGAAGGAAACCGTGCACATGGAGCCGCACGATGTGGTGCTCATCGAGGGCATTCTCGTCTTCTCTGACTCACGGCTGCGCAAGATGATGGATATCAAGGTCTTTGTCGATGCCGATGCCGATGACCGACTCATTCGCGTTATTTCGCGCGACTGCATTGAGCGTGGACGCACTCCGCAAATGGTGATTGACCGATACGAGAAGGTGCTCAAACCCATGCATCAGCTTCACATCGAGCCGGCCAAGAAGTGCGCCGACATCATCGTTCCTGAGGGTGGACACAACGAGGTGGCCATCAATCTGCTCACCGACTACATCAAGAGTCGTCTTAACTCAAATAGCAAATGAGCTTCCTGAAAAAGCACTCCAAGGCACAACCGGACGCTGAAAACTCTCTGCAGACCGAGCAACAGTTCATGCCTCATGACATGGATGTTGATTCGGAAGCAGTTAATGTGTCTGATGCTCAAGACGTGAATGAAGATGCGGAGAAATCGGCCGATTTGCCTCGTGAAGACAATAAAAAACCTCGCCTCTCGCGTGGGGCGCGCAAGCAGTTGGCGGCCAATCTGAAACTCGCCGGAGAAGAAGGACGGCTGGTGTTGCGCACCGACAATTTGGTCAAGAAGTATCGTCAGCGCACGGTGGCCAATCATGTGTCCATTGAGTTGCGCCAGGGCGAGATTGTGGGCCTGTTGGGACCTAATGGTGCCGGAAAGACTACAACCTTCTACATGACAACGGGACTCATCACGCCCAATGAGGGTAGGGTGTTCCTCAACGATGTGGATATCACTAAATTACCCGTCTACAAGCGCGCCAAACTGGGCATTGGCTATCTCCCGCAAGAGGCTTCGGTATTCCGCACGCTCACTGTCGAGAATAACCTGCGCACGGTGCTCGAAATGACCGATACTACACCTGAGTACCAGCGCGATAAGCTTGAGGAACTCATCGCCGAGTTCCACCTTGAGAAGGTGCGCAAGAACTTGGGTAACCGCTTGAGCGGTGGCGAGCGTCGTCGTTGCGAGATTGCGCGTTGCTTGGCCATCAATCCGCGCTTCATCATGCTCGACGAACCCTTTGCCGGCGTCGACCCCATTGCCGTGGAGGACATCCAGAGCATCGTCTACAGCCTCAAGTCAAAGAACATCGGCATCCTTATCACCGACCACAACGCGCCCGAAACGCTGAGTATCACCGACCGAGCCTATTTGCTGTTTGAAGGCAAAATCCTTTTCCAGGGCTCAAGCGAAGAACTGGCTGTGAACCCCATTGTGCGTGAGAAGTACCTGGGGCGCAACTTCATCTTCCGCCGCAAGCGCTTCGACTAAACTAAAATCAAAAATATTATTTACTTATGAAAAAGAAAGCGTTTTTATTGTTGGCATTGATGTCAAGCATCAGTGCTTATGCCTATGATTATGGCCAATCATCTGGTTCGGGGTTCATGACCTTTATAGGTATTATACTGCTGTCATGGGGAGTTCTCGAAATCATCCTGTTTTTCAAGATTTGGAAAATGACAGGTGATGTGGCATCCCTGAAGCAGGCAATGGTCGACAATCGCTTCACCAGCAACGTCTCGGGTATGACTCTCGCACAGCTCAAGGAGTCGGTCAAGAGAAAGCATTACTTGGGATACACCGATGCTGCTGAAAATGAAATCAGTATGTTCGCCTATAAAAAGTTGACTCGCTTGGAAGGTAGGACGCTTCAAAAGGATGAGAATGGCGAACAGTTTCTCTGGATTCAGATGGGTGCAGAAACAAAGAAGACTGATCCCGATGCTTACATTCAGGCCGTCCTGAATGAGGTCAAACCCATCTATGAGGCAATAGGACGCGAAGTACCCGAACGCCTCCAAAAACTGACTTACGACGAATTCATTTCATTCGCAAAGTCGTAGTTCTATAGCTTATTATTCTTCTGGTGCGGGAATGTCATTGTTGACTTTCCTGTGTTTCCTTATTTTGGCAAATAGATAGATGATTAGGGCGGTAACAATGGCGCTGACTAGAGCTGCGACGGGAAAGTTTCCCGCTTGTGGCAGACCTATCGAGTCGATGCCGCTGGTCTCTATCACTTGGGTGTTGGCAAGGTAGGTGGCCACCACCACAATGCTGTTGTTGAGCGCGTGCGCAATGATAGGTACCCATAGCGAGCGCGTCCACAGCACCAAGTAACCGAACCACAACCCAAGCAGCAGCCGTGGGAAAAAGCCGAAGAACTGCAAGTGGAATGCGCTGAATACAATAGCGACAAATGCGATAGACACGTGCTTATTGACAGATTTTTGCAAAAAAACGCCCAGTAGTGCACCGCGGAAAAACATCTCCTCGCCAATGCCCGTGAGTACACCCACAACCAGCACCAGCAGCAGCATCTCGGCCAGTGATGTGGTGTTCAGTAGCGACGAGGTGAGTTCTTGTGCGGCATCTTCGCTCTCGCGCATCCATTCCTCCACACCACTCAGCCATGAGGGTAAATGCATCTGGCTGTTAAGGTCAACCAGGTAGTTCATGGCGGGCAGTGATAGAATCATCACCGCAACCACAATCGCCACGTCCTTCCACTCCGGGCCTTTATCCAAGCACAGGAAGTGAAGGGGCTTGCGGTAAATCATCCAAGCGAACAGCAGTGCCGGTGCTATAAATACCAGTAGGTTTTGGGCGGTCATTACCCATGTCATGTTTTGCCATATTGCGGCAACTGATGCCGCTATCAGCCCGGCGAACAGTAGTCCCCAAAGCAATACCTGCTTCATGGCAAACGATATGCTTGTTTTTTCTTCGAGTTTCATCGTGATGCGAAATTTTTCAATGATTAAATCGAAATTCTATTGCAAAATTAGTAAAATTCAAAGAAATAACTTATATTTGCGAAAAATAATGGAGGAACAGACTATGAAAAAGCTATTATTGACCTTGCTGATTATGCTTTTTGCCATGACAGCCGTGCAGGCGCAGAATGCCGCACAAGACGATGAAGTGAACCTTACCGTAGTTACACCTGCGGCCCCCTCAAAAGAAACCAAGGCGCAGCGCAAAGCCCACGAGAAGGAGATGCGCGAAAAGGTCGATATCCTGGCTCACCAAAAGGCCATCCAAGCCATGGAGCAAGGCTACTTTGTGGTGATGGCCGATCGTGTTAGTCACGGCGCTACCGGTTATACTGTTAGCGGGTTGTCAAATAATGCCAATTTTCTGCTTCGCCAGGGCGACGGCGGCATCTTCCAAGTGGCTTACATGGATGGAGCCATGGGCCAGAACGGTCTCGGTGGTTTCACGCTTCATGGCGATGTGACAAGTCCCAAAATGAAGCAGAACAAGGATGGCGGCGTGACGCTGAGCTATAGCATGGTGGGCAGGCAGATGAATGCCTATGTGACCATTAATCTCTACAAGGATAGCGATCGTGTAGTGGTGACGGTGAGTCCCACCATGGGCCGGTCCAATATCACCCTTTATGGTCGTCTCGTGCCTTACCGCAACAATCAAATCAAAATTGACAAATAATAGTGATTTGTATTTGTAAACAGCGTGATGGGCGTGTTTGAGATAGATAACACGCCCATCATTATTATTACCGATTTGTCAATTAATGACAATGATTGCATTTGTTCTGAAGCGGGCATCCGGCACATCCGTTGCCGCCATTGTCGTGCCCTTCTTTGCAATTGCATTCGTCGTTGCCGCAACCGCATGAGCTGCCTCCTTTCCATTGCTTAACGATGCGTCTGGCCATGAAAACCAGGGCTGCGGTAACAATCACTATGACAATGGCGAGTTGCATAAAAACGACAAATTACGCGATGAGATTGGCGATTTGATAGAACAGGAATGAGATAATCCATGCCACACCGGTGGTGTACAAGATTTCAAACAGCATCCACTTGGTGCCGGCTTCGCGGCGCACGGCCACCAGAGCGGCAATGCACGGGAAGTAGAGTAGCACAAAGAGCATGAACGAGTAGGCCACGATGGGGTTGAACACCTTGTTGCCGCTGGCGTCGGTCACCGATTGCAGTTTCTCCTTGAGCGGAGCCGATTCCTCATCGGCCTCTTCGCCGGTGTAGAGCACGCCCATCGACGATACCACAATCTCCTTAGCAGCAGCACCTGTGAGCACGCTCACGCCCATCTGCCAGTTGAAGCCCAGTGGTGCCACCACGGGTTCGATGGCCTTGCCCATCTGTCCCATGTAAGAGTTCTCGATTTGCTGCTGTTTCGACTGGCCCTCGTGCCGTGGAAAGTAGCCCAGCGCCCACACGATGATAGAGGCGGCGAGAATCACTGTGGCCATCTTGCGCAGGTATTGCGATCCCTTGCTCCACATGTGCAGCGTGGCATTGCGTGCTGTGGGCATGCGGTAGGGCGGCAGTTCCATCACAAATTGCGTCTTGTCGCGCTTCATGAGCGTGCGGCTCAGCAGGATGGCTGTGAGCGCGGCAACCACGATACCCACCAGGTAGATGCTCATCAGTATAAGTCCCTGATGTGCTGTGAAGAAGGCCGACACAAGCAGCAGGTAGAGCGGCAGTCGCGCCGAACACGACATGAAGGGGATGGTGAGAATGGTGATGATGCGGTCGCGCCGATTCTCGAGCGTGCGTGTAGCCATGATGGCGGGAACGCCACACCCGAAGCCTATCAGGTAGGGTATGAACGACTTGCCGTGCAGTCCTATGCGGTGCATGATGCGGTCGACGATAAACGCCGCGCGTGCCATGTAGCCGCTGTCTTCCAAAATTGAGATGAAGAAGAACAGTATCAGGATGTTAGGAAGGAACACAAGCACCCCACCCACACCGGCAATGATGCCGTCGACCACCAGGTCGCGCACCATGCCGTCGGGCATGATGTCGCCCACCCACGAGCCGAACCATTCCACGCCTTGCTCTATCCACTCCTGCGGATAGGCGCCCAGCGTGAATGTGGCCTCAAACATCACCCACATCAGCAGGAACAGAATGGGCAGACCCAGCCAGCGGTTGGTCAGCACCACATCAAGCGCGTAGCCCAGTTTCGACTTGTCCTTCTTGGAATTCTGTGTCAGCACTTCGGCCAGGGCTCCGCGCACAAAGCCATATTTCACATCGGTGATGATGCTGGTGATGTCGCTATTGTATTCCTTCTCTATGTTTTTACGCAGTTTCTCAGCCTTTTCTTTGATGGCTGTGTGTTGCGGCATTTGTTCGGTCAGCGCAAGCGCGTGCTTGTCGTTCTCAATCATCTTGAGTAGGGCATAGCGGTTCATTTCAGGAGCGAGTTGTCCAATTTTGGCAATCGCGTCCTCTATCACTGTGCCATAATTTACGTTCTTGTGTGTGGTGACTTGTTCCGACTCCTCAATGGCATCAAGCGAGGCCTGCAGCACTTCATGGACTCCCTTCCCGTCGCGAGCGGTTACAGGAATGATTCGGGCGCCAAGCAGTCGACTCAGGGCCTCAATGTCGAGTTGGTCGCCGCTTTTCTCAAACTCGTCCCACATGTTCAGTGCTATCACCAGCGGCAGGTTCATGTCCATCAGTTGCGTGGTCAGGAACATATTGCGCTCCAAGTTGCCGGCATCCACAATGTTCAGGATGGCATCGGGGCGATTGTCGCGCAAATAGGTGCGCACATACATCTCCTCGGGCGAGTATTCAGTGAGCGAGTAAGTGCCCGGAAGGTCCACCAGTTGCACCTTTTTGCCATTTATTGTAAACATTCCCTCCTTGCAGTCTACCGTCACACCGCCATAGTTACCCACCTTCTCCTTGGCTCCGGTGGCATAGTTGAACAGCGATGTTTTGCCGCAGTTGGGGTTGCCCACCAGCGCCACGCGCAGCACATTGTCGGCCATCGGGTTCTGCTCCTCAATGGTGGTGTCAATTGTGCCCATGTATTGCAAGTCGTCGCTTTGGTCCAGTTCCTGGTCCAGATTGGTCACATCAATTCGTTCGGCCTCGCTGTGGCGCAACGAGATGTGAGTGCCCAGTATCATGTATTCTACGGGGTCAAGCAGTGGCGCATTCCTGATCACGGTCACTTCAGCCCCTTTCACAAATCCCATTTCAAGCAGGCGTTGACGGAAAGCTCCGTCGCCGTTCACGCCCACCACCTTCACGGTGCTGCCTATGGGTTCGTTATCAAGTTTTCTTACGGGTATTGTCATTTTTTTTTGCATCTCCTTAATTCATTTTTTTGTTACAATTCAAATCCCAATCGCAGCGAGCATACCAGCGCATTTCGTGCCCCCTCAACGCGGGCGGGGTTAATCACCCACTGGATGTCGGGTGCAACAAAGAAGTATTTCCACAAGTCGTAGCGGTAGTTCAGCTCCAGCGACGACTCCCACGGGTGTCCGGCCAGGTAGGCCGACGCAAGTCCCAGCGTCAAGGCGTCATTGCCTTTGCTCGAGAACACCTTTGTCAGTTTGCCGCCACAGGTGAGGCTCACCACAGTCTGCTCACTTTTGCGCGGCGAGTAGCCAAAGGTGCCAAATGCTTCGAGCTTTCGTTCGCCCCAGCGCGCGCATTCTCCCTCGGCCATCGCATAGATGCCCCAGTTCTCGCGTGCTGTGTGGTAGTAGGTGCCTAATTTCAGCGTTAACGGCTGTTGTGATGGGGTGATTTGCGCTTCGCTGGCAAGTATGAAGCCCTCACGCTTGCTCAGGCTATACTTCAAGTTGAAGCGGTTGCTGTCGTCCAGGTCATACACCTTGCCATCAAAGGCCGCGAAGTTCCACAGAAACGAGTCATTCACCTGCCAGCCCACATTCACACCCAGGCCGGTCACCGGCGATGAGGGCATGCCCGTGTTCACTGAAAATGAGTTGCTCATGGTAAAGGCACTATTCATCATGTTACCGGCCACCTCGGTCGTTGTGTAGATGTCGTTCATGTCCTGAAGTCCGGCGGTGATGGCAACGGGGCCTATTGTGTGCCGATACCAAGCATTGATGGCAAAAATGTGGTTGCCCCCCTCGTTGCTGTTCACCCACTGCAGGTCGCCCACATAGTCCTCGGTCGGATAACCGCCCTGAGTCGAACCTATCATGAAATTGAACGTGCCGTGTTTCCATGGATTGATTTCAATGCCCAGCGTGGCGTAGCCCACATAGCACGCACCCGTCTTGAGGCCTCCTGTGGTGTTCACCACCAGGTCGGCATCATAACTGGCCATCGGCACGAAGGTCTTCAACGTGTCTTGCTCTTGGGCTGCCATTGTGGGGCTACTTGCGATGATAAGGCTTGATGTTATGGCTGTTAACATTGTTCGCAATGTTTTTTGATGTCCAAATTTCATGTTTGAATTGCAAAATTAAGGAGATAACGATGTATTTAATACCCCAAAATTAGGCTATTTTTTCCATTTTTCTCACCATTTGTGGGGATAAAACGTTCAATATGCGCTAAAAATATCCTATCTTTGCACTAAACACTACTAATTATGAAGAATTTTTTCTTTAACAAGCAGGTCAAGTTGTGCGATGTGATTACCTCATATCCCTACTTGCTGCACACCTTGCCGCGCTTCAATATTTCACTGGGGTTCGGCAACAAGACCATCAACGAGGTTTGTGTTGCTAACGGCGTTGACCCCGACTTCTTCCTGCTCGTGTGCAACGTCTATGCGTTCGACAACTATTTGCCGTCGGCTCAGGAACTTACCACGGTCGACATGAGTCAACTCGTGCCTTATCTCGAGAAATCGCATCGTTACTATCTCGACAAGCGACTCCCTCACATCACGCACCACTTGGAGCGCATTGCTTCACAACTCACCGACACGCGTGCCGGTAAGGCCATCATGATGTTCATCGGGGTTTATCGTGAGGAGGTTGAGGCCCACTTCGGGCACGAAGAGAAGCACGTCTACGAGCACCTCAAAAAACTCTTGGAGGGCAAGCCCGACCGCTCTTACAGCATCGACACTTTCATCGACTCTCATGGTAATCTGCAGGAGAAACTTGAGGACCTGACTCAAATCATTTTCAAGTACTTGCCTCAGCAACTCTCGGCCGAGGACGATGCTATTGAGGTGGCATTCGACATCTTGCAACTGTCAAGCGACCTCAAGAAGCACTCGCTCATTGAGGAGAAGATTATGGTACCCTACGTCAAGCAGTTGGAAAGGAGTGTCAAATGAAAAGCCGCATACTCATTGTTGAGCCTTCAGAGATGATTCTGCACGGACTCACCGCCATGCTTAAGGACCTCAATTACAAGGTCCTTGAGCCGCGTCGCACTGCTGCTACGCTCGACAACGACCTTTCGGTGCTCCGCCCTGAGATTCTCATCATCAATCCCACCCTGTGCGCAGCTCCCATGCAGTTGGCGCAAGGCAGGTCTATGAAAGTTGCCGCACTGGTCTATCAGTATATCGAGCAATCAATCCTGAACCAGTACGATGCCATCATCGATGTGCGCGACTCGGCCAATGTCATTGAGTCACGACTCGTGCAACTCTTGTCGCAACCTGCCGTTAACCACGACAAAAAGACTGAGAATTATGACCTCACCAAACGTGAAACCGCAGTCCTGGTTGAGGTGGCTAAAGGGCTTACTAATAAAGAGATAGCCGACGCGTTGAACCTCTCGGTGCACACCGTCATCTCGCATCGCAAGAACATTATGCACAAGACCGGCATCAAGTCGGTGGCCGGACTCACTGTCTATGCCATGCTCAACAACCTCATCGATTAGTCGCGCAACCGCCTCGGTCTTCTTTCAAAAAGGAAAAAAGTCGCTATTCAAGGCTCGTTTTTCGTGCAAAACCTGAAAATCGTTTGCCATTAACACCAATTTCAATTAACTTTGCAGTTTAATTACTACATTTTTGAACGCTTGATATGATGCTTGTAAAATCCATAGCCAAGTTTGGTGACTACTGCGAGTTCTTGTGGCGCTCGGTGGGCATTCCTGAGAAGTGGCGAGAGTTCTTAAGGAACTATCGCAACGAGATCTACAAGCTCGGCATTGACTCTATTCCGCTCATTCTCATCATCTCTGTCTTCATCGGTGCCTTGTGTACCATCCTCATCAAGATGGAGATTTCTAACCCGTTGTTGCCGCGCTACTCCTTGGGTCTCACCACGCGCGAAATCATCATACTTGAGTTCTCGTCTACCATCTTGTGCCTCATCCTTTCAGGTAAGATTGGCTCTAATATCGCATCCGAAATAGGCACTATGCGAGTCACCGAGCAGATTGATGCCCTTGAGATTATGGGCATTAACTCGGCTAACTTCTTGGTTATGCCCAAGTTGCTCGGACTCATCACCATCTTGCCTTTCCTGGTGGTCATCAGCATGGGCACAGCGCTCATTGGCGGCTATGTCACTTGCATCGTCACCGGACTTCTTCCCGTTGAGGACTACGTCTATGGCATTCAAACTCAGTTCATTCCCTGGTATGTTTGGTTCTCGCTCATCAAGTCGCTGTTCTTCGCGTTCATCATTTCAAGCATCTCATCGTTCTACGGCTATACCGTCAAGGGCGGTTCAGTTGAGGTCGGAAAGGCCAGTACCGATGCCGTGGTCATGAGCAACATCATGATTCTTGTTGCCGATGTCTTGCTAACCATTTTATTGCTCTGATGCCCTATGATTGTAGTCAAAAATCTCAATAAGTTCTTCGATGGAGGCACACGACAAGTGCTCCACGACATCAACGCACAGTTCTATAACGGTAAGGTCAACCTCATCATCGGGCAGAGCGGTTCGGGCAAGACCGTGCTGGTCAAGAACATCGTGGGGCTTTTCTCGCCCGACTCCGGCGAAATTCTCTATGACGGACGTGATATCACGCAGATGGACCGCAAGCAAATCAAGGAATTGCGCAAGGAGATTGGTATGCTCTTTCAAGGCTCAGCGCTCTTTGATAGCGAGACCGTGCTGGGCAATGTCATGTTCCCCCTCAAGATGTTCTCCACCATGAGCCGCGAGGAGCAACTTGAGCGCGCACAGTTCTGCATTGATCGCGTCAATCTCACCGGTAGCGAGAACAAGTACCCGCCCGAACTCAGTGGCGGTATGCAGAAACGCGCAGCCATCGCACGAGCCATCGCTCTGAATCCCAAGTACCTCTTCTGCGATGAGCCCAACTCGGGTCTCGACCCCAAGACCTCTATCGTGATCGACGACCTGCTCTACGACATTACACACGAGTTCGGCATCACCACAATCATCAACACCCACGACATGAACTCCGTTATGGGCATTGGCGAGAACATCATCTTCATCTACAAGGGCCATGTCGGTTGGGTTGGCAACAAAGACGAAATCTATGATGTCGACAACGACCACCTCAACGAGTTCGTCTACGCCACCGACCTCTTCCGCGACGTACGCAAGTACCGCCGCGAGCACGGCTACACCCGCACCATCGTCACCTAACCCCCTATTAGGGTCCCAAAAAACATTTTTATTGAGAAATGCTACCCATAAATGCCTCGATGGCATAGAGGGGCACATTCTGCATCCAACCTTGGTCGATGTGAGGCTGCATAGAGAATCGCAACGACTGTTGCACTACTTGCGAATGGGATTTGGCAAAGGTGGCTAGTGACTTAGATTTGACATTGGTTTCAGCTTTCACTTCGATGGGTACGATGTTGCTTCCTATTTGACATACAAAGTCAATCTCAAGGGTGGAGTTGAGTTTACTATAGTAATAGGTATAGATGTTATCAAGAGTCTTGAGTTGTGTAAGCACGAAATTCTCGGTAAAAGCTCCTTTGAAAATGCTAAACACATTTTCCTTAACCAGCATTTCGTCGGGCGAAGCGATAGCCATAGCCCCAAGCAACCCTACGTCAAGCATGAAAACCTTGAAGATATCACGGTTGGCGAAAAACTTAAGCGGCAGTTCTGCTTGTTTGATATTCTCTACTTTATATATTAGCCCTGCATCTTGAAGCCATTGCAAGGCATTGTCGAAATAACTTGCTCTGGCACCCGATTTGACTGCTCCAAAGATGAACTTCTTGTTCTCGCGCGCCAAATGCTCGGGAACAGAGTCCCACACTAGTCTCACGCGTTGGGTTTCTTTGCCTGCGTGTTTGGCAAAGTCACGCACATAAGCATCAAGTATTTCATGATGAATAGCTCGTACTCGAGACACGTCAGCACCCTCTATATATTTTGTCACTGCCTCTGGCATCCCACCAACAAAATAATACAGTCTCAACTCCTCAACAAAAATGTTGTGCAGCGGATTGATGATGTTCCAGTCAAGACTCTGAAGCACATCAACAAGCTGTTGCTTGCCACGAGCCATGAGAAACTCCTGAAACGTCATGGGATATAGACGCAGTGTCTCAACTTTGCCCACGGGGAATGATTGGCCTTGTAGGTTGAAAATTCCTAATAGAGAGCCTGCTACAGCGATATGTAGGTTTTGTGCATTCTCATTGAAATACTTCAGTGAAGGGACTCCGCCAGGCAATTCTTGTATCTCATCAAGGAAAAGTAAGGTTTTGCCTGGAACAATCTTTTGCAAGGAATAAGCCTCTAAGCCAAGAAGAATGCGGTTGATGTTAAAATCAATAGCAAAAAGCTGTTTTATAGCCTCATTATTCTCGCAGTTGATATATACCATGTTTTCAAACTCATTCTTGCCAAATTCTTGCAAGATATAAGTCTTTCCCACTTGTCTCGCACCTTCAAGAACTAATGGCTTGTGGTCGCTACGGTTCTTCCACTCAAGCAATTTGCTATAAATAAGTCGTTTCATGAGCCTTTATAATTGGTTTTACACTGCAAATTTACACTTTTATGAGCGAATGTGCAAGGTTTTTTACACTTTTATGAGCATATAATTGTCAAAATTTACACTTTTATGAGCATATAATTGTCAAAATTTACACTTTTATGAGGGAATGCGAGTTTTGGACTTGTTTTGTGCTTAATTTTGGAAATTTGAACCAATCTTGTGGCTCTCATAAAACCAGCCTCAAATCTTATGTTTCTTATATCCTAAAAAACAACCACTTATGTCCTAAAAACCAGCCTCAAAAACTTATGTCCCTTCTGTTCTTATGTCTTAAAAATCAGTTGCTTATGTCCTTGTTATCTTGAAAATTCCTCTCAAAAAGCACAAAAACTTCCAAAAAGCCTGCTATCGCAGCAATTTTAAGTGCGGAGCACGTCCAAACAAATCAGATTAATCAGAATAATCCGTAGTTTTAATTTTTATCTTGCAGCACATCCAAAAATTCTTGTTAGATTTGTTCCGATTTGTATGATTTTGATAAACCGCTCACGCTCGGCAATCAGTGAGCAAGCTCACATTGCCCTCGCTCACTCGCAGTTTTGCGCCCATTCGGTTGCGAGCACCTCGTGGCTCTCACACGCCAACGCAACTCCTTTCCGCCAGAGTATCAGCCGGAGGCTGACCGCTGGGTAACCGCCAGTACCGCTATCATAGCGAGCGTTAGCGAACGGAGATAGCGGCACTGGCGGTAAAGCGCGTCCACAGGATTGTCGCCGGCGGCGACCCCCTCAATATGTGTTAATATCATTGCCACGATTAGCACACTACACTATCTTTGTCCCACACCCACCCACGCTCATTGACATAGTTTTCCTATTAGTCTTATCGCACGAAAGTACACAAAACTCACACGGAAGCAGTACAATAGTTGACGAAAGCAGTACAATTCAAAAATAGGAAACACCTCTATAAACCAGCGGGTTACATGAAAATCATCCGCAATTTTCCCGGTTTTCCCATCTTTCCCAAGATTCCCAAGATTCCCGGTTTTCCTGTTTTTCTCACTTTTCACACAAAACTTTCCGCATTTTTTCTTACCTTTGTAGTTTAGAAACTAAATGATTCACATTTTTTATACATTCGATTATGGCTGAGAATAATATCGAACTCCCTAACAATGAGGAGAAAAAAGGGCTAAACTTTGTGCAGCAGCTTGTTGCTGACGACCTGAAAGCCGGTAAGAACGGCGGACGACTCAACACCCGATTCCCACCGGAGCCTAATGGATACCTACACATTGGCCATGCCAAGGCCATCTGCATGGACTTTGGCGTTGCCGAGATGATGGGCGGCACTTGCAACCTGCGTTTCGATGACACTAACCCACAGAAAGAGGACACCGAGTATGAGCAAGCCATCATGCGCGACATCCACTGGCTGGGCTATGACTGGCAGGACCGACTCTACTACGCGAGCGACTACTTCCAGCAACTCTTCGATTTCGCCATCAGGCTCATCAAGGAGGGTAAAGCCTATGTCGATGACCAAACCAGCGAACAGATTGCCCAGCAAAAAGGCACCCCCACCACCCCAGGCCAGAACAGCCCCTATCGCGACAGGACACCTGAGGAGAACCTCGACCTGTTCATGCGCATGAACGAAGGCGAGTTTGACGAGGGCGCTCGCGTGCTGCGCGCCAAAATCGACATGGCCAGCGATAATATGCACTTCCGCGATCCCATCATCTACCGCATCATAAAGACACCCCACTGGCGCACCGGTACCAAGTGGAAAGTCTACCCCATGTACGACTTCGCACATGGCCAGAGCGACTACTTCGAGGGCGTAACGCACTCCATCTGCACGCTTGAGTTTGTGCCTCACCGCCCGCTCTACGAGTACTTCGTGCGTGAACTCGCCGGCGACACCGTCGACCAGTACTGCCCGCGGCAGATTGAGTTCAACCGACTCAACCTCACCTACACACTCATGAGCAAGCGCAAACTTCTGCAACTCGTGAAGGAGAACCTGGTCAGCGGCTGGGATGACCCTCGCATGCCAACCCTGTGCGGACTTCGTCGTCGTGGCTACACCCCGCAATCTATCAAGAACTTCATAGAGGACATTGGCTACACCAAGTATGAGGCACTCAACGACATCAGCCTGCTCGAGCACAGCATTCGCGAAGACCTCAACAAGAACGCCAACCGTGTGAGCGCCGTGCTCAACCCCGTTAAGGTTGTTCTCACCAACTATCCCGACGACAAGGTCGAAATGATGTCGATGGACAACAACCCCGAGCAGGAGAATGCAGGAGTGCACCAGATGCCCTTCACGCGCGAAATCTATATTGAGCGCGACGACTTCATGGAAGAACCACCCAAGAAGTTCTTCCGCATGACCCCGGGTAAGGAGGTGCGACTCAAAGGTGCCTACATCGTGATGTGCACAGGCTGCAAGAAAGACGACGACGGCAATATCACCGAGATTTACTGCGAAATCGACCCCACCAGCCGTAGCGGTGAGCCGGGTAGCGAGCGCAAGGTCAAGGGCACACTCCACTGGGTGAGCGCAAGCCACTGCGTGGATGCCGAGGTGAGACTCTACGATCGCCTCTTCGCCGTTGAGAATCCCGCCGCCGAGACCGAGAAGGATTTCCGCGACCTGCTCAATCCCGACTCACTCAAGGTGATTCAGCATGCCAAGATTGAACCTTATCTCGCCGAGATTGCCAAGCCCGAGGACAAATTCCAGTTCCAACGCATCGGCTACTTCTGCGTCGATCCTGACTCTACTCCCGAGAAATTGGTGTTTAACCGCACCATCGGCCTCAAAGACAGCTGGGCCAAGGCTCAAAAGAAGTAACCCCACCCGGTCACAATGACCGATTTGGGTTAAGCTAAAATCACAAAACAAAGGCAGGTGCCGTCATGTAGCACCTGCCTTCTTTACGTCTCAATTTGGGAGCGTTGTATTATGCACTGAGTGATGGCATCACTTTTCAGGGTCACGCTCCAGCATGTTCGATGCCAAACCGTCGGCTGCCTGTATCAGCGTCAGCAGTGGGCATATTTCCTTGGCTTGATTGAGGTTACCTTTCATCTCAGGCGACTGGAAGGCCAAGTCCCAAGCTGTCATGTGCCAGCGAATGGCCATCATCTCATCGTCAGTTAATGCCAAACCGCAGCACAGCAGCACTATCACCGACTTCTCGCCGTGTCCCATCGGGAAATTGCTGTAGTCCACATCATAGCCCGGCACGTCTTCCCACACACCAAATGCGTTCTTGCGCTTTTTCATCACTCGCTTGTAGATGTCGGCCTTGCAGGTGTCGTGCAACAGACTCGCTATAATCACACTATCCTTGGGCAGCAGGTCACGCAGCGACTCATCCTTGGCAATCATCACTTCACGCACGGCCAGTGCCGTGTCGCACACGTTCAAGGAGTGTTCCAGCAGGCCACCCTCGCAATTCAGGTGAAACCGAGTGCTCGCCGGTGCTTCAAAGAAACCCAACGACTCCAGCTCGTCAATCACCTCATTAACGCCCTCGCGACCGGTGCTCCGCAACAGCTTGATAAAACGATCTTTGTTGTTCATGTTTTCCATATATTGCTTCATTGATTTTCTGCAAAGATAACTCGTCAGTCCGAATGCTATCTTCGCACTATATAATGTCTTGGTTAACCCATTAGAAAGCGAGCATCACACCGGCACTCACTTGGCTCATCTTCGGGCCATAGCCGCCCTTGAATACGCTCTGCGGACGATAGCGCACATAGCACCCTATGCCCCAGAATGTGAAGCCGCCCATGATGTCGAATGTCACCGAGCGTTGATGAATTTTGCGCGTGGTCAGGTGATGATCAATGTCATTGAGTCGATAGTCTTGGTTTGCCCAGGCCCAGTTTACATTCATGATGCCGCTGGCAAAGAAGCCTATCTCCTTGTAGATGCGCTGCTTGAAGGTGAGCGGGAACTGCAGGCTCGTCACATGAATGTTGCTCTTGGTCTTCGTGGCTCCTTCAGGAAACGTGCCAGCCACTATCACATCATTTTCTCCTTTATAGAAATTGATGCCCGACTTGGCTTTCAGGTTACGGCTCTCTACACCTACGGCCAGCGATATCGTTTGGCCGGTGCTCCATTTATATTGCGCGCCTATGGCATTCAGAATGCCGAACTCTGTGCTTGACGAGAACGCTTTCTCAAACCCGGGATTGCTGCCGCGCAGATGCGGTTTGCCCCAGCCAAAGTAGAAACCGCCAAAGGCGCAGCTCCACCCGGCCGCTTCATTTTCGACAAAGGGGTTGTTGATTTTCCACTTGTTGCCACCTTTATCCTCGCTTGTCGAGCCTTCAGTTGAGCCTTCAGTGCTGGTTTCAGTGCTGTATTCAAACAGAGCCGTGGGGTCGTCGCTTGAACCCAATACCTGCACACGAACGCCGGTTGGTTCTTCAATCACCACAACCTTCTTGGGGTTGTTAATCACGCTCAGCGTGTCGGTTCCTGCAGGGTTCATGGCTGGCATCGTCAGTGGCAGTACTACTGCCGATAATAGCATTATCTTTTTCATTGTTAATGGTTTATAGTAAATAATTGAATAATTCTTATATGACTGTTCTGACACCTTCCAGCCCGAAACCGCGCAGGAATGCATCCGTGTCCATGCGTTTCTTGCCCGCCTGTTGCAGCGACTTCACTTCAAGCCAACCATCACCACAGGCTATCCACAGTCGTCGGCCATCGGTCTTGAGCGCACCCGGAGTCAAGTCTTGGGCTGGCTCGGGCTCGCCGGTTTCGAAGATTTTTACCGCATAGGTTTTCTCGTTAGCATCAATCCACTCAGTCCATGCAGCAGGGTAGGGCGATAGACCCCGAATGTGGTTATATACCTGCTCGGCAGGTCGCGACCAATTGATGCGGCACGTCTCCTTGAAAATCTTGGGAGCGGGAGTGGGTTCTTCGCCGGCATGGAGCAATTGCTCTTGTGGAATGGGCTTCACCTCGCCTGCCACTATGGCCTCCACCGTGTGGAGCACCATGTCGGCACCCAGCATCATCAGCCGGTCATGCACCGTCTCCACGTTGTCGGTGCGGCCAATGGGCACTCGGCGTTGTTCAATGATGTCGCCTGTGTCTATCTCATGTTTGAGGAAGAAGGTGGTCACCCCCGTCTCGCTGTCGCCATTCATCACCGCCCAGTTAATGGGGGCAGCACCACGATACTTGGGTAACAACGAGGCATGGAGGTTGAAGGTGCCAAGTGGCGGCATTGCCCACACAACTTGAGGCAGCATCCTGAAGGCGATGACAATGTGAAGGTCGGCGCCGATGGCACGCAACTCACTCACAAAGGTCTCATCCTTGAGGTTCACAGGCTGCAACAATGGCAAGCCCTGCGACACGGCATACTGCTTCACTGCCGACTGCAACAAGTGATGCCCACGGCCTGCAGGCTTGTCGGGCATCGTCACCACGGCTGCTATATGAAAACCGGCTTCTACCAGTCGCTTGAGGCTCTCAACGGCAAAGTCGGGAGTGCCGAAAAACACAATCTTCAAATCTTCTTTCTTCATGCTATATTGAGGTTGTTTTGTTAGTCGTAACTGTAATGCTTGAGCACCTGACGGTAACTGTTGAATATCTTGGACTTCGACACAAAGCCCACATAGAGGCCATCTTGATCAACAACAGGCAGATTCCATGCCCGGGTGTCGTCGAAGGTCTTCATCACCTGCTCCATGGGTGTGCCAACTACAATCTTAGCGGGCGGTGACGACATGAACCGGTTCACATACATGCGCCGATACAGGTCAGGGCGGAACATGATGTTCCTGATGTCGTCAAGCTGCACCACGCCCAGCAGTTTCCCTGCGTCGTCGGTCACCGGGAACAGGTTGCGTCGGCTCTGAGAGATGACATCCACCATCTCTTTCAGGCACATCTCGGGATGGACGGCTATGAAATCGGTTTCAATCACGCTATCCATCTTGAGCAGCGTGAGCACCGTGTGGTCTTTCTCATGCGTGAGCAACTCGCCACGCTTGGCAAGTCGCTTGGTGTAGATGCTGTAGGGGGTAAATATGCGGCAGGTACCGTAGGAGATGGCCGACACGATGAGTAGCGGCAGGAACAGTTCGTAGCCGCCTGTCATCTCGGCGGTGAGGAAGATGGCCATGAGCGGCGCGTGCATCACGCCTGCCATCACACCCGCCATGCCCATCAAGGCAAAGTTCTTGGTCGATAAGGCTCCATCTATAATGCCCAAGGTGTTAAACAGATAGGCAAAGAAGAAGCCAGCCATGCAACCCACATAGAGCGACGGCGCGAATGTTCCGCCCACACCGCCGGCACCGTTGGTTGAAGATGTGGCAATTACCTTCGAGAGCATGATGAAACCGATGAACAGCAATGCCGCCGTTGCGCTTCCGCGGTCGTTATAGAAAAGGCTGTTGTCGAAGATGGCTTGCACATCGCCGGCCAGCAAGCTGTTGATGGCATCATAACCCTCGCCATAGAGCGGTGGGAACAAGAAGATGAGTAGGCTGAGCATCAGCGAGCCCGCAACAAAACGCACTTGGGGATTCTTCATGCGACGGAACAGTCCCTCAAGCAGGTCGGCCATCTTTGTGAAATAGAGCGACACAAATCCGCAAAACACGCCCAGCATGATTACAAACGGAATGCGGGCTGTGAAGAACGGTTCGCTCTGCGAGAAGAAGAACTCCACATGATAGCCCGTGAAAATATAGGCTACTGTGGCACCCGATACGCTTGCCAGAATTAGCGGCACTGCCGAACCGGCTGTCAAATCAAGCATCAGCACCTCAACGGTAAACAGCACGCCGGCGATGGGGGCCTTGAAGATTCCGGCAATGCCGGCAGCCGCTCCGCATCCCACCAGCATCATGAGCAGTTGGGGCGATAGTCTGAACAACTGGCCTAAATTTGACCCAATTGATGCACCGGTGAACACAATAGGCGCCTCGGCACCCACTGAACCGCCACACCCTATGGTGATGGAAGAGGCTACTACCGAGGCATACATGTTGTGCCGTTTCAAGCGGCTCTTTTTCAAGGCAATGGCATAGAGTACACGAGTCACACCATGCGAAATATTGTCGCGCACCACATAGCGCACGTAGAGTGATGCCAGCAATATGCCCAGCACCGGAAACACCAGATAGGCCCAGTTGCCGTGTGACACCTCGACCGTCTTGCTCACCCAGTGCGAGATTGTGGCAATGAGAAACTTCAGGAGCACTGCGGCAAGCCCAGATGCTACGCCAATCACGATGGCGAGCATCACCACAAAGGTCTTTACCGGAATGTGCTTCTCGCGCCATACCAGCAACTTCATGAACCAGCCTGTGTTTTGGTTGGTTTGCTTCGTGTTATTATCTTGCTCAAGCATTTCAGTCATCATGGGGTCTGCCTCACATTCCACGTCCCTTGAACACAATCTTCACGGTATAAATTAATATCTTCAGGTCATTGAGCATCGACATGTTCTCCAAATATATCAGGTCATAGCGCAGACGCTCTATCATCTCATCCACATTCTTGGCATAGCCATACTTGACCATACCCATGGAGGTGATACCGGGCCTGATTTGCCTGATGAGCGCGTACGACGGCTCGCGGGCCAGTATCAGATTAGCGTAGTATTCCCGCTCAGGACGGGGACCTACTATCGACATCTCGCCCTTGAGCACATTCCAGAACTGAGGCAACTCGTCGATGCGATACTTGCGTAGCACCTTGCCCACACGAGTGATGCGAGGGTCATCTTCGGTCGATAGTTGTGGCTGACCGGCTTGCTCGGCATTGATGAACATGGAGCGGAATTTCACAATCTTGAAAGGACGGCCGCGCAAGCCCAAACGCTCTTGCCTGAATATTACGCAGCCCTTGGAATCAAGCCTGATGCACAGTGCCACAATGGCGTAGACTGGAATGAGCAGAATGAGCATCACAATCGACAACACTATGTCGATGGCGCGCTTCCGGTTTTTCCAACCTTCAGTCATGTTGCTGCCCGAGATGTCAACCAGCGGTTCTCCGGCCATCTCACTCAAACGCACTCGCGACAGCATGATGCTGTAGCGGTCGGGTGTAATCTTGATGGGCAAGCCCAGCGGGAATAGCTTGTTAATGGCATTCAACACCACCGATGACTCCTGTTTGGTGGGAACCACAATCAGTTCCTGTATCTTCTCGCGGGCACACACCTGCTCCAAATCATTGAGTTGGTAGATGGGTTTTGATATCTCTTTCACGCGATTCTCGTGGGGCATCTCTACAAATCCCACCACGTCGTAGCCTAACGCGGAGCGCATTTTCTCAAGTCGTTCCACAAAGGTGTAGGCCGCTGCTCCACAACCAACTACAAGCGTGCGGAACTGCCAAATGCGGTTCTTGATTTTATAGGATGTGATACTCGTTATCACAAAACGCACTCCGTAGACCATGGCGAATAACAGGCCGAACAGCAGCAATATCAACTCGTAGTTGATGCTGCGCTCTTGCATGTTCATGTCGTTGATGAGTGCAGTCAGGAAGATAATCACTACATTGACCGTTGTTGACGAGAATGTCACAAAAAGTTCCTGAAGTCTGGACTTGCGGTACACATTATTATAGTAACCTGACAGGTAGTAGACCAGCATCATCACCAGTGGAAACACCACCTGGCCCACGACAATCATGTGTGAACCCAAAAACGCACCCAGTGTTGAGGCACCGCGGGCACTTCCCATCAAGTAGCGCAAGCAGTTATAGGTAAACCACGCCACATTCGAGGCGACATAATCGCCTATCACATACTTGAGCCGTTGTTGTTGTTCACTAATCACTTGTCGAGGTTATGTCTTTTATCTCTTGATTTGAAAAGTTCCGTCGCTGCGAAGCAAGATGATGTTAGACGCTTTTCCGGGCGTTGTCTCGTTCTGGCGATAGTTCACCACATAGTCCACGCCCTGCTTAATCTCATCGCTTATGGCTGCAAATGTAGCCGGCGACTTGTCGCCACTCACGTTGGCCGACGTTGAAACAATGGGTTTCCCGAATCGCTCACACAACTGCTGACAAAACTCCTCGTGCGGAATTCTGATGCCCACCGAGTCGTTTTCGCCTAACAGTTCGCGAGCCAGATTGAATGCGCCCTCGTAGATGATGGTGAGCGGCTCAACTGCCACATCGAGCAACTCGCGCGCCATCTCGGGCACATCTATCACATAGTGGTCCAGATGCTCGGCATTGTCGAGCAACACAATCAGTGCCTTGTTGTCGGCACGGCGTTTTAGGGCATATACCCGCTTCACCGCTTCAGCGTTGGTCGCATCACAACCAATGCCCCATATCGTGTCGGTCGGGTACAGTATCAATCCGCCCGATTCCATGACCTCTATGCATTTGTTGATATCTTGTTCCATTGATTATGCATCGCTTCGCAGGCTTTCGCCTAATCTAAATAGCAAAGATAAGGAAAGAAAACGAATTATTAAGCAATTTTCTTGAAAATCCTTGCCAAAGCACTGTAAAATTGTTAAAAATCACTCCTGTGTCACGATTTTTCTTGCTTTTCTCAATAGTTTTTATCTAAATTTGCACAACAAAACTAATACAAAAATGAACGCATCACGATTCAACACAGCCCTGTGCGCAATAGCCGTTATGACAATGAGTGTTATGGCACAGGCACAAAATCAGGTCATCTATACGGGTGAAATAGGTAAGAAAGTCATTGGTTACAATGGCCCGACTCCGCTCAATATCACTATTACCGGTGGCAAGATTTCCAAAATTGAGGTGCTTGATAACGAAGAATCACCCCGCTATTTGGATAAGGCCACCGCTAAGGTGTTTCCGCAATTCATCGGAAAGACCGTGAAGCAGGCGCTGAATGTCAAAGCCGACGGAGCTACAGGCGCAACCTACACATCAGAGGCACTGATACAGAACATTCGCTTGGGCCTGCAACAGGCACAAACAAGTGGCAAGGCCGCCAAGAAAGCCGCTAAGAAAGCTAAGAAAGCCGGTAAAGTGGCCAAGAAGGCACAAAAGAAAGCCGCAAAGCGTGCTCAAAGAGCAGCCAAGAGAGCCGCGAATAAATAACCGATTGGTTAAAATCCTCTTATTGGCCTAATTTAACGGGAGAATTGGCTCAGTGGCAGTTCGCGCATATTGTAGTGCGAAGCCATTGACTCGCCATAGGCACCCGCCGAACGAATGGCAAACACATCGCCTCGATGTGTCACCGGCAACATTTCATCGTGAGCGAACACATCGCTTGACTCGCACACCGGTCCCACTACATCATAGGTGTCGGTGACGTCATCAACTTTTGCCGTGAGATTCTCAATCTTGTGATGCGCCTGATACAGGGCGGGTCTGATGAGTTGTGTCATGCCGGCATCCAGTATCACAAACTTCTTGTCTCTGTTCTCTTTCACAAAAACCACTCGCGATATCAACGAGCCGCACTGAGCCACCAGCGCGCGACCCAGTTCAAAGTGTAACTGCTGGCCTTGACGCAGATTCAAGTTTTGGCTGAAGACGTCAAAGAACTGCTCGAATGGTGCCATCGACTCTGGTTGGCTATAGTCTATGCCCAGACCGCCTCCCATATCCATCATCGTGAAGTGCACGCCATGGTCTTCGAAGTAGGTGAGTAACTCATTCACCCTGTGGCAGAGCATCTGAAAAGGCTCCATGATGGTGATTTGCGATCCCAGGTGAAAATGCAGGCCCATCAATCGTAGGTTAGGCAAGCGTTGTGTCTGTTCCACTACCTGTGGCAAGTCTTCGATGGCAATGCCGAACTTGTTGTGAGCGGTGGCGGTTGTGATATAGGCGTGCGTGTGTGCGTCAATGTCAGGATTCACGCGCAGTGCTACCGGCGCAATGGTGTTCATTTCACGCGCCAGAGAGTCAATCACTTGCAACTCGGGCACCGATTCTACATTGAAGCAAGCAATGTGATGCTTCAATGCCAGGCTGATTTCTTCATCGGTTTTCCCAACGCCCGCAAACATCATCTTTGATGGGTCGAATCCGGCCTCAAGAGCCACTTTCAGTTCACCGCCGCTCACCAAGTCAGCCCCCAGACCGCTACCGGCGATATGTTTGAGTATGACGGGGTTAGAGTTGGCCTTAATGGCATAGTGGACACGGTAGTCTCTGGCTTGGGCGAGGCTCTTTACACAATTGAGCGTACGGTTCAGTACGTCCAAGTCGTAGTAGTAGAAAGGCGTGTGCAATTCGGCAAAACGTGATAACGGCAGCATTGACATTCTTGTTTTTATATATTGTATCTGTTCGGGTATGGAATTTCGCGCATTGGCGCGAGTACTCCATTTTGGATTTATTCAGCAAAGTTAAGAAAAAATTTGGGTTATTATTATTTTTTTAGAAAAAAATCAGTTCAAAAATATGAGTCACCGCAAAAAAAGGCCGGTAGAGGTGAATCAGTGGGGAACAATGGGAAATCAGTTATCAGTTGTCAGTAGTCAGTTATCAGTTATCGGAGAACTCGGAGGTCTCGGAGATCTCAGAGAACTCGGAGGTCTCGAAATGGCTGGCATCTGAAAAAGGACGAAAAGCTACGAAAAGCCTCGCAAGCTCGGAATATTATTAATGCGAATTTTGCGAATTTAGCGAATTACACGAATTGTTTGGTTTTATCGGGAAGGGTGGGAAGGATGAAACTTTTGGGAAAAGTGGGAAAAACAGGAAAACCGGGAATCTTGGGAATCTTGGGAAAGATTGGAAAGATGACTTGTCCTGAAATGGGTTTACAAAGTTGTAAACAAAAAACAGTATTATTAT
>CAMKGM010000038.1 GCA_946412245.1 uncultured Bacteroidales bacterium
TGAGTATTTTATCCAAACACATTGTGATATTGTGAGAGACTGAGCCAAATCGGGAGATTTGGCCATGTGCGAAACACATCGTCAAGTCTCCGACTTGGCTCAACCTCACTTAAGTCTACAATGTGTTAAGCACATAGTCAAGTCTCCCGACTTGGCACCTTGCGCAGAACCACGAAGGATTTTTTGGGAAATACGGAAAATCAATTTTCAGTTATCGGAGGTCTCGGAGAGCTCGGAGAACTCGGAGAACTCGGAGAACTCGGAGGTCTCAGAATGGCTGACTACTGAAAACTGATAACTGACAACTGACAGCTGATTACTAAATTATTATTGTTTTTAGTAAATTTCATTTTAACGATTGAAATATTTTTGAAACATCTTGTAAGAAACCCAAAAATGTATTAATTTTGCAACAAATTTAAGAACAATCTATATTTATTATTTGTTTATTCACTAATTTATTAATTGCTTATGAAGAAAATTTTTATTCTCGCAACGCTGGCAGCGCTGGCAATTCCCGCCATGACTGCCCAAAACAAGGTCGCTAAAAATCCTCAAGCGCCCTCATTTAACCAAGTGAAGGTCACAAAAATCGTAAAGGTTAAAGCCACTAACCGTGACGTTCCCGAAGGCTATGCCGATGTGACGCTGAAAGCCGACGACGTTTGGGGCGATGGCTCAGGCTACCAAATGCTGCTCGATGCCGATGCAACCGCTTATGGCACCATTATCCCTGAAACAGGTGGTCTCACCACTAGTGGCGATGCCAGCGCTGACATCTATGCTCAGTTTGAGTACAAGATTCCCGAGAATGCTGACGGCTCTTTGAATACCACCAACATGGTGAACAATGCGAGCGTCACTATTCGCATTCCCGCAGGAACCTACGACTGGTGCATCACCAACCCCACTCCCGGCGATCGCGTGTGGATTGCTTCAGAGAACGGCAACGTAGGTGGCCGCGCCGATGACTTCGTGTTCGTTTCAGGTGCTTCGTATGAGTTCTACGTTTCACTCGGTGGCACAAATGACCAGGTTAACGTGACCATTCTTGATCCCACCGCTCCCGGCATTCCCACCGAGTTGGCAGTTGATCCCGGCATTACCGAAGCCCAAGTGAGCTGGGTGGGCGGTGTCAACAACGAGACCTTCAACCTGCGCTATCGTCCCTACGTAGACCCGCTCAATGTGAACCACCTCTGGGACTTCCCCTTAGCCACCTATCAGGCTCAACTCGATGGCTGGATGACCTATGATGCCGACGGCGACAACAACGGCTGGAGCTTAGCATACAGCAGCGACGCTCAAGACGACGTATGCTTCTACTCTGCAAGCTATGTTAGCGGCACCGGTGCACTCACACCCGACAACTGGCTGTTCACTCCCGAAGTGAAATTTGGCGGCACGCTCACGTTCAAGACCTGGAATCAGAGTGGAAGCTACCCCGACAAGATTATGGTTTACTACGGTCCCGCTGACTTTACATCTACTGATGACTTCACCGCTATCAGCGAATTCATCACTCCCGGCACCACTGCCGAGACCATTACGATTGACCTGAGCAACCTCCCCGGTAGCGGTGTAATCGCCTTCCGCCACTACGATTGCGAAGACCAATGGGCCATCTATATTGACGACATCGCTGTGACAGTTCCTAATCCTGAGGAAGTACCCGAGTGGACCATGGTTGAAAACGCCGACCTGCCTTGCACCATCGTGGGCCTCACTCCCGATACTGAATATGAGGTTCAAGTACAGGGCGTTAATGCCGAAGCCACCCCAGGCGACTGGACCGAGAGCGTACACTTCTTCACACTCAGGCCAAGTCATGTCACACTCGGTGACACCAATGGCGACGGTGATGTGAACGTGAACGACGTGACCGTACTCATCAACTACATCCTGGGCAAGAACCCCAGCCCGTTTGTTGAGGCTAACGCTAATGTGAATGGCGATGAGGGAATCAATGTGAACGATGTTACTGCACTGATCAACATGATTTTGAGCAACAACTAATCGTTGACCTCCGACACGACGCGCAGCAGTCATTCTTTGTTACATTCTCTCGCTGCTGTGAGTCTTGAAAATATAAGGGACTGCCCCAACCAGGGCAGTCTCTTTATTTGTAACCTAAAGTTTCTAAAGTGGCTATGCCCATTCAGGAAACTGAAGGATTAAGGACTTTCCTTAAACCCAAATCGGTCATTAGGATTGGGTTAAACCTTGTCCAAGTTTTGGAGTCAAAAAGGCAGAGAAACGAAATTCTTTGAAAAAAATTGTGCGTAAAATAGTTTTTTTTCAAAAAAAGATGTAATTTTGCCTGTTGAAATGAAGAAGTTTATCTACATATCGCTCATGTGCGCCTCGCTTGCCATTGCCTCGGCAGTGGCTGCACCATGGCCCAACGGCGCTCAGCGCATTGACAATGTGCAGAGCACGGGAGCCTCAGTGCGTGGTGGTGACGGTCACATCTATCTCACGGCGGGCAATGAAGATGCTGTCTTTCAGATTTACTCTATCACCGGTCAAATGGTCAAGCAACTCAAGGTGAATGCCGAGTCGCACGCCTCGGTGGAGATGCCCAAGGGTTTCTACATCGTTAAATATAACAACCAGTGGTCGAGAAAAGTGGTTGTCAACTGATTCCCGTCATCGGGGATTCAGTGGATGCGTTGAACACTATCATTGCCGTTGCCATGGGCATGGAATGATAGTTTTTTTATTTAACCTGAATCGTTCATTTGAATAACGAACTGATTTTTGTAATAACATTCAATTCTTGCAGCGACTATGACGGTTCTTGCACAGACGGTTTCCTACTCCTATGTGGTGTTCATCATCTTCACCATTCTCTATGCCCTGACCATCTTGGGGCTCATAGGGGTCGTCATCTCTGAGAACCGCAACCCGGTGAAGTCGCTCGCGTGGGTCGCCGTGCTCATTCTGCTGCCGGTACTGGGCGTGTTCCTGTTCCTGCTGTTCGGTCGCAGCCTGCGCGGCGTGCGCATGATTTCCAGGCGCAAGAGCAACAAGTTGCTGGGCGATATGGCGACCGGTAAGCCCGACATAGACCAACTGCCCATCTCGGAGGAAAGCAAGCAGATTGCGCGACTGGTGAACTCGATTGTTGAGCCGCACTACTTTGCCGGCAACGAGATTGAGGTGTTCACCTCGGGGCAAGAAAAATTTGACGCACTGAAGCGCGACATGCTCGCCGCGAAAGAATACATACACCTGCAGTACTACATCTTTGCGCGCGACAAGATAGGCCGCGAGATGCGCGACATCCTGGTCAAGAAGGCTCAGGAGGGCGTGAAGGTGCGTGTTATCTACGACCACATAGGCTCATTCCTGCTCAACATGTCGTTCTTCCGCAAGATGCGCAAGGCCGGCGTTGAGGCCTATCCTTTCCTGAAAGTGACCATCATGGAGTTTGCTAACCGTCTGAACTGGCGCAACCACCGCAAGATGGTGATTATTGACGGCAAGGTGGGCTACATAGGCGGCATGAACATTGCCGACCGCTACGTGACGGGTTCCAAACACAAACTGCCCTGGCGCGACACGCACCTGCGCATTGTGGGCAATGCGCTCAAGGGACTTCAGTACTCGTTTGCCGTTGACTGGAATTTCATGAAACGCGACCTGCTCACCGAGACTACCGATACTCATGACGTGACGGCCGACACACCCCACGGCATGCAAATTGTGAGTAGCGGACCCACCGGCAGATGGAATGCCATCTTGCACGTGTTTCTCAAAGCGATAGCCAATGCCAAGCACACGATTATCATCCAAACGCCCTATTTCCTGCCCACCGACGGTCTGCTGAAGGTGTTGCAGTCGGCCGCTCTCGCCAAAATCGACGTCAGGCTCATGGTGCCTCGCACACCGGACTCTAAACTGCTCAAATACTCGTCTTACTCCTACATCAAAGAATGCCTTGAAGCCGGCATCAAGGTCTACTTCTACGAGCGGGCCATGATGCACGCCAAGTGCGTGATTGTTGACGACGACTTTGTCACAACGGGCTCCACGAACTTCGACTTCCGCAGTTTTGAGCACAACTTTGAGTGTAACGTGATGGTCTACAGCAAGGAGTTCAATGAGCGCATGAAACGCATCTTCATGGCCGACCTCAAGAACAGCACCCGCATCACCCTGCCGCACTGGCGTCGCCGCCCTGCACAACAACGCGCGCTGGAATCGCTCGCACGGCTCATGAGCCCCATTCTATAACCCCCACACACCGCCACACGCACGCTATGATTGTATTTCCCAATGCCAAAATCAATGTCGGGCTCAACATCGTGGAACGACGACCCGACGGATATCATAACATCGAGACCGCTTTCTATCCCATCGCGCTGACCGACGCACTCGAGATTGTACCGGCAACCGGTAGTGACGCCTCACTCACATGCTACGGGAACCCCGTGGACTGTCCTGCCGAGAAAAACCTGGTGATGAAGGCGTTCAGACTCATGCAAGAGCAATTTAACCTGCCGCCGGTCGACATCCACCTCTACAAGCACATACCCGACGGAGCCGGGCTGGGTGGCGGCTCGAGCGACGCGGCTTTCACGCTCACCACCCTCAATCAAATGTTTGAGCTCAATCTCACTAAAGACCAACTGGCCCAAATGGCCGCCTCTCTCGGGGCCGACTGTGCATTTTTCATCTACAATACCCCCATGATGGCAACCGGCATAGGCAATGTATTCAGCCCTATCGATTTAGACCTCAAAGGACACACACTACTGCTCATCAAGCCCGCGGTATCGGTACCCACGCGCGAAGCCTACGCACAAGTAACTCCACAGCCGGCGCAAGTGCCCATTCCGGAAATCCTGGCACGGCCTGTGCAGCAATGGAGCGGCTTGCTCGTCAATGACTTTGAACCCAGCGTGTTCGCTCAACATCCTGAGTTGGCAAGCATCAAGCAAAGCCTCTACGATGCAGGGGCAATCTACGCCGCCATGTCGGGCTCCGGCTCTTCCATCTTCGGCATCTTCGACAATAATCACAGCGCAAGTGAACTTCAGCAATTGCCTCTGCTCAAGCACTACCCCACCCACTTCATCTTCCCCCTCAATCACTCGTAAGTCAATGAATGTCGAAAAGCACCCGCGACGGTGGCCTCAGTGCACGTCGCTATGTGTCAAAGTGGCAGAGAGTGAGGAGCGACAAGACTCGGCATAGTGTCATTTTTGTCATTTCAGGCGATGGAACAAACTTTCGAGTGGAACGACACGAGTTTGGCAACATTCTTGCTATATCGTGCAGTGCGCTTTCGTCATAAGCTCTCACGGGCTTGTAACGATGCGCAATGATAATGCATGAAACTTAAATATCAACACAATATGTCAAAGAAAGAAAATAAAGAGCCCCAAACGCTCAACGAAGACCTGGAGCAGGAGAACGTAGACAACTTGGAACAAGAGCAGTCACAAACCCCTGAAAACGAAGAAAACGTTGAACAAGAGCATGAAGAGACCGCTGAGGAAACCATTGCCCGACTTGAATCGGAACTGGAAGCTCAAAAAAAGGAATATATGTTTCTGCTCGCAGAGTTCGACAATTTCCGCAAACGCACCATGCGCGAGAAACAGGACCTGATTAAGAACGGGGCTGAAAAAGCCATGCTTGAACTGCTGCCGGTGGTCGACGACATGGAACGCGCCATTCAGGCAATTGACAATGGCGGCGACCTTGACAGCGTCAAGGAGGGAGTGGACTTGATTTACAATAAGTTCACCAAATATCTTGAATCACAGCAAGTGAAAGCCATGGACAGCACAGGCCAAGACTTTGACAGCGAAATTTATGAGGCTGTGACCATGTTCCCGGCCCCCGATGAGTCACAACGAGGCAAAGTCATTGACACGGTGCTCAAGGGATATATGATTAATGACAAGGTTTTGCGCCATGCCAAAGTGGTCGTAGGACAATAAAACACTGAAGAACTATGGCAAAGAGAGACTACTACGAAGTGTTAGGCGTTGACAAGAATGTGAGTGCCGACGAACTGAAGAAAGCCTATCGCAAGATGGCCATCAAATATCACCCTGATCGTCAGCAAGGTAAGTCTGACGAGGAGAAAAAAGCGGCCGAAGAGAAATTTAAGGAAGCCGCTGAGGCCTACGATGTGCTCAGTGACCCTGACAAGCGTGCCCGCTACGACCAGTTTGGCTTTGCCGGCGACCAGATGGGCGGCGGATTCGGCGGTGCCGGAATGTCGATGGACGACATCTTCTCACACTTTGGCGATATCTTCGGTGACATCTTTGGTGGTGGCGGATTCGGCGGCCGCACAGGTGGCGGTTCGCGCGTGCAACGCGGCAGTGACCTGCGCATTCGCGTCAAGGTGAATCTGCAAGATGTCGCTCATGGCAAAGAGAAGAAACTGAAACTGCCGCGTCTTGTCTCTTGCCAACACTGTCACGGCACCGGCGCGAAAAACGGAACCGCGCTGGAGACCTGTCCCAACTGCCATGGCAATGGCGTGGAAGTGAGAATTCAACGCACACTGCTGGGCAACATGCAGACTCAAACCACCTGCCAGCGTTGCGGCGGCACCGGCAAGATTATCAAGGAACGTTGCGAGCACTGCGGCGGACAAGGCTTGATACGCAAAGAAGATATCGTGACCGTCAATATCCCTGCCGGTGTGGCCGAGGGCATGACCCTGCGCATGGGCGGCAAGGGTAACGAAGCACCGGGCGGAGGCATTCCCGGCGATTTGCTCATCCTCATTGAAGAAGAGCGTGACGCTCAACTGATGCGCGACGGCAACGACTTGGTCTACAACCTGATGCTCGACTTCCCCACGGCCGTGTTCGGTGGCAAAGTCGAGGTTCCCACTATCGACGGACACGCACGCGTCACCATCCCGGCAGGCACGCAGCCCGGCAAGGTGCTTAGGCTCCGTGGCAAGGGACTACCCTCGCCCAACAGCTACGGAAACGGCGATATGCTGATTAACGTCATGGTCTACGTACCCGAGCAACTCAATGCTAAAGAACGCGCCGCCATCGAGGCGCTCAAGGGCAGCGAGAACGTCATGCCCACCGAGCAGACCAAGAACCGCTTCTTCAGCCGCTTGCGCCGCATCTTCGACAACGATTGACAACGTATCATAGATAACGACTGTCATCTTTGCCAGTCGTCACAAGACCGAATTTGTTTTCATAATTATAAGTTTTATTGGTGAACATCAGCGTTCCTGCGGAACGTTGATGTTCTTTTTCATCACCAGTTGGTGAGTGCGGCTCATGAAAGTATTGAATGCCGACTTTTGACCGGCATGCACCAGGTCAGGACGTTCTTCGGGAATGAGCGTGTAGTTCTTGCCCGCAACGGGTTTCTGGCAATAGAAGAGCTTGTAGCGAGCATCGTGGACAACGGGCTTACCGTTCTTCATCTGCACCTTCACCTTCACCATAGCGCCACCACGGCAGTCGGGCTTGGTCATGTTCGATATCATATTTCCCAAGCTGTAGACCACCAGCACGTCCTTGTCCCACTTCGCGCTGTGGCGCATCTCAAAGGGCTCCACCACATGAGGATGGCCGCCAATGATCAAGTCCACACCTTGATCTACCAGAAAATCGGCAAGGTCCTTTTGCTCCTGCACCGGTGTGAGCGTGTATTCAATGCCCCAGTGCATATTCACACACAGCACCTGCGCACCGGCCCGACGAGCCGCTGCAATGTCGGCAGCTATCACTTTCTTGTCAATGTAGTCCACGACCACATCTTTTTGGATGGGAATGCCGTTGGTGCCGTAGGTGTAGTCCAAAAAGGCAACCTTCAAGCCCTTGATAGTTTCAATATAAGGCAACAGCTTGGCACGGGCTGCACTATTCACATAGGTGCCTATGTGAGGGATGCCCAAGCGGTCAAGCACCTCAATGGTGCGCACCACGCCCTTGTCGCGCCGGTCCAGACAGTGATTGTTGGCAGTGAGCAAGAGGTCAAAACCCGAGCGCTGCAGTTGAGCGGCCCACTCGTCGGGCGCGCTGAAACACGGATAGCCGGTGTAGGGAGCTCCGCCTAACGAGACCTCCAGATTCACCACAGCATAGTCAGCGCCCTTGATATCAGGCTCTATATACTGGAAGCACTCGCTGTAATCGTAGGTGCTGCCACGGCGCGCTGCCTCAAATTGGGGCGCATGCTGCATGGCATCGCCAAAAAATACGAAGTCCACATCACCACTGTTGCCCAACAACGACAACAGCGACAAAAATACTCCCGACAAATAACTGCTCATTGCCTAAAATCGCATTAATACATTAATAAATCTTACCTTGAGCCGCCAGCAGTGTGTTTTGCATGAGCGAAACGATGGTCATGGGACCTACACCGCCCGGCACAGGTGTGATGTAAGAGCACTTGGGCGCTACTTGTTCAAAGTCAACATCGCCATGCAGGCGCCAACCGCTCTTGGTATCGCTTGCGGGCAGACGGGTAGTGCCCACATCAATCACAACGGCACCGTCCTTCACCATGTCGGCTTTCACAAACTCAGGCGAACCGATGGCGGCAATCAGGATGTCGGCCTGGCGAGTAATCTCAGCCATGTTCTTGGTGGCACTGTGGCAAATGGTCACCGTGCAGTTGCCGGGATTAGCCTTCTGGACGAGCATCGAAGCCACGGGTTTGCCCACAATGTTGCTGCGACCTAGCACCACACAATGCTTGCCACGAGTCTCAATCTGATAGTGCTCAAGCAACATGAGGATGCCTTGCGGAGTAGCCGAACGGAAACACGGCAAACCAATCATCATGCGTCCCACATTAATGGGATGGAAACCGTCTACATCTTTCCGGTAGTCAATGGCCTCAATCACCTTTTGCTCATCAATGTGTTTGGGCAGGGGCAATTGAACAATAAAACCGTCAACATCAGGGTCGTTGTTCAACTTGTTGACTGTAGCGAGCAGTTCCTCCTCGCTCACTGTGTCCTCAAAACGCAGCAACGACGATTTAAAACCGCACTCAGCACACGATTTCACCTTGTTTGCCATGTAAGACTCACTGCCGCCGTCATGTCCCACCAGCACACCTGCCAGATGCGGACGACGCTTGCCGGCTGCTACCATCGCCTCCACTTGGGCCGCGATTTCCTGTTTCACTGCTTTGGCTACACTCTTGCCATCAATCAATGTCATATTCTCTTTGTTTTTTATGGGTTATTTTCTTGGTTTTTATAAAAAAATAGGCACCCTTTCAATCGTTTCACATCAGGGTGCCCATGATAGTTCAGTGTTATCACCTGCGGGGCATGTTGCGCATGTTGCGCATCATCTTGAGCGGGTTTTTGGTCGTGACGGCATGCATCATCTTGCTCGTTTGGTCAAATTGCTTGAGCAGTCTGTTCACTTCCTGAATGTTCGTACCGCTACCGCGGGCAATGCGCTTGCGACGGCTACCGTCGAGCACTTTGGGATTCTCGCGCTCATAGGGAGTCATTGAACAAATGATTGCCTCAATGCCCTTGAAAGCATTATCGTCAATGTCAATATCCTTGATTGCTTTGCCCACACCGGGAATCATTGAAGCCAAGTCCTTGATGTTACCCATCTTCTTGATTTGCCTGATTTGCTGCAGGAAGTCGTTGAAGTTGAACTCGTTCTTGGCAATCTTCTTCTGCAACTTGCGCGCCTCTTCCTCGTCGTACTGACTTTGGATACGATCGACTAACGACACGATGTCGCCCATGCCCAAGATTCGGTCGGCCATACCGGCAGGACGGAAGGGGTCAATAGCTTCCATTTTCTCGCCGGTACCCACAAATTTAATGGGTTTGTTGACCACAGTGCGAATTGACAAGGCTGCACCGCCACGGGTGTCACCGTCGAGCTTGGTGAGGACCACGCCGTCAAAATCCAGACGGTCGTTGAACTCCTTAGCGGTATTGACGGCATCCTGACCCGTCATTGAGTCAACGACAAAGAGTGTCTCGGTCGGGTTGATGGCATCCTTGATGGCCTTGATCTCAGTCATCATCGCCTCATCGACTGCCAAACGACCTGCGGTATCTACAATCACCACATCGTTGCCCTTGCGACGCGCCTCGGCAATGGCATTGCGCGCAATGCTCACGGGATCTTTGCTTTCGGGCTCACTGTACACGGGCACACCTATCTGCTCAGCGAGCACCTTGAGCTGTTCAATAGCGGCGGGACGATACACGTCGCAGGCCACCAGCATCGGGTTCTTGCCTTTTTCCTTCTTCATCTTATTGGCAAGCTTGCCTGAGAAGGTAGTTTTACCGGAACCTTGCAGACCCGACATCAATATCACTGCAGGATTGCCTTGAATGTTGAAGGGGGCTTGATCGCCGCCCATGAGCAATGCCAGTTCATCGTGCACGATTTTAATCATCAGCTCATTGGGCTTCAACGCATTAATCACATTCTGACCCAGAGCCTTGGCTTTTACCGTGTCGGTAAACTGTTTAGCCACCTTGTAGTTCACATCGGCATCAAGCAGTGCTCGGCGCACTTCCTTGAGCGTTTCGGCAACGTTGATTTCAGTAATTTTGCCTTGTCCTTTCAGTATCTTAAAGGACCGTTCAAGTTTTTCTGATAAATTGTCAAACATAATTTCTTAATTTTACTCGTTTAGCTATTTCTTTCCTAATCACTTAATCAGCTTATTAGTGTGCGTGTCGGGGAACACGATGGCAGGCTTGAATGTGCGGGCCTCTTCAGGGGTCATGAAGGCATACGACATGATGATTACCACGTCACCAGGCTCAACCTTGCGTGCAGCGGCACCATTGAGGCAAATCTCGCCCTTGCCGCGCTCGCCCTTGATGACATAAGTATCAAGGCGCTCGCCATTGTTGTTGTTCACGATATACACACGCTCGCCCTCAATAATGCCGGCGGCATCCATCAGGTCTTCATCAATCGTGATGCTACCTATGTAGTTCAGGTTAGCACCCGTCACCGTCACTCGGTGTATTTTAGATTTAACTACTTGTATCTGCATCTTAACCTTCGTTTTTATAGGTTATATTATCAATTTCACGCACATCGCCGCAATACACGGTGATGCATCCCACCACATATTTGCTATCGTCCCACGACGTTACCGGTTGCAACGTGATACCGTCGCATATCGAGAAGTATTCCACCTCCATCTCAGGATAGGCATTGAGGGTGGCCACTACCCAGTCATGAGTCTGCTCAACGGTGTGGAAAGAGGCAAAGTCAAGGCTCTCTTTCAACGTTTTGTAGATGGCGGGAGCCACACGGCGCACGGTGGGGGTGAGACGCACGTTGCGGCTACTCTTGGCAAGTCCGTCGGCCTCACGCACGCAAGGGCACGTCACAATCTCCAAATTGAAACCCAATTGAGCGACCATGGCACGAATCACTGCAATCTGCTGAAAATCCTTCTCGCCGAAATAGGCGCGGTCAGGTTCCACAAATGTGAACAGCTTGCTCACAATCTGGCACACTCCGTTGAAATGACCGGGACGCATAGCGCCCTCCATCACCTCAGCCACAGGTCCCAACTTGAACACGCGGGTGTCAGGTTCAGGATAGATGTCTTCAACGGTGGGCATGAACGCGAAGTCCACGCCACACGCCTCAAGCATGGCAGCATCGGCTTCGGCTGTGCGAGGATAGGTGCGCAAATCTTCCTTGTTATTGAACTGTGTGGGGTTCAGAAACACGCTCACCACCACCACATCGTTCTCGCGACGGGCGCGTTCGACAAGCGATTTGTGACCCTCATGCAAGGCACCCATGGTGGGCACCAACCCTATGCTCTTGCCTTGCCGGCGGCATGACTGCACGGCTGCGTGGAGCTCGGCAGGATTACTGATTATTTTCATTCTAATAATAGTATTTTATTAAAACTCTGCAAAATTAATACTCATTTGTTACATGGGCAAATTATTTCGCCGTTTCTGCATAGTTCAACAATTATTATGCCAAAAACTACTCCAGCCACAAATAAGTTGTCAGACTTTCACGACCCAAGTACATCGCTTTCGCTTTGACCAGCTTCACGCCTTTGCTTATCGCTACCGGTCCACGCCACACGGGCGAGGTGGCATCGGGCTCACTGCCATCTAACGTATAGCGAATCACTTCACCGGCATACTGACTGTTGGCCAGCAGTTTACCATCCTTCACCACGATGCCGGGCTGCCCCAGTCTGAAGGCATAGCCCCGCTGCTTGAGCAAGGGCAGTTCGCTCTGCCCTATCTTGGTGTTATAGGCACGACGGCAGGCTTCATAGTCTTGCTCCACTCCGTTTTTCACAAACTCCGGTATGGCATTCCAGCCACGCTCGCTCAAACCCAGCATCTTGGGCAGGCAATACATTTGCACCTGCTCAAAGTTCCTGATGGTCTCGGCCCACAACTGGCCTTGAACACCAATGATGTTCTCCACCTTGCGCAGGGGCACTTTACCTGTGGCGGCATTGGCCAAGTCGGTAGGAGTTCCATTGAGTTGAGTGCGTGCCGAGCGGTAAATGTCATAGGGTTGCGCGCTCCAGGTCGCATACTCATCGACTGCGCCACCCCAGTGCAGACCTTTTTCGTACTGATGCCAAGAGTAGGCCATGTCAATGTAGAAGTTTGTCACATTTGACAGTATCACGGGATAGCCTGCATTGGCCAGTGTGTAAGGCACCGTGTCACGACGGCCTATGGTGCTCCAAGCATTCACACCGGCAAAACGATTGCGCATCAGCTCATTGTGCTTCGCCGAGTTGTTGAGCGCCACTTCTTGCCAGCCTTCAATCTTGATGCCGCGCTTGAACAAATAGTCCGAAATGCGGCGCACATAGTACTGATGCACATCATGCTGCGACTGAAGCCCCTCACGCGACATCAGCGAACGGATGGCCGGCGAGCCGTCCCAAGCGCCTTTAGCCACCTCATCACCGCCCAAATGGAGCACATCCAACTTCAATCCGGCATCTTTGTACATTTTGGCGAGATCTTCCACTACGGTTTCCAAGAAACGATACACACCGTCTTGAGCCACATTAAGCACATTGTCGTGATAACTCTGCGCCGAGGTGAAAGTGGGCTTGTCTTCGTCGTCCCACAGGGTGTATTGCTGCGCCTTGATCGGATCGGTTTGCATATATTTCGCACGGCGGTTCTTCATCGCCACAATCGCGGCACGGGCGTGACCGGGGGTCTCAATTTCGGGTATCACCTTCACACCTCGCGCATCGGCATATTTCAGAAACTCCACCATCTGACTGCGAGTCAGGTAACCGTTAGCGCTTTGCGACAAATCGTCAGGATTTCCGTTTCCATCAAAAATCTGCGCCAAATAGCCCTGCTCGGTGAGCGTGCAACCGCGGCGAGAACCCACCTCGGTGAGTTCGGGTATGCTGGGCATCTCCACACGCCAAGCCTCGTCGTCGGTGAAATGGAATTGCAGACGGTTAATTTTATAGTATGCCAGCAAGTCAATGAAGCGTTTGAGATTGTCAAAACCGGTGAAATTTCTCGCAATGTCGAGCATAAAGCCACGATAGGGGAAGTCGGGTGCGTCCTTCACTGTACCGCACCGCAGCTTACCGCCCTTGCTGTGGTCAATCGCCGCAAGTAGCGTCTTCACACCGTTCATCAGTCCCTCGCCGGCAGCACCGGTCACCACAATGGTGTCCTTCTTGACCACGAGTTCATAATACTCCGGATTGTTATTGAGTTTGCCGTCAAGTTTGAGCCAAATCTTGGTGCGCTGACCGCCGCTGGCATAGATACCGCGCTCCGCAAGGCCATTCACGAGCCGTTTCTTGGCTTTGCGCACACCACTGCTCAGCAACTTGGTTCTGATACTCACCAGATTACCTATCTCAGTTGTACCTGCGCCGCGCACCACGCTCTTGGGTGTCGGGAAAATGTCGAAGGAATCATAGGCGATAGCACTGCCTGCCTCGACGTTCACGCTTGCATTTAGGGCATATATGCGCGTTCCGTCAGGGTAATCATTCGGGCGTGACACCCATTGCTTAGGGTCTTTCAATTCGGCCACGGCAATCTTCACACCCAGTGGCTTGTTCATGGCTCCGTCAAGCACCACATGACCGCCTTGAGGGACATAACAAATGTTTACCATTGTGCCGCGCATGAGCAGGTCCACAACCAGACTGTCGCCGGGTTTCAGCGGTTTATAAGCGGCATTGGGTTTCATGTGATAATAAGTTGTGCTCTCTTCCTTGATGTCTACAGGACAACCGGCAGGCAACTTGAGTGCTCGCGAGAACTGGTTGAAGAAGAATTCCCAATTGTTTCTCAAGGTGTCGTTGCTCACATTCTTGAGCACAAAACGCGAACTGTAATAGCCTTTTTCGGCCTCGTTCTGTCCCATTTCCCAACGCACCGATAGCGGTGACTGCGCCAGCGTGGGCAAGGCCATGAGGGCGCAACCCATCACGGCCAGCAACTTGTTTCTTAATGTAGTCTTCATTATCTATCGTTGTTTAGTTGTTTGTTTTCAGTCTGTTGGTAAGGATTTCGTCAAGCAGTTGGCCGCAAGCGTCTTCAAGCAGGTCAAGCGCCAGTTCAAAACCCTCACTACCCTCGTAGTAGGGGTCAGGCACATAGTCATAGTGCGGATTGGTGGTAATGTACTTGCCAATCATCACTATCTTTTGCACCTCTTCGGGAGTGCGGGCAAGCCGTTCAAGGTCGGCACGATTGGCATCGTCCATGGCCACTATCATGTCAAAGTCGCCCATATCGTAGCCGGTGATTCGCCGTGCGCGATGCGTCAGGTTGTAGCCACGACGAGAAGCATGGCGTCGCATTCGCGGGTCAGGCAACTGGCCGCTATGACCGCCATAAGTGCCCGCTGAGTCAATCTCAAACAATTGTGACACACCTCGTTCCTCCACAAGGCGTTGCATCACGCCCTCGGCGGCCGGTGAGCGGCAAATATTGCCTAAACACACCATCAATATCTTGTATTTTTTCTCCTCCATCTGAATGTGAGGCGCTGCGTTCTTGTCTTTTCCCATAATCTATCGGTAGTGATTGCAAAGATAATGAATATTTTGCTACTTGCATTCATCGTTGTGAACAAAACCGCATTTCCGCAACATCCTGCACACATTTAGTGCACAAAAAGGCCATTATTTCACGATTTCAGTACACGATTTAGAGATTTTTTTATGATTTCAGTGCAAATTTCCCGATTTTTTGCTCGACTTCAGCGCAAAATTTGTATATTTGTACCTAACATTTTAACCCACTTTGGTCATTAGAATTTATACCAAATCAGTATTTAATGTGAACTTTTATTCTCAAGACAATGAAAATAACTAATCTCATTATGGCAAGCATTCTCTTTGCTACCAGCGGCTTAGCAAGTGCCGAAATCCTTCCCGAGCCTCAAACCGTGGGCGGACAGCCTCTCATGAAAGTGATGAACGAGCGCAAATCAAGCCGCGACATTGACCCCAACTCAACGATCTCAAAACAAGACCTAAGCAATATGCTATGGGCTGCTTGGGGCATCACACACGACGGCAAGCGCACCATTGGCACTGCCATGAACCGTCAGGAACTTGAAATCTACGTAATCACGGCCACTGAAATCAGTAAGTATAGCGCCGAGGACAACTCGCTCACCATAGTCAACAAGGGCGATTTCCGCGACATCTCGGCCATGCAAGACTTTGCCAAGGTCGCTCCGGTCAACATCGTGCTGGTGGGCGACAACACCAAGCAACAACGAGCAGAGTTTCAACACTATGCAGCCGGAGCTGCTTCGCAAAACATCTACCTATACTGTGCTCAAGCAGGTCTCAAAACCGTGGTGAGAGCCGGCTGTGACCGCGAGAAACTCGCTCAGGCTATGAAACTTGACAATGACCACACGATTCTCTATGTGCAGACGGTGGGCAAATAATCTACTGATACTCTGCTTTTTGTCACTCGCCGCAACCCTATATCAGAGTTGTGCGTGTAGCAATTCGCATGACGAAAGGGTTATCTACGTCAAGAAATCGGGCGAATTGCCACCCATCAGCAAGAAGGCAGCCACCATCGCCGGCGATGCACAAGTGCAGCGCATGGCCACACACATTGTGCCCGGCAGTCTCAAGCAGATTTTCAATGACAGCAACCACATTCAACTACCTGCAGCACAAGCTAACGGCATCAAGCCTATCACCGACTTGCGTAATGCCTATTTTACTGCCAAGCCACTCGTCAAACTCACGACCTGCAACAGCTATTTCATTGACTCGCTTAAGCACTCTATGCCCTATCTTGTGCCCAAAGCAGCCACACTGCTCAAGGACATAGCCACCGCATTTGCCGACACCGTCAAGGCTCGAGGCAATGCCGACTACCGCATCAGAGTCACCAGTCTGCTTCGCACCGACTACTCGGTCTCACGCTTGCAGAAACGCAATCGCGCAGCAACCACCGAGTCATGCCATCTCTATGCCACGACATTCGACATCAGTTGGGTCAAGTTTGACTGTCTGGACCCTGCACGCCCCATATCGCTCGAAGACCTCAAAAATGTGCTTGCCGAGATCATCTACAGCTTCAGGCAACAAGGGCGATGCTTCGCCATCTTTGAGCGCAAGCAAGGCTGTTTTCATATCACCGTCAGGTAATTTCATAAACCTTTATCCACATAACCTCACTTTAACAATACACATAACATGATAGGAAATACTGCAATTGCCAACTATCTGAAATTTTCAGGCCACAAAAACATTGACCTCAAGGCTGCCTTGATTGATTGCGATGGCATCCTCTACGACTCCATGAAAAATCACACACGCGCTTGGGTCAAACTCATGAAGAAAAACGGAATCAAGTGCACTCGCGACGAGTTCTACCTCTATGAGGGCATGACCGGCGCGGCTATCATCAAGCACATGTTCAAGAAAGGCGCAGGCAAGAACATCACCGACGATGAAGCATGGGAGCTCTACAAAGTCAAAGGGCGCTACTTCAAGGAACTGGGCGACATTCCGGTCATGCCGGGCGCACTCGCTATGCTCCAGACCCTGCAGCAGAACGGCATTGAGCGCATTTTGGTCACCGGTTCACGCGAGCCCTCGGTTTTGGAACGTATCGACAACGATTTTCCGGGCCTGTTTGCTGAAGAGCGTGTCACCGCTCACGACACACGTCACGGGAAACCTAACCCGGAGCCCTATCTCAAAGGCATCGCCAAGGCTCAAGCCAAGCCCAACCAGTGCATCGTCATTGAGAATGCTCCGCTGGGTGTGCAGGCCGGACACACTGCGGGATGCTTCACCGTGGGCATCACCACCGGACCCATCAATGAGAAAGAGCTGCTCAAAGCCGGTGCCGACATCGTGTTCCCGTCAATGGAAGCCTTTGTCACAGCTCTGCCCGAGCTCATCAGCGACTTCAAGAACACCTTAACTTGACAACTCCACACAGCCATGAACACCCAAGTCACCCACACCAACCGTGTTGCACAGGCTATTGACCGCATCATTGACGCGGGCGACTTCACGCGCATCTTTATCATTGCCGACACCAACACGGCAAAACTGGTTGTACCACAACTGGACAGTAAAAGCTGCACAGGGGCACAACTCATCACCATTCCTGCGGGCGAAAAAAACAAGAGTCTTGAAACTTTGTCAAAAATATGGACTCAATTCAGCGACTCGGGTGCCACTCGCAACTGCCTTGTCATTAACGTGGGCGGCGGGGTTGTTACCGACATTGGAGGTATGGCGGCAGCCACGTTCAAGCGCGGAATGCCTTTCATCAACTGCCCCACTTCGCTACTTGCCGCCGTCGATGCCGCATTGGGCGGCAAAACCGGCATCAACTTCAACGGGCTTAAAAATGAGGTCGGCACATTTACCGATCCGTTGCACACCATCATCTCAACACGTTTCCTGTCAACGCTACCTCCCCACGAAATCAAAGCCGGTTATGCTGAGATGCTCAAGCATGCCATGCTGCACAACAACGAGACTTTTCACCGACTATTGCGCAATGACTTTAAGCAATCGTTTGACACTGACGAGTTCTTGAACGAAGTCAAGACCTCAAGCGCCATCAAACTGCAGTTCGTGCACATTGATCCTAACGATATGGGACCGCGGCATGCGCTCAACTATGGGCACACCTTTGCTCACGCGTTCGAGAGTCTCGCCATGATGCGCCACAAACCCATCTCGCATGGCTTCGCAGTGGCTTGGGGGCTTGTTGCCGAGACATTCCTGTCGCACCACATTTGCGGTTTTCCTGCCGTAGACCTCTATGCCCTGGCACACTTTGTGCTCGCCAACTATGGCGCGTTCAAAATCACTTGCGATAACTATGAGACCCTTATTGAACTTATGACACACGACAAGAAAAGCCGCCACGGTGAGATTAACTGCGTGCTGCTCTCAGAATGCGGAAAACCCATCTACGACCAGCGCATCTCTAAAGACTGTGCTATGGCTGCGCTTGACGTGTACCGAGACCTCATGAACATTTAAATTTTCACTACTTTTTCTTTCATTTTAATTAATAATGGGGAATAAATGGGCAAATTTACCTAAAATAGGTGATTGGCCCTTCTCTTTTCTACCCCTAACTTTGCAGTGTCGAATGAAGTTCGACTGTAGATAATTATTTTGAAAGTGAATTAGTTATTGGTTGAATTATTAACAATAGAGTGTTATTCATACTGAAGCCATTTAGTAGTAAGCACTTCGTAGTAAACTGTTAAACTCCGTTCTTGCCGATGTGAATCGTCCTGAGCGGAGTCTTATTTTTCTAATCGTCGTTGCTCAAGGAGAATTTATCGGGCTTTATTTTCACACATTTTTTGCCATTTCATATCGGTTTTTTTAAAACTTTCAGTTAAATTTGCACTTTAATCATGCAATTACAATTTTTGGATATGAAAAAAATACTGGCTTTACTAATCATCGCAATCAGCGCAACATTCGCACAAGCTCAACTGCTGTGGAAAGTCACAGGTCAAGATCTCGCCAAGCCCTCCTACCTGTTTGGCACTCATCACTTCATCTCGGGTAATTTCATTGACAGCATCCCCGGGCTGCCTCAAGTGATTGACGAGATAGACCAAGTCTATGTCGAAATTCAGAGCAAAGCCATGGATGCGCCTGAAGCCTTGCAACTCATGTCAGCCGCCATGATGGCTCCGCAAGACAGTACGCTCGACAAACTCTACTCAGCCGATGGTCTCAAAATCATTGACGATGTGGTGAAGAAGTACTTCGGTATCTTCGGCATTGGCATCGACAAGTTCTATATGATGAAGCCTGCTGCGGTCATGATGCAGTTGCAGGTCATCCAGTCAACAACAGCCATCCCCAACTTCAACCCCTTGAACCTCATTGACAAGGCTGTAGAGAAGCGATGCACCGACAAGGGCAAGATTGCCAATAGCCTTGAGTCTGTCGGGTTCCAAACCGACCTGCTCTTCAATGCTCCGCTCAATGAGCAAGCCAGCGACTTGCTGGAGATGTGCAAGAATGACAGCAAGGTGGAGGAAATGGCCAAGGTCATGGTCGATGACTACAAGCACCAGCGCCTTGAGAAGTTGCTCGAGGCCATGAGCGACAAGGACTTGGGCGGCAACGACGAGGAGGACCTCAAACGCCTCGTTTACGACCGTAACCGGAACTGGATTCCCACCATCATGCAGGCCATGAAGCAAGGTAGCATCCTTGTGTCGGTGGGCGCAGGGCATCTTCCCGGCCCACAAGGCGTCATCGCACTGCTCCGTGCACAGGGCTATGAGGTGACTCCGATTTCTTGTCCGCAATAATTGCTTTACACATCTTTTATTATAATAGCATTCTCTTCTATTTATAAACCCCATGCGACTCAATATACTCGAAATAGCAGGCCACCGCATCGTCATTATGGCAATGACACTGCTACCGCTGATGGCAGCCGCTCAAACATCGCCCGCCGACACGCTCAAGCCGTCAACGCTGCTCATGCCGCTCATCTTTGAGCAACAGCAAACGCCCGACTCACTGCTCGGCAGCCCGCAACTTGCCATGCCGCAACAAGCCCGTCAATGTCATCTTGAGGTCGACAACAGCTGGCTACGCAAGGCCCAGCAACAGCGAGAGCGCGAGAATGCGCTGCGATATGATGCCATGATTCGCAACCCGCAACTGGTCAAGTACAATCTCTCAACGCTCCCGGCTCCACCCGACGAATATGCCGTCGGTGCCGACCTCAACAAGAATCGACTCGTCATCACGCCCGTTGAAACTCAGCCTGTTGTGGTCGAGGTTGAAAAAGTGGATGTCAAGCCGCGCAACTGGCTCCATACTGTCAATGCCTCGCTACACTTCACGCAGGCCTACATCAGCGACAACTGGTATCAAGGCGGCGAGAACAACCTCAACGTGCTCGCCGACTTCCAGTGGGACTTCAACCTCAACCAGGTGCTGCACCCCAAGTGGCTCTTCAACAACACACTGCGCTACAAATTGGGCGTCATGACCGCTCACAACGACTCACTACGCAACTACGCCATCAACGAAGACAATTTCCAGTTCTCGTCGCAATTGGGCTACAAAGCAGTCAAGAACTGGTACTACTCGGCCTCGCTGCTGTTCAAGACCCAATTCTTCAACAACTACAAGTCAAACACCAACACCATGACGGCGGCATTCCTATCGCCTGCCGAACTCAACATCGGTCTCGGTATGACCTACAGCTACAAGGACAAGTTTGAGACCAAAGTCTTCACGCTGTCCATCGCCCCACTGTCTTACAACATCAAGATTTGCCGAAACATTGACGACATTGACCCGACCATCTTTGGCATCGACCCGGGGCACCACACCAAGCACAGTTTCGGTTCCAATCTTGAGGCGAAACTCAACTGGAAAATCAGCAACAACATCACCTGGTCCTCGCGACTGTACGCGTTCACAAACTACGAGTATGTTCAGGGCGACTGGGAGAACACTTTCGACTTCTCCATCACCCGACACCTGAACACCAAGCTATTTGTACACCTGCGCTACGACAAGTCGCACGCCTGGCATCCTGACTGGAAATACTGGCAACTCAAGGAAATCCTGAGCCTGGGCCTCACCTACCGTTTCTCAACCAACTGAGCATGAACCGTTTTTTAACATACCTTCTCGCGCTTGCCATCGCAATTCCCGCGCTCGCCATCGACCTGCCCGAGCAGTCGGTGGTCTTGCCCGGCATTGACACGCAGGGCATGAAAGAGCGGTTCGACGAGAGCGACTTGCAGCCCCTTGAAGGCATTTGGTATTATCCCGACGAGGAGATGACTCTCGCCATCGAAAAGTGGAACGGACAGCACAACATCGCTTACCGAATCATCCTGCTTGAGAGCACCGACCTTGAGCTGTTGCCCGGCACCGTTGTGGGATTCATTGAGCAGAGCGCGGTCGACAACAAATTCAGACTCTGGCTCTATACCCAGCGTAGCAAGATAACCCTCGTGTCGCCAGCGCAGTGCGTCGCCACGCTCAATCAGCAGGCCACATCGCTCACCTTCGACCCGCCGCACTGGAAAGTCAAGGTGCGCGTCAACTTCGTGCGTCTCTTCTCCACCATTTTCCGTGGAGTTTCGGTCATTCCCGATATTCAGGAGGAGAAACTGCCCGCCGGATTCCGAAAAATCTATCCCACCGATGGCAACGGCAACCCATTCACAACCGTCAGATACCTATAACGCGTCATGAAACACCTACTCAGCATAACCCTCAGCCTACTCACCCTCGCCCTGGCCATCAATGCCCCGGCACGCACACGCACCACCCAAAAGAAACTGGGCAACACCCGTGCCGTGGTTGAGCGCATTGAGCCCGACTCAGCCGCCACCGACTCCATTGCCGGCATTGACCCACAGGCTATCACCATGCGCGGCTTCAGCAAGCGCGCCGGCGACTCCAAGGAATCCTTCTTCCTCACCAACAACACCCGCCACCGCATCTCGCACGTCAGGCTATTGATGCGCTACACACAACTCAACGGCGAGATGCTCCACGAGCGCCAAGTCACCGTCCCCGTGTCGCTCAAGCCGGGCGAAACGCAGCTCGTGTCGGTCCGCTCCTTCGACGTGCAGCGGCTCTTCTACTACTATGGCGGGCCACAGCCTCGCAAAGAGGCAACACCGTTCAAGGTCGCATTCCGGCTCCTGGGCTACGACATTCCCGTAGGCCGCCTTTAACCCCCAGCTCGGCCTTTACGATAACTCAAAATCAAATCTCCTCTTTGACCATAATTCCATCTCGCAATCTTGCAACCATAAAAACCACCTCACAATTTCACCTTTACGCCCTCTTTTTTGATTTTTTCCGAGAAAAAACAGTATTTTTTCTGAATTTTCTCAAAATTTCCTATAATATTTTTGCAACTTTCAAAAAAATCACTACTTTTGCTTTGTTGTTAATCGTAAAAGTGCTATGATACCACGCGATAATTATCAAAACAGAATCGAAACGGCATTCAAGTCGTTACCCATTGTTGTACTCATTGGTGCTCGACAAGTCGGTAAGACATCTATAATGAAAATGTACCCCACCGATTGCTTTAAGAATACACTTTTCTTAAATGGCCAAGACCCTGATGTCGCTTCTCTGTTTGAGCATTTAGCCACTATAGAGCAATATCTTAGCAATTATCTAAATCCTGAAATAGATGGTATTTTGATGATTGACGAGTTTCAGTTTATTAACGGCATAGCTACTATGCTGAAACTTCTTACTGACAAATATTCCAAACTAAAGGTGCTATGCTCGGGCAGTTCAAGCCTTGATATTCAGCAACGCATTGATGAATCACTTGCCGGTAGGGTTCGCATAATTGAGGTATTCTCGCTCTCGTTTGCCGAGTTTCTGCTTTTTAAAGATGAGAAGCTGTTCCAATTGCAGCAATCCTTGCAAGACACCGCCAACAATGCCCTCACTCGCGACCTTCAACAAGCCTATCAAGAGTATATCATCTATGGTGGATTGCCACGCGTGGCTTTAGCACGGGGCATTGATGAAAAAGTGGAACTGCTTAATGACATTTATCAAACCTATCTACTGCACGACGTGAGACGATATGTTGCTAATGAGCATTTTGTAGGATTCAGCCGATTGCTTCGGCTACTGGCAACTCAAATTGGGAATCTCATGAACGTTAACGAGCTGAGCCGCGAGAGTGGCTTGCCCTATTCTGATTGTGAGGCCTATATAAACCTGCTCCGACAGATGTATATTATTAAACTCATTGAACCTTATTTTACTAACCGACGCAAAGTGATAGGTAAAATGAAGAAGGTTTACTTCTGCGATTTAGGGCTGAGAAACATCATTTATGGCAGTTTCAATGAGATGACTTTCCGCACCGATAACGGTGCTATCTTTGAAAATGAGATTTTGCTGGAGCTTTTACGGAAGCGCCGTGCCGATGAGACTATTAATTTTTATCGCACAACCAATGGCACCGAGGTTGACTTTGTTGTAAAAGGTGCTCGGCGAAGTGCAGCTATAGAATGCAAATACAAGTGCTTTGAAAAACCTGTTAGTATTGCTTCGTTGAACATGTTTTCCATCCAAGAAAATATTACCAGTCGATATATTGCAAACATCAATAGCAATATCTCTTATGCAGGGACCTCCTTTATTCCTGGCATTGTCGCCGATAGAATTCTTTAGGTTCGGAACTTGTTTGGTCACACTTCGCACGGGACTAAGCCTTTTTTATATTTTTTATCACTACTTTCAACGCTTTATTCAAAGTAATGTGTTATCTTTGTACGTCAAACGACAAGCAAGGCCTCAACAAGGCCTAAGCGACACGAAGCGAATTTTATTTGTTTTTTAAAAACTACTTAATAATCAGAATTATGGTAAATTACAAGGATTTAGGGCTCGTGAACACCCGTGAAATGTTCGCCAAGGCCATCAATGGCGGCTATGCAATTCCGGCTTTCAACTTCAATAACATGGAGCAACTCCAGGCTATCATCAAGGCTGCGGCCGACACCAAGTCGCCTGTCATTCTGCAGGTTTCTAAAGGCGCACGCAACTATGCTAACCAAACGCTCCTGCGCTATATGGCCGAGGGCGCTGTGCAGTATGCCAAGGAACTCGGTTGGGAGCACCCGCAAATCTGCCTCCACCTGGACCACGGCGACACCTTCGAGCTGTGCAAGAGCTGCGTTGACTTCGGCTTCTCGAGCGTGATGATTGACGGTAGCGCACTGCCCTATGAGGAGAACATCGCTCTGACTAAGAAAGTGGTGGAATATGCTCACCAATTCGATGTCACCGTTGAGGCCGAGCTGGGCGTGCTCGCCGGCGTTGAAGACGAGGTTCAGGCCGAGGAATCGCACTACACCAAGCCTGAGGAAGTGATTGACTTCGCTACCCGCACAGGTTGCGACTCGCTCGCTATCTCAATCGGTACAAGCCATGGTGCCTACAAGTTCAAACCCGAGCAGTGCACCCGTGACCCGAAGACTGGCAAGCTCGTTCCTCCCCCACTGGCTTTCGACGTGCTCGACGCCGTCATGGAGAAACTCCCCGGTTTCCCCATCGTGCTCCACGGCTCTTCATCGGTACCCCAGGAATATGTTGACATCATCAACACCCACGGCGGCAAGATGCCCGATGCAGTAGGTATTCCCGAAGAGCAGCTCCGCAAGGCTGCCAAGAGCGCTGTGTGCAAGATCAACATCGACAGCGATAGCCGTCTGGCCTTCACCGCTGCTGTACGCAAAGTGCTCGCAGAGAAACCCGGTGAATTCGACCCCCGCAAGTATTGTGGACCCGCTCGCGACGAGATGGAGAAACTCTACAAGCACAAAATCATCGAGGTGCTGGGTAGCGACGGCAAAGCCCTCTAAATCCACACACTCAACTTTCACTGCACAACGGACAGGCCTCGCCGCTTGTCCGTTGTTTTTCATTTCCCGACAACTCCTAAGAACTGAAACTCCACCCACACTCTTGCATAACTCTAAAATATATATTAACTTTGCAGTGAAGTCGGCAACAGGTCGGCTTTCAGGTCTTGACGTGCCCCGTGCACCCAGGTCTGTTTGTGTAACTTAATTCAATATATTTTGGACCCTGACCCTTTATCGCCTCTTTTGAATCTGCTGTGCGCCGTTGCCCAACCGGCACAAGCCATTGTGGTTAACAATCCATCGCTGGGCTCTATCATTGCCATCATTGTCGCTGTCGCGGGACTTTTCTTCTCGGCATTTTTCTCAGGTGCTGAGATTGCCTTTTTCTCGCTCTCGCAAGACGACATCGACTCCATTCCCGACTCCAAGCGCGAACGGGTGCAGCAACTGCTCGCCAATCCCGAAAAGCTGCTCGCCTCCATCCTCATTGGCAACAATCTGGTCAACGTCATGATTGTGGTCGTGTTCACCTTTGCGCTCACGCAGATTTTCACCATCAACAATCCTGTGCTCAACTTCCTGTTGCTCACGGTCATCCTCACGTTCCTCATCCTGCTCTTTGGCGAGGTGATTCCCAAGCTCTATGCCAACAGCAACAACATCAGCTTCGTGGTCAAGGCCACGCCGCTCGTCAGCTCGCTGGTGAGCCTCTTCTCACCGGTGTCTAAACTCCTGATGAAGAGCACCTATGTGGTGCGCAAGGCTGTGTCGCAAAAAGCCGACGACATCTCGGTCGAGGACCTCTCGCGCGCCCTTGAGGCCAGCGACCTCAAGTCCACCGACGAGAAGGAGATGCTGCGAGGCATCCTCACCTTTGGCGACAAGACCGTCTCTGAAATCATGAGGCCGCGCGTCGATGTCGTTGACCTCGACATTGAGCTCAATTTCACCGATGTGGTCAAGGCCGTGGTCGAGAACGGCTACTCTCGTATGCCCGTCTACGACCAGACTCCCGATAACATCAAGGGCATTCTCTATGCCAAGGATCTGCTGCCCTACATTGGCAAGAAAGACGACAACTTCAAGTGGCAGTCGCTCATGCGACCCGCCTATTTTGTACCCGAGTCGCGCATGATCGACGACCTGCTCGAGGACTTCCGCAAAAAGCGCATCCACATGGCGGTCATCGTCGACGAGTTCGGCTGCACACAGGGCATCGCCACGCTCGAGGACGTGCTCGAGGAAATCGTGGGCGACATCGACGACGAGTACGACACCGAGGAGAAATACTACACCCAAGTGGCCCAATACGCCTACATCTTCGATGCCAAGACGCCGCTCGACGACTTCTTCGAGGCTACCGGCATTCCCGAGTCGGCTTTTGCCGAGCACCTTGACGATGCCGAGACGCTCGCCGGACTCTTGCTCGCACTCAAGGGCGACTTCCTCAAGGAGAAAGAGGAACTCAAAACACCGCCTTGCACCTTCATTGTGCTCAAGGTCAAAAAATACCGCATCGCTAAAGTCAAGGTCGACGTAGACCCGCAATTTCTCGCGTCGCTCTCCGACGATTAATTCCTCACCAACCATCCTTGACCGGCAATGTGCTAACTTTAACTACCTGAATTTTTTAACAATTTAAAAACTATACCCCCTATGAACTACATCAAACGTTTCTTGGCCCTCACCTGCACCGTTGCTCTGTTCAACGGCTTCAATGCTTGGGCCTGCACCAACCTGCTCGTGGGCAAGAATGCCTCAACCGACGGTAGTACCATCATCACCTACGCGGCCGACTCGCACACCCTCTATGGCGACCTGCAATACCTGCCCGCAGCCGACCATAAACCAGGCGAAATGCGCGAAATTCGCGACTGGGACACCGGCAAATTCCACGGATACATCCCTGAAGTGGCTCACACCTATGCCGTGGTGGGCAACATCAACGAGCATCAGCTCACCATCGCCGAGTCAACCTTCGGCGGACGTGAGGAACTCGCTGACACCACCGCCAACGCCATCATGGACTACGGCAGCCTCATCTACGTCACCCTGCAGCGCGCCAAAACGGCTCGCGAGGCCATCAAGGTCATGACCGACCTCGTTGAGAAATATGGCTACAACAGCGAGGGAGAGTCCTTCTCCATTGGCGACCCCAACGAGATTTGGGTGCTCGAGATGATGGGCAAGGGCGGCAAGGAAAAAGGCGCCGTGTGGGTAGCTGTGCGCATCCCCGACGACTGCATCTCAGGCCACGCCAACCAGTCTCGCATCTATCAGTTCCCGCTCAACGACAAGCAGAACTGCCTCTATAGCAAGGATGTCATCTCTTTCGCGCGCAAAATGGGTCTCTACAGTGGCAAGGATGCCGACTTCGCTTTCTCGGCCGTTTATGCGCCAAGCAGCTTCGACACCCTGCGCGGCTGCGATGCCCGCGTGTGGTCCTACTTCAACCGCTACAAAGCCGGCATGGATGCCTATCTGCCCTTCATCAACGGCAAGAAAGGTGCTCCGATCATGCCTCTGTATGTGCGTCCCGACCGCAAACTCTCAGTGCGCGACCTGCAAAACATGATGCGCGACCACTTCGAGGGTACACCCTTCGACATGACCAAGGACCCCGGTGCCACCAACTGGTGGGGAGTGCCTTATCGCTATCGTCCCATGGACTTCAAGGTCGACGGTGAGGCTTACTGCCAAGAGCGCGCCATCGCTACACAACAGACGGGCTTCGTCTTCGTCTCGCAGATGCGTTCGTGGCTGCCGCGCCAAGTGGGCGGTATCATTTGGTTCGGTGTCGACGATGCCAACACGGCCGTCTTCGTTCCCATCTACTGCTGCATCACCGAGGTGCCCGAGAGCTACCGCGTGGGCAAGGCCGACCTCTACAACTTTGACTTCGATGCCGCATTCTGGGTCAACAATCTCATTGCCAATCAGGCCTATAACCGCTACTCACTCATGATTGACGACATTCGCAAAGTGCAGAAAGGGCTCGAGGACGAGTTTGAGCAGAACCGACCCACAGTCGATGCACGCGCCGTGCAACTGTGCGCCACCGGCGAGGCCGAGGCCGTGGAATATCTCACCAACTACAGCGTCAACACGGCCCAGGATGCCACACACCGCTATCAGGAACTCGCCAAGTACCTCTTTGTCAAGTATCTGGACGGCAACGTCAAGAAGGAAAAGGACGGCAAGTTTGAGCGCAATGCCGACGGTATGCCCGTCTCGCCCAACTGGCCCGGCTACACACAAGAATACTACAACACCATCGTCAAGGAGAGCGGCGACCGCCTCAAAGTCCACCCCATCGAAAAATAATCCCCTTTTGCCGGATAATCGCCGCCCTGCGGGCTAATTCTATCGAAGGAATTATGTTTTGTGTCGTGCTTCGCACGAGAACTGGTGTAGTACAAATGCTAGCATAGTTGAAGCCCCGTAGGGGCGTGTGATAATAGGCAGGGGTGAAGCGAGCTTGCGAGCGAAACCCCTGTGTAACGCGATAGCTTGCGTCGTAGAAGCCCCGTAGGGGCGTGTGATATAGGCAGGGGTGGAGCGTAGCGAAACCCCTGTGTAAAGCACAACAATCAACCCATTAGCCCCGTAGGGGCGACAGAAAAATAACAAATAATGGCAAATACATTTGTCCAAAATTATCTCCACATCATTTTCCACACCAAACCGAAAACAACCAACTTGCTCTCGGATGACCTGCCTCGTGTCCACCAATATCTTGCTGGCATTGTCAAAAACAAAGGCGGCAAACCGGTTGCGGTGGGCGGAATGCTTGATCATGTTCACATGCTAGTCTCATTACCAAAGACAACGGCTCTTGCCGATTTTGTGCGAGTGGTCAAGGCAGAATCTAGCCGATGGTTAAAGACCATCAATCCCCATTATTATGGTGCATTTGCATGGCAGGAAGGGTATGGGGCATTTTCAGTGAGTTCATCAGTTTTGCCAAAGGTTGTTGAATATATTCGTAATCAACAGGAACATCACAAGGTGCGCTCGTTTATTGATGAGTATAAGGAGTTTCTGAAGGCTTACGATATTGACTATGATGAGCGTCACCTATAGTTCTGCCGCCCCTACGGGGCTAATTGAAAATTGATTGCTTGTAACAGGGGTTTCGCCTTCGGCTTCACCCCTGCCTATTTTCTACCCAGCCCTAACGGGCTTAAGCTCGTAACCAATTTGCCTGAATTCTCGCCGCAGGCGATTCCAAACATCCGACCCAATTGGAGATTTCTCGCGAAGCGACTCCAAAAAAATGCGGGGTTTAAACTTTTTTGGCAGGATGGTGTCTAATGCAATAAAACAATAAATTGTGATGAAAATGACACATAAATTCATGACACTCGCCGCCACCATCGTGGCAGCCTGGCTGCTCACCATCAGCGCACAGGCACGCAGCTACACCAAAGAGACACTCAACTACCAAATCGTCTACCACTGGGGAGTCATCTGGAAACACGCCGGCAACGCACAGCTCAGCGTGCATCGTACCGCCGCCGGCAACTACAACGCGCAGCTCGTGGCACGCACACGCTCCTGGGCTGACAAAATCTACAAGGTGCGCGACACACTCAAGGTGTCCATGAACCCCGACTTCACGCCCATCAAGTACGACAAAATCACCCACGAAAAATCCTACTTTGCGCACGATGTGGTCAAGTTCTCCTATGCCGACGGCAAAACCACAGGACGATGCTCCCGATTCCGCAAAGACAAACCCACCGTCAACATCACCCTGCAGTCGCCCGGCAAAGCCTACGATATGCTCTCGGTCTTCTACATGCTACGAAACCTCGACTTTGAGCGCATTCCCATCGGCAAGACCTACACCACCACCGTCTTCTCAGGCAAAACCAAGGAGACACTCACCATCACCTACAAGGGCGTGCAAGACATCAAGTTGCGCGACGGCTCCAAGCACAATGCCTTTCATGTGCAGTTCAGCTTCACACAAGACGGACGCAAAAAGTCGAGTGACGACCTCGACACCTGGCTCTCAACCGGCGAGGCTAGAGTGCCCCTGATGTTCGTCGGCAAACTACCCATTGGCGAGGTGCGGTGCTACCTCGGTGGCAAACTCAATGACTGACCCACGCTTTGGCTCACCTTTTTCAAGGATTTTGTTGAAAAAATTTGACAGTTTGCGTTATTTTTTGAAAAAAAAGTCACTTTTTTACAAGATTTTTTTGTTAGCAAGAAAATTATGCCTAAATTTGCATGAAAGAATGTAACAACCAAATTTTATTAACTAACATTATTTTTTAAATTTTAAAAAACAAAACTATGAAAGTTAAAGCTTTACTTTTCGCAACCGCAGCTGTTGTTGCCATGACTGCTTCTGCTGGAACTCCTCTTGCAAGCAGCAAGTTCTATGCAGGCAATGTGACTATTGAGAATGCTACCGACAAGGCTATCATTCCTTTCTATCTTGAGAATCCCGAACAGCCCGACTTCACCTTCATGCAGTTTGAAGTTCAGATTCCCGAAGGTTTCAAGTTTGTTCAACTGAGCAAGAAAGAAGCTGGACAAGGCTCTAACACAACTATGAGAGATGGTATTGCTGCAGGATACGCAGCTGAAGCTGAATGGACTCTCTCTTCTAATATGGAAACCGGCGCATTCATGTTCGGTAGCATCAACAACAACGAGATTGGTGTAACCGATGGTGAACCCATCCTCTATCTTGCCATCCAGCAAGTGACAGAGAGCGGTGCTAAGATCGCTGCCGGCGACTATGAGTGCAAGGTTGTCAACTGCATGATTTCCGGTTCAAACAACGACCAGAGCCTCTATGGCTCCGTTGCTGACTCTTCTTTCACTCTGACCATTCAGAATGGTGACACTCCCACTGGCGTTAACGACATCAACGCTAAGGCTGTTGCCGGTGTGAAGTACTACAACCTGGCAGGTGTTGAGAGCAATGTTCCCTTCGACGGCGTGAACGTAGTCGTTACTACTTACACCGACGGCACCAAGGCTGCTAGCAAAGTTATCAAATAAGTAAATATTTGACAACATCGCACAAAAGGCTCTTGCTCAAGGCAAGAGCCTTTTTTTGCATCAATCCCCCACCCTATCACAGCCCCCTCAATTTGTGTTAATATCATTGCCACAACCAACACACTACACTATCTTTGCCCCACATCCACACCGTCCCTCGGTCCTCTATGCTGCGACTCCCGTCGCAGCCCCAAGACTCTCATCCCACGCTCTTTGAACCGCGAAGCGCTCGAGGAAGTTTTGCAGCATGAGTCGGCCGCCAGGCCGGTGTGCGGTGCTCGAAGAGCATTGAAGCTTTTCTCAACATTGAGTGAACACTATTACAGCTCACGAAAGCTGTACAATAACACACGAACCACGAAGTGCTCGGGGAGATGGTGCAGCACGAGTCACGAAGTGGCGTGCGGTGCCGTTAGGCAGCACCACTCGCCCCAACGCAGTACAATCATTTTCGCTACCATGTAGGGTCGTCACCAATCGTGCGAGCCGAATGCAGAGTCAAATTTATTTGAACTTTGCTGAGGCGATGCCGATTGACGGCGGAGCACAGGTGGCACCCCTACAACTATGCACCATCCCGGTCTACAAATTCTGCTTTTCCCCGATTTCCCACCTTTCCCAGCTTTCCCGCCTTTCCCACCCTTCCCACCTTTCCCACTGAAACCATACATTGACTTGTCCTGAAATGGGTTTACAAAGTTGTAAACAAAAAACAGTATTATTAT